>JAVHPG010000132.1:0-2314 GCA_036170455.1 Elusimicrobiales bacterium
GTAGTGTCCGATAATAGCAAAGCCGGCTAAAGCCGGCGGCGCAAAGCTAAGACCCGCTAAATGCGCGGGGGTCAGGCTGCCGAAGAGAAAAGACCGACCGGTTCAGCCGGCGTGTTTGGAACGGATTCAGGCCGTTTCTGCTGTCTTCGGGGTATTAGCCCAGCACCGGGCTAAGGCGAAGAGAGCAGAAACGGCCTTTTTTTATGCGTTCTCTGGTGAGGCGATCTCTGGTGAGGCGAAGCCTCGACAGTCTCTGGCGAGGCGAAGCCTCAGCAGGGTTTTGGAGGGAAAATGTTCTGCGCGGCTAAGGATACAGAGAGGTCTTCCAGGCTGATTTCGATCAATCCACAAATATATAATATTTGCGAAATGATATTTTTATATTATAATAGTTTAATATCTACGCTTTGCGGCAATTCTTTCGCGCGTACCGTTCCACGGCCTTTTGCGGTTAGAACGGACTAAAAAAGAAATATTGCCGCGTGGCGCGGTCGTTTTTTGTTTTGCAGCAGTTCAGGCCATACATTAGTCTGTTTATAAGCCTGGTTGCGCGGGGAAGATTATGAAAAAGAAAAACGCTGCGGCGGGGGGATCCGGCGGAACGATATCCGCGGCGGTTCTCCTGCTTTCTTTTGCGTGCCTTATCCTGCTCTGCCCAGTACCCGGTTCTTCCGCCGAAGAGTCTAAGGGCCGGGCCGCTAAAGCCGGCGTTAAAACGCTTCTGAAGAGCGGCGCGGCAAATAAAAAAAGTCAGCCCGCCCTGGCTATAAGTTCCGCCGCCGCGCCAGCCCAGGACCTGAGCGCGGTCAGGAGAGACCTTAAAGACGCCGACCATAAAAAGCGGAGGAAAGCGCTGGAGTCGCTCTCGGGGCCTCAAAACCCGGAAAAAATTTCGCTGCTGAAGGAATCCCTGTCGGATGAGGACCCGCTCATAAAAGAGAAGGCTGCCAGGCTGATAGGCGGGTCAAAGGACAATTCGGCTTTTCAAACCCTTTCGGACTCCCTGGCCGGGGCGGATAAAGAGACCAGGCTGGGGCTGATGGACGGTCTTGGCGATCTGGGCGACAAGCGGGCTGTGCCGCCCCTCGCCGCGCTTCTGGCCAACCCCGACAGGAATACCCGCTGGAAGGCGGCCGAGGTTCTGGGCCGGCTTAAGGCGGACGAGGGGGGTGACGCCCTGCTTAAGGCCGCGGTTGAGGACAAGGATGATTTTGTTAAAAAAGCCTCGGTGGAGAGCCTTGGCAAGATAGGGACCCCGAAAGCGGCGGCGGCCTTAGCCGTTCTTAAGGCCGGCAAGGACCAGAAACTCTCCAGGTGGGCGGACAATGTCTTGAAAAGCCTGGGAAAGTAAGAAAGTAAGCGGCGTCCTTGGTGAGGCGAAGCCTCGGCAGTGACTTGGTGAGGCGAAGCCTCGGCAGTGAGTCCTGAAAAGGCTCTTTCCTTTTTTTTAAGGGGAAAGCCGGGTAATAATGCGCTGATTTTATGCTGAAAGCGGAAAGTAATAAAGCCTTTATAGATAAATGGATTTTTACGTCAAAATCCTTTTTAGGCCCGCTTTTTGCCCGCATTGCCAAAAAGGCTCCTGCAGCCTTTTTCATTGCGGCCGCACTGTTCGTTGTCCTTCAGTCCCAGGCTTTTGCGGCCCCGCAGATAATTGACGGGGCCTTTACCACGGACATTCCCAGTTCCAGAAAAGTGTTCTATCACGTGGGTTACGGGCGTACCTGGGTTTTCTATGAAAACGCCGGCGGCTTCGCCTACCAGTCTTATAATGGTTCCGCCTGGTCCCCTGAGGGAATTGCCGTTTCCACCGTGACAGCCGGCTTCAGCATGTCTACCATGTACGGCAGCGTTTTCTATATAGAGTCTTCGAGCTCGGTTTATATCATAGCCAATGACGGCGATGTGGACAAGACCGCCAGTCCCTGGAACAAAACCTATTTAAGACGCGGCGACCTGAATGCCGACGGTTCCATAACCTGGGACGCCGTAGCCACGCGCCAGGTGGGCACCGGGAAGGTAAGCACAAGGAGCCCTTACGACTGCACCGCTGGGCGGACGGTGAGCATAGCCGTGGGTGGGACCGATGTGGGCTGGGTCTGCGAAATAATAAGGAGTGCCACTAGATCTTACGATTCCATAATAGGCCAGGCGAATATCCCGCTTAACCTGGGCACCGGCGGGAACGTGGTTTTTTCTATCGACACCCCTGACGGGCAGGATGAAACCAATAATGCCCCTGCTTTCCCCAATCCGCAGTACGGAAGCATTATCCCCGTAAACGACGCCGGTACCTGGAAATTCCTCACTTTCC
>JAVHPG010000133.1:0-6791 GCA_036170455.1 Elusimicrobiales bacterium
ACCGATCTCCTCCTTTCCGGCGGCGAGGTTTCGGGAGTTGAAATAAACGGCTCGGAACGCCACCCGGCCACCGCTGTTTACCTGGCCGTGGGGAATTCGGCGCGGGACACTTTCGTGCTGCTGCATCGAAAAGGCCTCAGCCTCGAGGCCAAGCCCGTCTCGGTGGGCGTGAGGGTGGAGCACCCGGCTTCGATCATCAATCTTATAAGGTACGGAAAAAAATACAGGGATTTCCCCGGCCTGGGCGCCGCCACTTATTCATTTAATTTTACGAACAGGAAAACCGGCCGCGGGGCGTACACCTTCTGCATGTGTCCCGGCGGCGAGGTGGTGAACGCTTCCTCCGGGGAAGGCCTGTTAGCGCTTAACGGCATGAGCTACGCGGCCAGGGGCTCCGCTTTCTCCAATTCCGCCATAGCGGTAACCTGCACTCCGGCGGATTACGGTTCGGCGCACCCGCTGGCTGGGATCGAGTTCCAGGAGGAGATAGAGCGCAAAGCTTTCAGGGCGGGCGGGGGAAACTGGAAAGCGCCGGCGCAGAACCTCCGTGACTTCCTGAGCGGAAAGCTCTCCTCGTCGTTAAATATTAATTCCTACAAAATGGGCGCGCAGAGTGCGGACCTGAGAGCCGTCTTCCCGGCCTTCATAAACGAAACGCTCATGACCGCTTTCAAAGAATGGGAAGCGCAGTGCCCCTTATTCGTCGCGGACGACGCCATCCTCCTGGGCCCGGAAACTAGGACTTCCTCCCCGGTAAAAATGAGACGAGAAAAGAATTTCGAAGCCGAAAACATCCGCGGCCTCTACCCCATAGGCGAAGGCTCCGGCTACGCCGGCGGCATCACCAGCTCGGCCGTCGACGCCCTGAAAGCCGTCGAAGCTTCGCAGAAAGCTCCGTAGGCGGGGATAACCCCGGGCACTCTTGAACGAGCAAGGCTATTTTAGAGAATGGTCCAGGAAAAAAGCTTTCCTGCGGTCCAGGAGCTTCCTCGCGTCGAGCCCGGAGGACGGGGCCAGGACGGAGACTACGGAATTCCTGAAGCCCGTTCCCGTTTCGTCGAGTTCTACCAGGTCCGCCATGGGCGGCGGCGGCTCTTCGGGAGCGATCATCCCAGCCGCCGAAGATCCAGGCGGGATCGTATCGGCCAGCGGGTCGGGCGCCTTATCGGCTTCGAATAAATAAACCTTTGGCCGCGCGAGATGGACGCTGTTCGACCTGACGACTATCCCTTTTTGCCCGTCCCGCAGGCGGACCAGGGTGCCGACCGGATAGAAGCCGACGCAATTGGCGAGGAGCTTCAGGATAGCGGGGTCGAATTTCTTCCCGCGCTGATTCAGCATTTTATGCAGCACGCGGTCCTGCCGGTGGTCGTTCCAGTAATACTTATCGCTGACGGAGGCCAGGTCGTAGTAATCGGCCGCCGCGATTATTTTATGGAAAATGTCGGGGACATAGCCGCCGTCTACGGGAACCGGGGAGAAGGCGGCGTGGTGCCGGTCAGCCAGCACGCCCATCTGCGGGGGCAGCTCCTCCTTGCATAACAGGAACAAGGCGCCCCAGACCGTATGCTGCCGCGCCATCCCGCGCTCGTCGGGCGTGGAGGGCCGGTCCCGTTCCGCCCAGCTCGGGGGAATGATCAGCCGCCCCAGGTCGTGCAGGAAGGCGGAGATGCTCAGCGTATTGACCTGCCCGGAGTTAAGGCCGTACAGTTGGCCCAGCGCGCAGGCGAGGATGGAAACATTGACGCTGTGGCAGGCGTGGGGGTCGAGGCCCTTTCCCAGGACCGGCAGCAGCAGGTAGGGTTCATGCCCCTTATTCTTGATCGTCGCGGTCATATCGTCGATATGGCGGTAAAGGAGCTTGAAATCCACCGGCAGGCCCTGCCGGTACTGGTCCACGGCGTGCTTGTAGGTCGCGACCGCTTTTTCATACCAGTCCAGCAAAGTCTTTTTTTTGGCGAACTTCCCCTTGCCCAGTTCGGCGACCTCCGCTTCCACGATATGGATGGTCCGCACGCCTTTTCCTTCCAGGATCTCCCTGGGGCGCTCCTTGGAGGGGAGGGCGGCTTCCGCGTTCAGCACCTGGAAAAAGGTGACCAGGTCTTCCTTGGTGATGCCTTTGGTGAACGTGAGGTATTTGACGCGGCATTTGGTGAAGCGGTCCACCAGCATCTGGTTGCCGGCCGTCTCTTCCAGGGACATCGCCCCTTCCAGGTAGAGCAGCTCGTCCATGAAGCCGAACCCGATGTCTTCCAGTTCCTCGACCAGGGGATTGACCAGCTTGTGCAGCTTGACCAGCGTGCCCGTGACTTCCGGGTGGCTGGGCGGATAGATCCGGACGTTAGTGAAAGCGAGGTTCATCAGCCGCAGGCAGGCGACCATCTGCGTCCAGCGCTGGTTATCCGCGCGCGATTTTCTTAGCCTTCTGGCCATCAGGTTTTGAGCGCTCCTTTGACAATATTGAAAGAGTCCCGCGCCGCGTTCCTGAGCTCTTTATTCGCCCCGGTGAGCAGTTCCAGGAAACTTTTTTTCGCCACCCCCCCGAGGAAATTCAGGGAGACCGGGGTGGCCACCCGCGCCAGCGCCGTAACGATGGCGACCCGGGTGGCATAATGGTCCTTCTGGCCGTAAGCCCGTATGAGTTTTTCCTCTACGCCCTGCGCGGGCAGCAGGGAGAGGGCCGTGATGGCCGTGAACGACTCTTCGGGATCCTGCCACTTCACGATAAAGGAGGCTAGCGTATCGACCGCCATCTCGTCGCCGATCTTGCCCAGCGAGCGGATAGCCGCTTCCCGGACTTTCTGATGGTCGTGGTACGCCGCCGGGGCTATCAGTTTCGCCGTCCCCGGGAAATTGACGTTCCCCAGGATCAGCACCACGTTGCGCACCAGGAACCAATCCGGGTCCGACAGGGCGGGGAGCAAAGGCTGGACGGTCTTCAGCCTTTTGCAGACGGAAGTCAGCAGCAGGGAAATTTTTCGGCGGTTATGCACGTCCTCCGCCTTCCGGAGTTCTTCGATGAAAAGGGAAATGTTCCTGGCACCCAGGGCGGCCGTGAAGTTCTCCAGCTCCGCGAACCCCGCGGTTTTTTCCTGCTGGGTGCCCAGGTAAAGGACCAGGTTTCCCGCCAGGACGGGCGAGGCCACTTTTTCTTCCAGGACCTTCATGATCACTTCTGAATAAGGCTTCGGCTCCTGCCATTTTTTAAATTCGGCGAACAAGGTCCTGATGTCGCCGTCCTTGCCCAGCTCCGACAGCAGCCTGGCGTAAGCCATCAGCGCGAGCCTGGCCTGCATCGGGATGGACGGCTTCTGCAGTACGGCGTGAACGGTTTCCAGAGCGCACCGGATCGCATCAGGTTTTTCCTGTGTCGTCCTTACTTTTAAAGCGGCCAGGTCCGAGTTCTGGAACAGCCCGGTCCGGGAGATGACCGTATTCCTGCCGTTTTTCGGCAGGGCTTTGTTCTTCCGGTCTTTGCCCGCCCACGGCTGGTTCTGCATGAAGCGGTACCAGCAGGCCTGGATCCTCGGATCGTAATGGTCCCACAGCATGGCGGCCTGGAACTGCTCCAGCGAAATTTCCCGGTTTAAGACGTTATCCAGGGCCGCCGTCACGGCTTCAGCGGCTTTCCCGGTCAGGGGTTCGTTCTGCCTGAAAAGGAGAAGCAGGAAATCCTGCAGCGTTTCAGCCCGGGTGAAAGCCAGCAGCTGCTCCTCGCTGAGCTGCCCCGGTTTCTGGTCCGCGAGCCGCGCCTCGCCGGCGTCCACGACGCTCACTACGAAGGACAGCTGCAGGCCGTCAATCTTCAGTTTTTGAAGCTCCTGCTGCACGGCGGTCAGGTTCTGGTTCTCTCCGGGTTTCAGCAGCAGCGCTTTCAGGAATTCGTACATGCCCGCCGCGGCCAGCCGGTTCGTGAACAGGACCTGCCCGACCCCGAAGGTATGGAGCGTGCCCGCAAACAGGGCGATATCCCTGGTTTCGGCCAGGGGCAGGTCGTCCACGACGACGCTTTTCCCTTTAATGTCGGCGACCAGGGTGGTGTCCCGCCCTAAAGATTTCTCCAGGATGGCGGTCACCCGCTCGGTAATCGGGGTAATGGCCGGGTGGCCGGGCTTATACAGGCTGATCATCTTGGCGCTGGGCATCAGGCAGCCAATGAAAGTCTCCACCGAGGATTTCTTCTGCTGGCGTGAAATAACGCCGTCCCCCATTTCCGTCATTTTTTTATTATATATAAAATAAGGGGCGGCGGGGGCTTTACTCGGTGCTCAACTGCCTGTTCAGCTCCGCGTATAGGGGCTTTTTGCCTGTGTAACAAATAAAATACCATGCCGGGAACCGGCAGGGCGAAGCGGTAATTACAAGAATCGGGGACGGGAACAGGCGATTCAGTTATTTTTTCTCAGGCGTTCTTTTATCCCGTTCAACTCGTGATAGATGCTTTTTAATTCCGTTTTTTCAGGTCCAGTTCCCGCATGGTGTGATGGAGATGGTTTTCAAGCCCCGTCCTGGTAGCGGCCAACGCTTTCTGATGCGCTACGCCGGTGTTTTTTTAAAAGCGGCGTCCAGGTCTCTCTTTAATTTGGTCTGCTCGCTTACTTTTTCCTTCATGATGGCGGCTACTTGAAGCGTTTTCTCCTGCGCTATCGCGATCAGCTGGTTGAGGCGTACGCGGTTTTCGGCAAGCTGCCCGTTCGTGGCCGGTTCGATCCGCGGCCTGTGCTGCCAAAGCCCGCGCGGTCTTGTGTGGGTTCCTTTTACAGGTGTTTTTTGCATATTGAGTTCCTTATTTGCCGATATGTTATTTCTTTAGATCGGAGACGCCGCTGTCAGTATACGGGCCGGGCCGCGGGTTTCTTCGGGGCTGGCTCAGGGGCCGGGACCGCGGTTCCCTGCACTTGCGGCGCGGCGTTCTGGATAATTGTCACGTTGGTCCCGCCCCCTGCTGATACCGGCACTGTGCTTTGGGAAAAACCTGTCCGTTCAGCGGATTGCTGGCTGAACGATTTGACCGGGACCAGTTTAGGCAGGGGCTTCTCCCGGGGCAGGGTTGAGCTTCCGGCCTCCCCCTGCGGGGCTTCTGCCCGAGTGGAGCTTTCCGTATCGCGCCGGGAATTATCCGGCTGGGGCGCGCTTTCGTGTTTACCGCAGGCCGAAAGCAGCAGCGCCGCGAAGATGCCCAACGGTAGAATAATATTAGAGTTTTTCATAAGATCGCCATTCCTGGAATTCCTGCCAGCCAGCTCTCCTGCCAAACTATAGCACAGGGGATATGAGCCGGCAATCCGGAGTAATACTTAGCGGCCGGGAGGTAAATACGCATGGAAACAATGGATTAAATACAAAAGGCAGCAGGAGCCTTTTCCCTTAAACTATTTTTGGAGGACAGGGTGAGCAGGGTCACGCCCCCCTGTCAGAACCTACGCGTCCCAGTAGGCTTCCAGGAGGCTGTCTTCTTTTTCGGGGAGGGCGCGCATCAGGCGCGGGGAGTTCTGGGCCAGGACCTCGAAGCTGACGCGGTTGGCGTATTTCGAGATCTGGGAGAGGGAGGAATAGCTCAGGGAATTTATCAGGTTCTTGGGAGAATTCGGGACTTTGGCCTGGTGATATTTCCGCGCGCCCAGGTCGTGCAGGATGGCCGCGAGGGCACCGTCGCCGGCCCCGTTCGTGTTTTTGATGATCAGCGGGCCGCCAAGGAAAGGGTTGATGTGGGAGTAGATCTTCACCGGCTTGACGCAGTCGTCCTTCCGCATCGGGCGGCTGAATTCGTACTTATTATAATCCACGATCGACTTTGTGTGGAGCTTGTGCGTGGTCCTTCTTGCGAACTGCTCGTCCACGTAGCCGGCCAGGTAAAGCCCGTGCTGGCCCACCGTCAGCAATACGAGGTCGGCCAGGTCCAGCGCGCTCTCAGCCGCCAGGAGCGGGTCGTTCAGGCCCGTGAGCGCCAGCGACTCCTGGTCGTTCATCGCCACGCAGGTGACGTACTTCTTTATGAACTCCAGGAAAAAATATTTTTTGGCTTCTATCAGGAAACTGGTCCCCAGCGTCATCACTACCGGGACTTTGGCCTTCAGGGCTATTTCGCAGGCTTTGATGGTGGCGCTGAAGATAGGGTCTTTTTCGTCCCGCAGGATATACGCCGAGATAAGCAGGGCGGAGGCTTTTTCCACGACCTCCGCCGGGATGAATTCCGGGGCGAGGTCGTTCATGCAGCCTTTGCTGATGCCGAAAGTGCGCTCCCCGTCGGGGGTCACGAAGCACATAGCGCGGCCCATCGAGTTCTCCGAAGGCTGGAGATAGGAAAGGTCGACCTTGGCGCTGGTGTTGCGGATGTATTTGAAAGCGTAGTCGCCTACCGTTATGTTCCTGGCTATCGCCCCCAGGGCTACGGACCGCTCCTCGGAGAGGACCGAGTAGTTATGGAGGGTGTTCCCGACCGAGCCGCCGGCGTATTCGCCCAGGACTTTGCCCTTCGCCTTCAGGTCCCGGTAAATGGTCTCGGCGGCCTTGTCGTCCAGGATCTGCGACTGGCCTTTTTTGATCCGGTTGCGGACCAGGAACTCATTGTCGACGCCGCATTCGATATCCACCAGCAGCTGGTCTATGCCGACCAGGTAGAACGGCTCGGTCTGCAGAAAATGGGGATCGGCGCTTTCGCGGCCTTTCTCGGTGACGGGGAAGTAATGCTTGTTCTTTCTTTTTCCTGGGAATTTCATGGGGCCTTTCAGTCCGCTGCCTGAGTACTATTATAGAAAAATTAGTGCCGGGACCGGGAGCCGGCGGCTTGC
>JAVHPG010000133.1:6891-9820 GCA_036170455.1 Elusimicrobiales bacterium
AGCCGGCGGCTTGCTATAATAGTAGTTGGCGATTATGTTCAATACTAAACCAGGCTTTATTTTAGGCGCTTTATCCATCGTCATGATGGTCTGCTCCAGGGCCGGGTATTTCGCCGGGATCTTCCGGGGTAAGACCCGCCCGCATGTTTTCTCCTGGCTTATCTGGGGCACGATCTCCGGCATCGGCTTCGCCGCGCAGGTGGCCGAGGGGGCCGGGCCGGGGGCCTGGGCCCGGGGGTTCGGTTCCGCCACCTGTTTCCTCCTGGTGGTCATCAGCTATTTTAAAGGCGAAAAAGATATAAAGCGGAGCGACTGGGCGACCCTGGCCGTCGCACTCTCGGCGATCCCTCTCTGGGTCCTGACCAAAACGCCTTTCTGGTCGGTGCTCATAGTGTGCTTCATAGATACCATAGGCTACCTGCCGACCTTGCGCAAATCCTGGCTGAAGCCGCAGGAGGAGCTGGCCGTCAGCTATCTCTTTTCCTGCCTGGGGGCGGCTTTCTCCCTCATGGCTATAAGCCAGTACACGCCTTCCACCTGGCTTTACCCGCTGGTGCTCACTTTCTCTAACGGCGGGATGTGGCTGTTCCTGCTCGCCCGGCGCCGCTCCGCGGCCGTTCCGGGCCTTACGTAGAAAAAGGGGGATATATGAATGTTAAAGAAGCTATCGAAGCAAGGCGTTCCTACAGGGCGCTCGGGCCGGTAGAGATAACCGACGGGACTATCAGGGAGCTCGCGACGGCGGCGCAGCTGGCGGCTTCATGCTTCAACAACCAGCCGTGGAAATTCGTTTTCGCCAGGTCAGAAGGACCGCTGGCGAAGGTGAAAGAATGCCTGAGCAAGGGCAATGACTGGGCGAAGAATTCCTCCGTCATCATAGCCGCTTTCGCCAAAAAAGAGAACGACTGCGTGATAAAGGAAAGGGAGTACTATCTTTTCGACCTGGGGATGGCGGTTTCGGCCCTGCTGCTGCGCGCGACCGAGCTGGGGCTGGTCGCCCACCCGATAGCCGGCTTCGATAATGAAAAAACCCGGCTGGCCCTCGGTATCCCCGAAGGGAATATGGTGCTTACGCTCGTTATCCTGGGCAAAAAAATCGGCGATACCGCCGCGCTGACGCCGCAGCAGGCCGCCGGGGAGGCGGACCGGCCGCCGAGGCTGCCGCTTGAAAACATCTACAGCGTGGATGCCTACGCTGAAAAGCTGGCCGTGAAACCGGCGCGCTGATAATTTTGGTATTATTGCCTTAAGCTGCGGTACAAAAGGAGACCTGTCATGGCCGAAGAAATAGTTTTAAAGTCGGGTTTAAAATATATAGACGTTGAAGTGGGTGAGGGCCCCGCCGCCGTCAGCGGCAAAGAAGTGACCGTGCATTATACCGGGACTTTCCCCAACGGCAAGAAATTCGACAGCTCCGTTGACCGCAAAGAGCCTTTCGCTTTCAAGCTGGGCGCGGGCCATGTCATAAAGGGCTGGGACGAAGGCGTCGCCGGCATGAGGATAGGCGGCAAGCGCAAGCTTTTCATCCCGCCCTCCCTGGGCTACGGCAAAAGGGGCGCCGGCAATGTGATCCCGCCTGACGCTGACCTCTGCTTCGAAGTGGAACTGCTCGGCGTGGAATAAATTCCATTAGCGCAAATAAAAAACCCCGGGGAGGCCCGGGGTTTTTTTATGGCTTTGGACGGTTTATTCTCTTTCGATAGGGCTTATATAGACGCCGTTCTCCAGCTTGTAGCCGAGGTGGAAGTACACCTTCAGGTCGGCCAGGTCCGGGGAGGCGGCCTCTATCGCGGCGGCCCGCAGTTCCTGGTCCCGCTCGGAGCGGATCGTGTCGTCTAAAAAGCGCTGGATGGAGGAATCCGCCGCGCCTGAAAGCGCCTTGATAGCGGCGAGGCGCACCGGCTTGCGCTCGTTCGCGTCCTTGGCGAGGTCCAGCAGGAGCTCCCTGACGCGGTAATTCCCGACGGCCCCGTAAAGGCTTACTATCGCTTCGATCCGCGTATTCTCTTCTTCATTGCCGTATTTTACGAGGTCGGTCAGGAGTTCCTGCGGCCTCGTGTTCTGCGCGCTGGAGAACAGCGCCCAGATAGCGGCCCGCCTGGAGTCGCGGTCTTTTTCGTTATACTTAACGGCGTCGGCCAGGAAATCGGAATAGCGCGAGTTCACGGCCGCGGCCCCGAAAAGGGCTTTGTAGGTCATTATCCGCAGCTCGCGCGGCTGGGTTCCGTATTTAAGCAGTTCGACGAAAGCGTCCGGAACTTTGTAGTAGCTTGAGGCGTAAGAAAGGGTCCTCGCGGCCTCGACGCGCACGTCGGCGCGCTCGTTGGCGTTCTTGAAGATCTCGAGCACCTGCTCGTTGATGTAGCTGTTAAGGATCTGCTTCTTCGCGCTTTTTACCGCGGCCTTGCGTATTTCGGGATTGGAGTCCGTCAGCAGGTCTTTGAGCTGGCTGGAGGTCATGGCCTTATTCGTGAAGACCGTCTGGGTGATCGGGCGCAATATGTGGGTGGCGCAGGCCCCGGCCGGTTCGCCGGTGCTGAAATCGGGCTTCACGGCGGGCTCCGTCAGTATGGCGCCGCTCTGGCACTTAAAGAAGCACTTATTGTTCTTGAATTCGGAGAAGACGCACATATCCAGGGTGGTCAGGGGGGGCGTCGGGAAATGGTTCTGCGAATTCTGTACCTGGTTGAGGATAGAGCCGGCGTCTATAGGCGGCAGCTGCTGGGCTGAAGCCGGGGCAAGGCCGGCCAGCAATAATATGGATGATAATATCTTCATTATGAACTTCCTCCTGACCTGTCGGTTTACCTTTAAATCTTATCAAAAGCGCGCGGCGGGTCTTTGGGCCGAACGGCCCTGAGATTTTTGGTCTTTGTGCCTATGATATGCGTCAAGGTCAGCGGCGCTTTTCCCAAAGCCGTGCTTTTAG
>JAVHPG010000133.1:9920-11312 GCA_036170455.1 Elusimicrobiales bacterium
GAAGCCAGGGTGCTGGGGTCGCTGGTGGAAAAATCGCTCACCACGCGCGAACAATACCCGCTCACTTTCAACGCCCTGCTGAACGCCTGCAACCAGAAAACCAGCCGCGAGCCGGTGATGAACCTGGATACGGACGCCATGGGCAGGGCCGTGCAGACCCTTATCGAAAAAGGCCTGATAGAGCGCCTGCAGGCCCCCGGGGACCGCGTTCCCAAATTCAGGCACAATATAGACAGGCTCCTGAACAGCGCGGACCCGAAGCTTATAGGCGTCATAACCGTGCTGCTTCTGCGCGGCCCCCAGACCCCGGGCGAAATAAAAGGCCGCACCGACCGCCTCTGCGAATTTACCGGAACCGCCGAAGTCGAGGGCCTGCTGCAGGGGCTGTGCGCCAGGGCCGAAGACCCTCTGGTCGCCCGCCTTCCGCGCCAGGCCGGCCAGAAAGAAGCGCGCTACCAGCATCTTTTCTCCGGCGCCGTACAGTCCGCGCCGGAAGAGGCTCCGCTAGCGGCGCCTGCTCCGGCCGACCGCCTCGCTCAGCTTGAGAAGCGGGTGGAAGCCCTTGAAGCTTTCGTTAAGGCTTACGAAGAAAATCTTTCCAAGCCCCGCTAACGGGAGTCTGGCGGCTTTCAAGCAGCGATCTTAAAAATGGCGAATACACTGATACTTCTTCTCGGCCTGACCTTTACTTTCGCTTCGGCCGCCAAAGCCCCGGCGGCCAGGTTCGCGGATAAAGAGATGCTCTGCCCCGTCTGCGGGCAGGCTTTCTACGCCAGGCTGGACCTGTCGGGCGCGGAGTCCGAGATGCGGTTGGACCTCAAGCCGCTCGGCGTGGTCAGCTGGCCCTGGCTCCTGCCGGACTGCCCCAAGTGCGGTTTCGTCATCTACAAGCTTCCGCTGCCCCCGGCCGAGCTGGCGAGGTGCAAGCAGATAGTCGCCTCGGAGGAATATAAAAAAGGTCTTCCGCACAGCTCCTACTACCGGGTCGGGCTGCTCTTTAACCAGCTCGGGAAGGGCGATTACGACGTGGCTACTTCCTTCTTGAAAGCTTCCTGGCAGGAGGAGGGCTCTCCCGCTAAGCTGAAAGAGGACCAGGAGCAGAGCCTTAAATATTTCACCGCCTGCTCGCAGACCTGCGGCGCCGACGAAAAAGAGAACTCGCTGCTTCTGATGGGCGAGCTCCTGCGCCGGCTGGGCCGGTTCGAGGAGGCGAGGGCGCACCTGGCGAAGCTCAAGGGCCTGAATGGCTTCCAGAAGAACTTTTTCGCGGACATCGTGGAATACCAGCTGAGGCAGTGCGCGAGAAAGGACTCCTCTCCCCATGAGATGGAGGACGTGAGGGATTTTAAAAGATCGCTCACGGACTGGATAAAGAACCGCCTTCAAAAAATT
>JAVHPG010000134.1:0-2285 GCA_036170455.1 Elusimicrobiales bacterium
TTGTCATGCTGTTCGTGCTGGTTTTTAAATGGGGCATAGCCGGTTCGGCCTGGGCGACGGTGCTGGCGCAGTCGGCTTCGTTCATCATGGGCGTGGTCTACCTGAACAGGACCCACCCGGTGCTCAATTTCCGCCTGAAAGGCCTGCAATTCGACCGGGAGATCTTCAAAAAAAGCCTGGCCATAGGCCTGCCCACCGGCGTGCAGCAGGTGATGGTGGCCACCGGCATGATGGCGCTTTCCCGTATCGTGAACGGCTTCGGCACCGACGCCATCGCCGCTTTCACGGCGGCCGGGCGCGTGGATACTTTCGCCGTGATGCCGGCCATGAACCTCTCGGCCGCCATTTCCACCTTCGTGGGACAGAATATCGGCGCCGGCAGGATGGACCGGGTCAAGCACGGCCTTAAAGCCGCGCTTTTGATATCCAGCGCCATCTCGCTGGTTACCACGCTGGTAGTGGTAGTATTCGGCTGGCACCTGATCTCCATGTTCACTTCCGACCCCGCGGTGATCGCCATAGGGGCGCGCTACCTGCTCATCGTCGGGGGTTTCTATATAATTTTTTCCAGCATGTTCGTCATCACCGGGGCCCTGCGCGGCGCCGGGGACACGTTCGTCCCCATGCTGATCACCATCCTCTCGCTCTGGGCGATCCGCATACCGGTTTCCGCCGGGTTATCGGCCAGGCTGGGCACCGACGGGATCTGGTGGGGCGTTCCCATAGCCTGGATCGCCGGGCTGCTGCTTTCCGGGACCTATTATAAGACCGGCCGCTGGAAGCGCAAAGGGATAGTCAAAGCCCCCCTACCCGCGCCTATAGAGCCCGAAGGCGAGGAAGCGGAATGGAACGTTTCTAAATTCTGACGGGAGCTTTCTGTTTCAAGTCCGGAAGCATAAAAAACCCGCGTCCATCAGGCGCAGGGTTTTCTTTTTCCGGATCATTGTGCTACCGGGCCGGGTCGTTTATTTTACGGGACGGTTGACCGGTGGCGGCGGCGGTATCGGTTTCGGGGGGCGCTCGGGCGCGGCCGGGGGCTCTTTGGCATCCAGTTCGGCCCGCAGGGCTGCCGGCATGAAATCGCGGTCGGTATATTTCCGTTTTTTTGGAGCAGGCGGCGGAGCGGGCTGCGGCTGTACGGTCTTGGGCGGCGCCGGAGCGGTTTCGGGCTGCTGAACGGTCACGCTGAAAAATTCACGGAAACACGAGACGAAAAAGGCGATGGCGGCAAAGCCGAGAAAGATTATGGAAAAAAACTGGAGGGACTGGCCGAACGCCGCTTTACCGGGCGACGCGTGCCCCGGAAGCCCAAAATCACCTACCTAGAATAGGGCACGGTTTGGCCTCTTTTTGCTACTCGGAAAACACCCATTGAAACAGGCTGTTAGCCCGTATCAGCCTAAAAAAGGTTGTTAAATAGCCGTATTTGATTATATACTCTTTTCTATGACAAAATCCCTCGGCGACCGCCTCCGGAAGGCAGGTATCCACCATTACGATGAACTTATCCATGACCAGGACAAAGACTGGCTCATAAAAAACTTCAAGGCCGAGGGCGCCGCCCCCAAATACCCGGTCAATGTCGCCCGGCTCATGCGCAACCTGGTCTGGCAGATGAAGGAGCGCATCGCCGCCGGCGAGAAAGAATTTCACGAGCTGATCCGCACCTACTGGTATATGTACATCAAGTCCACGCTCGCCCGGGCGGACTCGCTTTCCAAAGACACCGACCAATACAAGAAGCTCACCGAAAACTTAGCCGACATGGTGAGGGTCTTCCAGCTCATGACTTACAAGGATATCGGTTTCCGCGACGAGAACGAAGCTAACATGAAAGTAGGCGTAAACGCCAACTTCATTCCCTTCTCCGAGAAGCTCGGCCACTTCGGCTATCTCACCGAGCTCCAGCAGCAGCACAACGTTTCCGTTATCGCCCTGGGCGGCCAGCCCTCGGTGATGAACGTGGAATACTTCGTGGACGACCTGAAGAAAGTTAAGTCCGGCCAGGTCCTGGCGGACCGGCCCATGATGCTGCGCCTGCCGGCCCCGGCCGCAAAGATAAATCTCAGGCGTTCGTTCTACCTTTACAGCATTGTTGACTACGACCCCTCCGGCTGGATAATCCGGGACGCCTTCATAAGAAACCTCAACCACTACAAGATTAAAAACACCAAGGTCTACGACCTGATCAACCCGGACATGCTTACCGTCGAGCAGATCATGCTGGCCCGCTACCCTATCCGCGCCGGCGCCGACATGGAAGCCAAAAATAAGAAGTGGCTCGC
>JAVHPG010000135.1:0-11268 GCA_036170455.1 Elusimicrobiales bacterium
CCCTCTTCGACCTTTGCCAGGCCGTAATGCTCCGTAAAAGCAAGCCCAAGGGGCCTAGGTTAAAGCCTTACACCTATCGGGGCGTATTCCACTGCCAGGAGTGCGGTTGCTTTATAACCACCGAAACCCAGAAAAATCACAATTATTTGAGGTGTACTAAGCGCAAAGGGCCTTGCGACGAGCCGTTTGTCCGCGAGGAAGTTATAGAGGAACAGATAAAAGGTGAACTAAAAAGTGTTTCCTTACCCCCGGCCCTGGCAAACGGGCTCATCCTTATGGCGGAGAAGGAACGAGCCGTGTTTGCCCAGGCCGGGGAGAGTGCCAGGCAAAAGCTGCGAGATAATTTGTTTATCCTTACAGACCAATTGGGCAAGTTGCTGGATTTGGTACTGCAAGGTCACCTTACGCAGTCCGAATACGCTGAGCGTAAAGCCCAATTGGTCAATGAGAAAAAGGAAATTGAAAACAAACTCGCAGCTTTTGCCCGGCAGGGAGCCAATCGGTTCGAACCGGAGCTAGAGTTGTACCGCGAGGCGGTTCACGTCGGGGAACTGGCGGAGAGCGGAAAAGCGGAGGAAAACAGGGAAAAGTTGAAAAAGATCGGTTCGAACTTCCGTATAGGCAGGCGGCGGCTTTCCGTCGAGTTCAAAAAACCTTGGGAATTACTGCTTAATTTTAATTCTGCGCGCGCGGAAAAGAATTTTTTTTCGGCAGAATTCTTTAAAAGTCAAAAAGTTCGGAGAGGGAGGGATTCGAACCCTCGAAGGTTTGACCCTTACAGGTTTTCGAGACCTGCTGTTTCAACCGCTCACACACCTCTCCGTAAATCTGGCGGAAGGGGAGGGATTCGAACCCACGGTACGGATTAACCGTACATCGGTTTTCAAGACCGACGCCTTAAACCACTCGGCCACCCTTCCCTTATAAGCGCTGCCCGGGCACTGCACACGGCGCGGTCAGTAATGATATAATATAAAATTATATAAGGTACTTTAAAGCGGCCGCCCTGATAGCATAGCTTCGGGGCTTACATAAATGGGCAAACTTTTCGGAACTGACGGCATACGCGGCATCACCTGGGACTACCCTTTTACCCCGGAGTTTATCCGCAAGATCGGCTATGCGGCCTCCCTTGTTCTCCCGAAATACAAGAAGAAGGGCCCGGGCAAACCAGTAGTGCTGCTGGGCATGGATTCCCGCGCTTCCGGCCGGCTTATAAAAAAGTACCTGGTGGAAGGCCTCGGCGCCAGCAAGTTCAAGGTGGTGGACCTGGGGATAATCCCGACCCCGGCCGTCTCCTACCTGGTAAAGCGTGAGAACGCCGATTTCGGCATAGTCATCTCCGCCAGCCATAACCCGCCCGAATTCAACGGGATAAAGTTCTTCTCCTGCGACGGGCTCAAGCTCAGCGAAGCTATCGAGGCCAGGATCGAAAAACTGCTGCTCGGCAGGAAGCCGCTTTCCTTAAGGCCCTCCCATCCCGGCCTGTATAAAAAAGATTTTACGCGCGACTACGAAGCTTTCCTTAAAGGCACGCTCCCGCCCGGGTTCACGCTAAAGGGCGTAAAGATACTTCTGGACTGCGCCAACGGCGCCGCCTATAAAATCGCCCCGCGCATCTTCCGCGACCTGGGCGCCAAAGTAAAGGTCATAGGCGACAAGCCGAACGGAAAAAATATCAACGTGGGCTGCGGCGCGCTGCACACCGTGAAGATGGCGAAAGAAGCGGCGAAGTGGGGCGCTTTCTGCGGGATCAGTTTTGACGGGGACGCCGACCGCTGCATGTTCGCCGACGAGAAAGGCGCGCAGCTGGACGGGGACGATATCATCGCGATGACGGCGCCCTACCTTAAAGAACGCGGCCGCCTTACCAATAACGGCGTCTCCCTGACTTTCATGTCCAATTACGGCCTGCTGAAATACCTCAAGGGGCAGGGGATAAGCGTCGCGCAGGTCCCGGTCGGCGACAAGAACGTCACCGACGCTATGGAGAAAGGCGACCTGAAGCTGGGCGGCGAAACCAGCGGCCATATAATTTTCCGCGAGTTCGCGCCGACCGGCGACGGGGTGCTGACCGCGCTGCAGACCCTGGCGGTCGTGCTAGACCTGGGCAAGCCTTTCAGCTGGTTCCGGCGCCACTGGAACCGCTATCCGCAGGTGGTGGAGAAGGTGAAGGTGTCGCACAAGCCGGCTTTCAAGAGCGTCAGCGGCTTCAGCGACAAGGTCGTGAAGTTCGAGAACGACCTGAAGGGCAACGGGCGCATCTTCATCCGCTATTCCGGCACCGAGCCGCTGCTGCGGCTGCTCGTCGAGGGGGAATCCCGAGCCGAGATCAAGGCGATAGCCGACGAATTGCTGGAACATTACAAGAAGCATTCGGGAGCGGTAGCGGCCAAATAGTTTTCAGGCAGCGTTTTCTATTTTGTTCTCTGGAGGTTTTTCCATGGGATACGTTAAACTCGGCGTAAATATCGACCACATCGCCACGCTGCGCCAGGCGCGCGGGGAAAAGAACCCGGATACCGTGGAGGCCGCCCGCGTGGTTTACAGCTCCGGCGGGGACATGGTGGTGATGCACCTGCGCCAGGACCGCCGCCACATACAGGACTCCGACCTCGAGCGGGTGCGCCACGACGTGAAGGGGCTTATCCACCTGGAGATGGCGGCCACCTCCGAGATGGAGAAGATCGCCCTGATCGTCCGCCCCGATTCGGTCTGCCTGGTGCCGGAAGGCCCCCGCGAGCTCACCACCCAGGGCGGCATGAAGCTCGATAAAAAGAACCCGGAGCTCGAGAAGATCATCAAGAAGCTTTCCGGCGCCGGCATGGAAGTCAGCGTGTTCGCCGACCCGGACCCGAAAGCCATCCGCGCCGCCCATAATATGGGCGCCGACAGCATAGAGCTCTGCACCAAGAAATACGCGGAGTCCTGGGGCAAGAAGCTGCAGGCCGACGAGCTGGAGCAGCTGCAGCTGGCCGGCCACCTCGTGAAGGAGCTCAAGATGGAGCTGCACGCCGGCCACGGCCTGGACTACTATAACGTGGCCCCCGTCGCGCGCATCGAGGGCATGGACTGCCTCAATATCGGCTTCTCGATAATTTCCCGCGGCATGTTCGTGGGGCTGAAGACCGCCGTGTCGGAAATGAAGCGGCTTATCCAGTAACGGCGCCGCCAGGCGGTACACTGGCAGGCCGGTATGCTTTTCGGAGCCTGCTGGCCTGCCGCACTTTTGAACGCTATAAAGGAAATTTTTAATATGTGCGGAATAACGGGCTATATCGGCGACAACAAGACCACGGACATCCTCATCGACGGCCTCAGGCGGCTGGAGTACCGCGGCTACGACTCCTGCGGGATAGCCGCCGTGGACGGGAAGAACCGCCTTTACCTTAAAAGGGTAAGCGGCCGCGTGGACGCGCTCGACAAGGTGGTGGCCGCCGAGCCGGTGAAGGGCGCCCACGCCGGCGTGGGGCATACGCGCTGGGCCACCCACGGCGCCCCTTCCGAGGACAACGCCCATCCCCATACCGACTGCTCCTCGCAGGTGGTGGTGGTGCATAACGGCATTATCGAGAATTACCTGGACCTGAAAGAGAAGCTGCTGGCCGGCGGCCACAAGTTCAAGTCCGAGACCGACACCGAGGTCATCGCCCATATCATGGAGGAAAAGCTCAAGAGCCTGCACGTGCAGGCCTCGGCCGCGCGCGCCGACATGCTGGAGCCGGTTTTCTTCGAAGCTTTCCGGCGCGCCGTAGCGGACCTTAAAGGCTCCTTCGCGATTTCGGTGATATGGGCGAAATGCCCCGGGATGATACTGGCCGCGCGGATGCACAGCCCGCTGGTGGTGGGCCTGGGCCGGGGCGAGAATTTTATCGCTTCCGACGTTTCGGCCTTCCTGAAGTACACCAAGCGGGTGGTGTTCCTTAACGACGGGGAAATGGCCGCGGTGAAGAAGGACGGCGTCGATTTCTATACCTTCCAGGGCAAGAAGGTAGTCAAGGAAGCCGTTACCATCCAGTGGGACTCCACTATGGCCGAGAAGGGCGGCTACAAGCACTTCATGCTCAAGGAGATCCACGAGCAGGCGGAGGCCGTGGAGAACACGCTGCGCGGCCGGCTGCTGCCGATAGGCGGAGACATCCTGAAGGCCGAGATCGGGCTCTCGGCCGAGGCCATGAAGTCTTTTTCCTCGCTGCAGTTCATCGCGTGCGGCACGGCCTACCACGCGGCTCTCGTCGGGCGCGTCCTTTTCGAGAATTTCGGCATCGCCGCGCACGCGGACGTGGCCTCGGAGTTCACGGACCGCGCCAAGCTGCTGGCCCCGAATACGCTGGTGATAGCCATCTCGCAGTCCGGCGAGACCGCCGACACGCTGTTCGCCGTGCGCGAGGCCAAGGCTTCCGGCGCGAAGGTCCTGGCCATAACCAATACCGTGGGCGCCACGCTCACGCGGGAAGCCGACTATGTGCTCCATACTCACTGCGGGCCCGAGATCGGAGTGGCCTCTACCAAGGCGTACCTCGGCCAGCTGGCCGCCATCTATTTGCTGGCCGGGCATTTTGCCGCGGCCCGCGGCCGCCTGACCGGCGCCGAAGCGAGAATTTACGCGGAGGAGCTGCTCAAGATCCCGCGCCTTATAGAGGAAACGCTGGCGAAAGAGAAAGAGATAGCTAAAGTGGCGGACAGCTTCGCCTCCAGCGAGCATTTCCTTTTCATCTCCAGGCATATCAATTACCCCATAGCGCTCGAAGGCGCGCTGAAGATAAAAGAGATCGCTTACGTCCACGCCGAGGGCTATGCCGCCGGCGAAATGAAGCACGGGCCGATAGCCATAATCTACAAAGGCATGCCGCTGCTGGCCGTGGCGCCCTCAGGCAGGACGCTGGACCTGATGGCCGGGAACATAGAGGAAGCCAAGGCGCGCGGCGCCGACGTGGTCGCTATCGTGGACGAGGCTTCGAAAAAGACCGTGAAAGCCGCGCGCTACATAGTGCTGCCTACCACGGGCGAGCTTTTTACGCCGCTGCTTACGGTGATACCGCTGCAGATCTTCGCCTATTATGTGGCGCTGGCCAAGAAGTGCGATATAGACAAGCCGCGCAATTTAGCCAAGAGCGTCACCGTCCGCTGAGCATTATGCCGTCAAAAAAAGAAAAGCGGCCGCTGGCCGTGACAGGGCTCGGAGTGGACCTGGCCGAAGTGGCCAGGATCCGCGGCCTTGCGGAGCGGAACCCCGGCTTCCTGAAAAGATTTTTTACGCCGGGGGAGCTCGCCTATTCGCTCAAAAGCAAGAATATGTACGAGCGCCTGGCCGCGCGCTTCGCCGTAAAAGAAGCCGTCATCAAGGCCCTGGACGCGAAGAACCTTCCCCTTAAAAGCATAGAAGTTGAGAACACCGCCAGCGGCCGGCCGCAGGTAAAGGTTAAAGGCCGCCCCGGGGCGCGCCTGATGGTCTCGATCTCGCATACGAGCAGCTATGCCGTAGCTTCCGTAATAGCTTTCGGATAAGCGGGCTATGAAAACCTCCACCTTATCTCCACGCTTTTTAAAACCGCTCCTGCCGGCGCGCCCGAATGATTCCCATAAGGGGGATTACGGGCGGGTTCTCGTAGTAGCGGGTTCGCGCGGCATGACCGGCGCCGCCATACTCGCCGCCCGCGCGGCGCTTAAGGCCGGGGCCGGCCTTGTGACCGTGGCCTGCCCGGAAAGCGAAAGAAAGATCATAGCCTGCGCCCTCCCGGAGGCCATGACCTTCGGAGCTGATTCCGCCAGCGGAGCGTTTACATCGAAAGCTGCGCCGCAGGTGGCGGCTTTCGCCCGCCGGAATAAAATTGACTTGATGCTCCTGGGCCCGGGCCTCGGCTCCAGACCCGCGGCCCGCGCTTTTGCCGTTAAACTCCTTAAAACCCTGGCTCTCCCCGCCGTGGCGGACGCCGACGCGCTTAACGCGCTGGCCGGCGCCGGGCTGCGCTCTTTCAAGTTCGCGGCGGGACCGCTGATATTGACCCCGCACCCGGGCGAAGCCGGGCGGCTCCTCGCCCATAAGATAAAAGACCGGCCGGCCGCTGTCGCCGAGCTGGCCGCCCTCTCCGGAGGTATCGCCGTGCTTAAAGGCGCGGGGACGCTGCTCTGCGGCGGCGGAACTATTCTTAAGAATCCCACCGGCGGCCCGGCGCTCGCCAAGGGCGGCTCCGGCGACGTGCTGGCCGGGCTCTGCGCAGGCTTTTTCGCGCAGGCGGGCCTTAAGCGCGGCTTCACCGCGGCGACGGCCCTTGAAAGCGCGGCGCTGGCGGTTTACCTGCACGGGCTTTGCGGCGACCTGGCGGCAAGAGAATTTACCGAGCGCTGCGTGCTGGCCGGCGAGCTGCTCTATTTCCTCCCGGCGGCCATACAGAGGCTAAAGAGATGAAAAACAAGAAGTCCGGAGAAGCCAGGCTGCTAGAGCACATAGAGAAAACTTTCAGGTTCCCCCTGGACCGCCGCCTGCTGCTGGGGCCGGGCGATGATTGCGCCGTGCTGCGCCATGGGCCTGGCAAAAACCTGGTGATAACCACCGACGAGATAGTGGAAGGCACTCATTACCTGGAGCGCTTCGCGACGCCGGAGGACCTGGCCCGCAAGCTTATCCGCATTAATTTGAGCGACCTGGCTTCGATGGGCGAGGTAAACCCGGTCTCCTGCGTGGTCGGCGCCGGACTGCGAAAAAATACCCCTAAAGATTTTATGCTGCGTTTTATGAAAGAGCTCAAGAAGGAAGCTCTGCGTTTCGGTATCTCCATAGCCGGCGGCAATCTGGCCGGGGCGCGCGAGAACCATTTTTACATGACGGTCTGGGGCGAGTCCGGCGGCTCTAAGCTGGTCACCCGCTACGGCGCGAAACCCGGCGACCTGCTTTTGAACATAGGCCCGCTCGGCCTGGCCGCGGCGGGGCTCGAGATACTGATGGTCGGCAGAGGGGCTGAAAAGAAAGAATTCCCCGGTTTGGTCAGGGCTTTCTGGCGCCCGGAACCAATGCTTAAAGCCGGCGCGGCGCTGGGCAGGGAAGGCCTGGCCTCGGCGATGCTGGATAATTCCGACGGGCTGGCCCGCAGCGCCGCCATAATTTCCGGCCTTTCCCGCTGCCGCGTCATCGTCAGCCCGGGCGAGGACGCCTGTTCGGCCGACTTAAGGGCTTACAGCGCTTTAAAGAAAAAGCACTGGCTTAATTACGCCCTCACCGGCGGCGAGGACTTCGGCCTTATCTTTACCGCGGCCGGGAACAGGCTGGCCCGCATAAAAAAAATACTGCCGGCGGCTTTGGTGGTCGGGCGCCTGGAAAAGGGCGCCGGCTTCGAGATCGAGAATTTCAATGGCAAGATCAAAAGCTTCGAACATTTTTAGCGCGAAGAGCTCCTGCCCCGCGGACACGGCGCGGCTGGCCGGTCTTTTTGCCGCCGGGCTTAAAGGCGGGGATGCGCTTTTCCTGGAGGGGCCCATAGGCTCCGGCAAGACTTTCTTCGTGCGGGAGCTGGCCGCGGCGCTGGGCGCTAAAAAACTGCCGGTCAGCGCGAGTTTTAATCTTATGCGCGCCTACAAGGGGCGGCTTAAACTTTATCACTTCGACCTCTTCCGCGCGGGAGAGGCCGATATGGAAAATATCGGCCTGGACGAATACCTGGGCCGCGCGGACGGCATAACCGCGGTGGAGTGGCCCGCCGCCGCCGGAGCGTCCGGCGCCGAGCCGATCAGGCTGGAATTTGAACTGGCGGGTGGCGACCGCCGGGTCATAAAAATAACTTCGGGCGCGGCCGACCGGCCGGCCGTTGAGAAGATCGAGGCTAAATGGCTGAAAAAATAATATTGGGCCTCTGCACCTCCGGCGCCAGGCTGAAGGTCTCCGTTCTTGCCGGCGGCCGGTTCTTACAGGCGCAAAAAAAAGTATTCAACCAGGAGCGCGTCCTTTTCGCCCTGGTCAAGCGCGAATTGAAAAAGGCGGGCGCCGAGCTGCGCGGCGTGAAAACCGTTTGCGCGGCGCGCGGGCCGGGGCGCTTTACCGGGATAAGGATCTCGCTGACCCTGGCGGGCGCGCTGAAAGCGCTGTCCGGCGCGCGGATCTATACCGCCACGCTTTTTGAAATACTCGCGCTCCAGGCTTTTGAAAGCGCCCATCTCCGCGCCTGGTCGGGGAAGGGCGGAACCCGCCTCGCCGTTCTCCTGCACGCTTTCAAAGACGAATATTTCTGCCAGTTCTTTACCGCGGGAAAACTTCCGCTGCCGGAAGGGGAGCCCGTATGGCTTAAAGAGGAAGAGCTGCGCAAGCTGCTGTCCGGGCAAGGAGCGCCTTTATACGCCATAGCCGACGCCGAAGAGTCTCCCGGTATCTACGGGCTGCTCCCGGTCAGCGCGGTAAAAGCTCCGCTGTCATTGTCTAAAATAATGCCGCCTTACATAATAAAGGCAGCGCTTGCCTACAAGAATATGACCCTCAAACCGCTTTACCTGAAACCGGCCAAATACGAAGTTGAGAACAATGTAAGGCCCGCCCCGGCGCACCGCTGATATGCTGATACGCCGGGCAAAAAAAGAAGACTATCCCGTTTTCGCGGCGATCGAGGCCGGGCATCCCGGCTACCCGGCCTGGGGGGAGAAAGGGTTCGCGGCGGAGGAAAATAATCCCAACTCCGTTACGCTCGCCGCCGAGCTGGACGGGCGGGCCGCCGGATTCATAAATTTCTGGATACTCAGGCCGCAGGTGCAGCTTAATACCCTGGCCGTGGGCCGGGCTTTCCTCCGGCGCGGGGCGGCTTCGGCCCTGCTTGGAAAGCTGCTGGAATACGCCGCCAAGAGCGCCTGCCGGGAAATAGACCTGGAGGTCAACGAGCACAATACGGCCGCCATAGCGCTGTACCGCGCCCGGGGTTTCGAACAGGTTGGCAAAAGGCCTAAATTTTACAATAATACTGACGCGGCTTTGCTTCTGCGCAAAGTGCTGCCTCCAAAGGACATATGATCAAAAGAATTCTCCACGCCGTTCTTGTTTTTTCCTGCTTCGTGACGGTTTCCGCCGCCGCGGCCGATAAGGAAGCCTATCTCCACTTTATGACCGGCATGGTACAGGAGCGCAAGGGCAACTACGATACCGCCCTGCAGGAATACCGCCGCACGATGCTGCTGGACCCCCAGTCAATTTTTGTCTACAAGCAGGCGCTTAACCTGGCGCTGCATATCGGCAAGGTGGACGAAGCCGCGCAGTGGGCGGAGTTCGTGGTGCAGTCCGATTCCGCGACCGCGGACAACTGGGTGCTTTACGGGAACGTCAAGTGGGCCAAGGGCGATCTTGAGGGCGCGCGCGCGGCCTATGAAAAAGGCGCGGAGCTCGACCCCTCCTCCCACGAAGCTCTTTACCAGCTGGCCAGCATCTGGAGCTCGAAGAACCCGGACAAAGCCATCGGCTACCTTGAAAAATACATGGACCTGCGCTCCGAGGACTCGGCGGAGATCTATTACCAGATAGCGGTGCTGAAGAACGCCAGGGGCGACGCCGCCGGGGTCAGGGAAAATCTGAAAAAGTCAAAAGAGGCGGATTCTTATTACGTCCAGCCGCGCTATATGCTGGCCAACCTTTACGAGATGACGAGCGACAGCGCCGCGGCGCTGTCGGAATACCTGGAGCTGATAGCTATAGAGCCGAAGAACATAGAGCTCTTTGACCGGGTGGGCGAGCTTTACGCCGGGCCGATGCTGAACAATCTGGAAGAGGCTGAAAAATATTTCCTCAAGGCCTGGGACCTGGATAAAAAAGACCCTACCGCCTGCTTCTGGCTCTCGGTGATAAACGAGCAGAAGAGGGATTTCAGCGCCGCCGCCGCTTATCTCGAGAACTCAGGCGGGCTTAAGGACGACGCCGGCCTGGTGCTGCGCCTGGCTTATTATTATACGCAGAGCGGCCGTTATGAAAGGGCCATCGCCCTGCTCGAGCTCGCTTTAAAGAAGTGGCCCGACAATATGGAGATAGCCTATTTCCTTGCTCTTGGCTATGACGATATGGGCAAGACTGACAAGTCGCGGGCGATGCTTAAGGCCATAGTGACGAGGGAGCCGGAGAATGCCGAGGCCCGCATGCAGTACGCGGTCATAAGCGAGCGGGAAAACGATATGGTCACGGCGGAGGAGAATTTCCGCTACCTGCTGTCCAAGAACCAGAAGAACGCGAACGTGATGAATTACCTGGGCTATTCGCTGGCCGACAGGGGCCTGAAGCTCGACGAGGCCGAGCTGCTGATCATGGGCGCGATCTCCCTTGAGCCGGAGAACGGCGCCTACCTCGACTCTCTGGCCTGGGTAAGGTTCAAGCGCGGAAATATAGCCGGGGCCCGGGAAGGGATAAAGAGGGCCGTAAAAGCGGTCTCCGACGACGCCGTGATCTGGGCGCACGCCGGGGAGATCTACGCGGCGGGCGGGAATAATAACGTGGCCTGGCTGGCCTGGAGAAATTCCTGGCTGCTTGAAAAGCCTTCCAAGCGCGCCAAAGCCTCCTACCGCCTGAAGGAGCTGCGGAAAAATATTCTCCCGGCCGACCTGGCCAACCTCGAGCTGGCCTATCTTCGGAATTTCAGCCCCGCCGGCATGGAATTCGCCTCCTTCGCCAAAGTGGAGGCGAAACTGCGCGGCAAGACCGTGAAGTTCGACGCTATCCTGCATTTCTCGCCGCCTTCGGATTTCACCCTGACGGTGATGGGGCCGCTGATGGTCCCGCTCTGGAAAGCCAGGGTCTCCGCCGGCGTCATGGACATGGACGCGATCTCGATAAAAGATATAGATTCCGGAACTTTCAGCTACTGGGCTTCCCTCATCGCCGGGGAGCTGAGCGGCTGGTTCGCCGGCGACTACCTGGCCGGCGCGAAGGGCGGAACCTGGCGCGAGCCCTGCTTTACCGGCGGCGACCGGGAGGTCTGCCTGGACTCCGCGCTCTCCTGGCCCGAGGAGATAACCAATAAGGCCGAGGGCAAGCTGAAATTCAGGCCGGGGAACTACTTCATGAAGAATCTTTATCTTTTTCCCGAGACCATGGATTTCAAGCTGCCTTTCGTCTCGGTTAAGATCACGCTGGATAAGAACCAGATGAATTTCACGGGCGCCAATACTCTGAAGCTTCCTGAATAGAGTGAAAGGGACCGGTTTAGGCCCTTTGGCCCATACAGGGGCTTCCCTTACTGCCCTTGTTCCGTCAAGTCTTACGGGGTATGCTATGACTGCAGCGGAAGCAGCCTTGTAATTCTGGGGATTGGC
>JAVHPG010000136.1:0-2276 GCA_036170455.1 Elusimicrobiales bacterium
GAGCGGGCCTCCGTGGTCTCGACCTTGGTGGCGAGGTTCTGGCTCACTTTATTCGTACCCCAGGCCCGTATCCTGGCGGCTATGGACAGGTAGTCGGAAAGGTTCGCCTCCTTTGCCGGCGCGCCTTTCAGTTGGAAGCCTTCGCGCTGGAATTTGCCTCCAGTCGCGGTCAGCTTGTAGCCCGCCACATGGCAGACATTGCAGCTTACCCCGTATTTCCTGCCCCAGGCGGGGATAGCCAGGACGTCGGCGCTCAGAAGGGGGACTAGAGCAAGCGCCGCGCCCAGCACCGGCATGAGTTTCAAGAACAGCTTTTTTTTGAACATATCACAGGTCTCCTTGATTTTGTCTGACTTTCGCAACGTTCAGTTTTTTTCCTTACCGCAATTATTGATTATGATAATCATTATCATAAATAAGAAAAAAAATATATCCCTACTTACGGGCGCAGCCAGGGCAAAGGCCGTAAATCTCCAGCTTATGGCTGGAAAGCCTGAAACCGTGCCTCGCCGCGAGCCTCTCCTGCAGCCGCTCTATCTCCGGGTCCACGGCCTCTATGAAAGAACCGCAGCCGGTGCAGATAAGGTGGTCGTGGTGGGCGCGGGAGCCGGCAGGCTCGTAGCGGGCCACACCGTCGGCGGGGATGAACTCGGAAGCCTTGCCGCAGCCGCAGAGGAATTTGAGCGCGCGGTAAACCGTGGCTATCCCTATGCCCGGCTGCCGCTTTCTGGCGGCGTGGTGTATTTCTTCCGCGCTCAGATGCCCCGGCCCCGAGACCAGAACCTCGAGTATGGCGTCGCGCCGGCTGCTCCGCCTCGCGCTCTGGCAGTCGCAGCTTTCCCGCTTCTTGAAAGGTTTCTTCGGCATATTGATAACGATTATCATTATTCCATAATCAACGCAGCCTGTCAAGAGAAAGGTTCCGCCCCGATGCGGTGAAGGGGTAGAGCGGCTTTAAAATTTATATAATTATTAAGCGGGTTAAATACAGCAACAGGAGAAATTAAATGAAAAAGACCATACTGATTTCAGTAGTCGCTCTCGCCCTGGCAGCGGGCGCCGCCTACGCCAACTGCGGCAAATGCGCCGGCGACCACAAAACCGAAGCGGCCAAGAGCAAGGCCGTCAAAGCCGAGAAGGCTGACTGCGCCGACTGCCCCATGCACAAGAAGGCCGGCGCGAAGAAATGCGCCAACAAGATGTGCCCCGAAGCCATGGAAGGCGTGGAAACCGTCGCCAAGAACACCGCCACCGGCATCGAGATAACGATGACCGCCAGGAACGAAGAAACTATCGCCAAGCTCCAGGAGCTCACCCTGGTCCATTACAGCAATAAAGAGACGATGGAGAAAGACTGCCCCTCCCGCGTGGAAGGCGCCGAATCCAAGATAGAGAACACCGCCACCGGAGTGAAAGTCATCCTCACCGGCAAGACCCCGGAAGTCGTCAAGAAGATCCAGGCCGCCTCCGCCAAAGAACACATGAAGGCCGGCTGCCCCGAAGAGCACGGCAAAAAAGAGGCGAAAGCTTCCAAGAAGTACGCCTGCCCCATGAAATGCGCCGAATCCGACAAGCCGGGCAAGTGCCCCAAGTGCGGAATGAACATGACGGAGAAAAAATAAATGGTATCAGCCCTACTTAAGCAGGTTTCTTTTTTCAGCGGCCTGAGCAACGTAGAACTTAACAAAGTGCTCGCGATAGCGGGGGTAAAGAAATACACAGCCGGCCAGATGGTCTTCGCCAAGGAAGACCTGGGCAACCAGTTCTTCGTGGTAAAATCAGGCCGCATAAAGATCTTTACCTCGGTAGGCCCCGAAAAGAAAAAGACCTTCGCTTTCCTGAAGAAAGGCGATTTCTTCGGAGAGATGTCGCTGCTCGGCGGGAAAACCCGCTCCGCCTCGGCCCAGGCCGCGGAGAACAGCGAGCTGTTCGTCATCCCGAAGAAGAACTTCAAGAAACTGATACTTGAGAACCCCGACTTCACGCTCAAGCTGCTGCACACCCTGGTGGAAAGGCTCAACAAGTGCAACAAGGACGTGGAATCGATGCTGTTCCACAATATCCTGGGCAGGCTGGCCGACGCTATCCTCGAGCTTTCCAAGGACAAGCACTCCAAGCCGGTCAAGATGGCCATAAACCAGAACGAGCTTGCGCAGTACCTAGGGACCACCCGCGTCCCGGTCTGCCGCGCCATCAGCACGCTCAAGCGCAGCGGGGTCATCGACTACCGCCGCGGCGAGCTGATAATACTTGACCAGGCCCGCTTAAGATCGATA
>JAVHPG010000137.1:0-2261 GCA_036170455.1 Elusimicrobiales bacterium
CCGGGCTCAGCGGGCCGGTATCCTCGTCCACCTCGCGCCGCAGTTTAAGCATAAGGGCGGACGCGTGCCCGCTCGTCTGCTCCAGGTTGTTCTCAAATACGCGGAGCAGTTTCTCCAGCTCCGGGCCGCTGAAAAAATTATTGCAGCAGAAGCGCTGGAAGACGGCCGTTCCGCCGTCCTTCCTGGGATTCCAGAGACCTGCCGCCTGGCGCACGCCCACGGCTATCCGGGCGGCTTCCGACGGATACTTCTTGATCAGCTTCTCGCAGGTCCTGTTTATAGATTCTTCTTTGATCATATCAGTATCTGAAAAATTCCGAGCCGCCGGTTTCCAGGTGGGAGCAGTCCAGGACCAGCAGTCCGTAGTTGTCTGAGCCGGGATCGGAGAAATAAAGCCAGCCGCCGGAATCTTCTACCGCGCGGCTCAGGTCCTTATCGTATTTCTTGGAATCTATTACCGTGACCTTGGCCGTTCTTTCGTGCCCGGGAAGGTGGAGCTGCAGAACCTCCGGGATCATCTCCGGCACCAGGAGCCCCGGGTTTTTGGGATAAACGGCGCCTTTCTCCCCGTAATAGACCTGAAGCGCGGCGCGGAAAGCCTGCAGGGTCTTTTTCGCGGCGGCGGAGCGCTCCTTCTCGTCGAGCACTTTTTCCCTGCGGGCGATATCCGCCAGGAGCTCCCTGCCCAGCGCGTCCTTTACTTTTCCGTTGAAGGAGGAGAGCTCCGGGGCGAAGGCTTCTATTCTGCCCGCGGGGATCTCCGCTCCTCGCTCCAGCAGCGCGGAGAGGTTTTTTATCGCCAGGAGTATCTCCGGGGCGTACTTGCTGACCGGCGGCTTCTGTACGGCGGGCGTTTCCGCGGCGGTCGTGCCGGGCTTCACTTCGTACTGCGCGCCGGCCGGGGCCGCGAGAAGGAAAAAGACTGAAAAAAACAGGTTATTCATATTCCCACGCCCTATCGGTCAAAGCTTTACCGCCCAGTTTTCCAGTTCGGTTATGAACTTGTAGTTGGTCAGGTCGAACTGTATCGGGGTCACCGAGACGTAGCCGGCCCTCAGCGCGTTGAGATCGCTGGCCAGGTCCGCGTCCTTGGGCTTGAAGTCCCCGGTCATCCAATAATAGGTATTGCCGTGCGGGTCGGTGCGCTTGTCGAACCAGTCGTTAAACGAGGTCCTGCTCTGGTTGGTTATCCTTACGCCTTTCAGCTTCGCGGCCGGGACGTTCGGGAGGTTCACGTTCAGCAGCGTTCCCGGCGGCAGCTTGCGTTTTTTCGTCATGCCGGCCAGTTTCACGGAGAAAGCCGCGGCGGCGGTGAAATCGGGTTTCCTGAAAGTGTCCAGCGAGATCGCCAGCGAAGGGATGCCGAGCAGCGCGCCTTCGGTGGCGCCGGAGACGGTGCCGGAGTAGAGCACATTGTAGCCCAGGTTCCCGCCGAGGTTTATCCCGGAGACTACGAGGTCCGGGGTTTTCTTCATTATGGATTTTATCCCGAGCTTCACGCAGTCTGCCGGGGTACCGCTGGCCGCGTAGCCGAAGAACTTGCGGTTGCGGTTGGCCGGGACGACGCGCAGCGGGTCGGTGATCGTGATGGCGTGGCCCACCGCGCTGCGCTGGGTGTCCGGCGCCACCACGGTGACATTGCCGACCTTCCTGAGCGCGGTAGCCAGGGCGTAAATGCCCTCCGCGTAGATCCCGTCGTCGTTGGTTACAAGTATTTCCATGAAACAAATTCTATCATATACAGCCCTGCCGGTAAAAAGCGGTGTTTTGGCGGATTTCCCGGCGACCGCTTACCGCGGGAGCGGTTCGGCTTTGCGCGTCCGGATGTCCAGGCGGTAGCGGTTTCCCCTCTCGTCGGTTATCTCAAGCTCCCCGCCGTTCAGCGTCAGCGCCGAGATATGGACCTGCTGCGCGTCGGTTTCCAGGTGAGTATCCTCCGGAACCTCGTAAACGCGCGCCTCCCACAGGAGTTCCCCGGTGCGCGCTTTGAAAGCCTTCACGGACCCGCCGTTGCGGGGCCGGCCGCCGCTTTCCCGCCAGTGCGAGGCCGAGAACCGCACGCCGTCCGTTACGATGTCGGGAACCGCCGCGGGGGCCGCGCGCTTCGCCAGATTTCCTTCGGCGAAGAAAGCGGAAAGGGCCGGGTCCCCGGTAAGAGGGACAGAGGAGGCCGAGCCCGTTACCGCCTCTTTTGAACGGAGACGGCCAGCGAATTTTGCCTGCCCAAAAGCTCCGCGGGCCGCCGCCGGCGCCGCATAGCG
>JAVHPG010000138.1:0-2260 GCA_036170455.1 Elusimicrobiales bacterium
ACGCGCCCTTCGGCGACAAGAAGATGCATTTCAAGGTTACGGTCACGGAGCTGAAGCAGAAAATCGTGCCCGGGCTGGACGAGAACTTCCTTAAGGAAGCCGGCGTGAAGACCGTCGAGGAGCTGAAGGCGAACGTGCGCAAGCTCCTGGAGCAGGGCTCCGCCGAGAAAACCGAGAAGGACACGCTGGGCCAGCTAGAGGAAGCCCTTATAAAGAACAACCCGCTGGCGCTCCCCCCCACGCTGGTCAAGGAAGAGACACAGGAACTGCTGGAGCTGTTCAAGAAGCGCGCGCCCGCCGAGCAGCACATGCCGGACGAGTCCCTCCTTGAGCGGCTCAGGCCGGTCGCGGAGCGCAACCTCTCCCTTACCTATATACTGCACCATATCGCCAGGAAAGAGAAGATAGAGGCCACCGACGCCGAGCTGGACGCCGAGCTGGAAAAGGTGGTGGCGCGGCTTAACACCGAAGAAGAGAAGAAGAAAGGCCGCGAGCTTTTCGAAAAGCGGAAGGAATATATACGGGCCTCGATGGTGGAGAACAAGACCATGACCCTGGTTAAGGACAAGGCCGTAATAAAGGAAGAGCAGGCTTAAAGCGGCCGGGATTTTCTAAAGCTGATAGGAGGAACAATGATAATACCTACAATTCTGGAAAAATGGAACCAGGGCTCGATGGTGTCCTATGACATCTTCTCGCGCCTGCTGAAAGACCGGATCATCTTCTTCGGCGACCCGGAAGGCGCCGTCTCCACCGCTTCCGCCAATACCGTCATCGCCCAGCTGCTTTACCTCGACGCCGAAGATCCCGAAAAAGAAATAAACCTCTACATCAATTCCCCCGGCGGCATGGTTACGGCCGGCCTGGCGGTTTACGACACGATGCAGTTTATCAAGGCCCCTATCTCTACCATCTGCATGGGCATGGCGATGAGCTTCGGCGCGGTGCTGCTGGCCGCCGGCTCGAAGGGCAAGCGCTACGCTCTTCCTAACTCCCGCATCATGATCCACCAGCCCCTGATCTGGGGCGGTGGTATCTCCGGGCAGGCCACGGACATCGAGATCGAAAGCCGCGAGATGCAGGAGAGCAAGACGCGCCTTATCAATATCATGGCCAAACACACCGGCCAGGACGCGAAAAAGGTCCGCGCCGACATGGAAAGAAATTTCTACCTTTCCTCGGCCGAGGCGAAGGATTACGGCATCATCGATTCCGTGCTCGAGCACCGCAAGCAGCTGTAAAGCCCGGGCCGGCGCCCCTTCCCGACAGGGCAGGGGGCCGCGCCGGGAGTTTTACGGGGGACGGGCTTATCCCAAAGTATCAATCCAGGAAATATACCATGCAAGAAAAGTTAACTGCCGAGATTGCTTATCCAGCGTTCCTGCCCGCTATCGCGATCAGGGACGTTGTAATGTTCCCCTACATGGCGCTCCCCCTGTCCGTGGACCGGCCTAAGTCCGTGGCTGCCATAGAAGCCGGGCTCGCGGCGGGAAAATACATACTGGCCCTCGCCCAGAAAAAGCCCAATATCGACGACCCTGCCCCCGGCGACCTTTACGACTACGGCGTGGTTAGCTCGATTTCCCAATCCCTCAAAATGCCAGACGGCACAATGCGCGTATTCCTCGAGGGCAGGCGCCGCGCGCGCGTGCGCAAGCTCGACCTGGACAAGGGCCAGGCCTTCCTGCTGGCCGAAGTGGAATATATGGAGGAATTTACCGAGAAGAGCGCGGAGCTTATTGCCCTGATGCGCCACGCCGGAGAGATCTTCGAGGCTTACGTGAAGCTAAGCACCCGCATCACCCTCGATTCCACCGCTTTCCTCCAGCAGCTGGACAACCCTTCCAAGCTCGCCGACACGATAGCAGCCCATTCGATGTTCAGCCTGTCCGACCGACAGGAAGTCCTGGAGACGGAGAATCCCCGCGAGCGGCTGGAGAAGCTGATAAAGTTCCTGGCCAAGGAAGTCGAGATCCTCGACATCGAGCACAAGATCCACGGCCGCGTCAAGACGCAGATCGAGAAGTCGCAGAAGGAGTATTACCTCAACGAGCAGATGAAGGCGATACAGAAAGAGCTCCACCAAAAGGACGATTTTTCGAGGGAAATAGACGAGCTTAAGAAAAAGATAAAAGCGGCGAAGATGCCGAAAGAAGCCGAGGCCGCCGCCGAGAAGGAACTGGCCCGCCTGTCCAGGATGATGCCGTTCTCCCCCGAATCCACCGTCAGCCGCTCCTACCTGGACTGGCTCACGGCCCTG
>JAVHPG010000139.1:0-11139 GCA_036170455.1 Elusimicrobiales bacterium
TGTGGCCGAACGCGTTTTGCGTTCCGGTCGGCACGGTAGGCCGCCCAGCCGCCCTTAGCAAATTTAGAAAGACCCGCTTATATACCCAACTTCTTTTGTATTTTGTGCAGCGCCTTGTGCATCTCGGGGAGTTTGCCGAGGAGGGCTTCTATTTTCATGGCCAGGAGGCGGGGGCGCGCCAGGTGGCCGAAGACTATCTGGTTCGGGGGCAGATTGGTCATGACGCCGGTCTTGCCCATTACTACGGAGTTGTCGCCGATGGTCACGTGGTCGGAGATGGCGGCCTGGCCGCCGATGATGACATTGTCGCCGAGAACGGCGGAGCCGGCGATCCCGGCTTCGGCCATGATCAGGCAGTGCTTGCCGGTCTTTACATTGTGAGCGATGTGGACTAAATTGTCTATCTTGGTCCCGCCGCCTATCACGGTGGTCTCGAGGGCGGCGCGGTCTATGGTCGTATTTGCGCCTATTTCCACGCGGCCTTCTACGATGACCTTGCCGATCTGGGGGATCTTCTCGTGGGTCCCGCGCGGAGAAATGTAGCCGTAGCCGTCGGAGCCTATCACCGCGCCGGCGTGGATTATGACCTCGGCCCCTATCTCGCAGGCGTCCATTATCTTGACGCCGGGGTAGAGCCTGGTTCCGCGCCCGACCTTCGCGTTCCGGCCTATATAGCACTGCGCGCCTATGACCGCCCCGTCGGCCACGGCCGCCCCGTCCTCGATAACGGCCATCGGGCCGACGTGGACGTCCTTGCCGAGGCTGGCTGAAGGGGAGACGAAAGCTGAAGGGTGCACTCCGGGCGCGGGCAGCGGGCGCACTTCTTTTTCTATCAGGCGCAGCGCAAGCATGAAAGCGTATTTCGGGTTTTTCGTGAAGACCAGGGAGCCGGGAAAACCCTTGAAAGCGTCTTCGGAACCGCGCGGGGCCAGCAGGCAGCCCGCTTTCGACAGCATGGCGGCGGCCGCGTGGGCGGGGTCGGCGAGGAAGGTCAGGTCGGAGGGGCCCGCCTTGTCCAGCGGGGCCGCGCCGGAAACAGGCCGGGCTCCGTTGCCGACCAGGTCTCCCTCGGCCAGCTTGTTTATGTCATCGGCGGTAAGCTTCATAGCCCGTTGTCCTCGAGCTTCTTAAGCAGCTTGGCGGTGAGGTCCACGGCTTTCTGGCCGAACAGGATATTGCGCTTGTCTATGATCACGCTGACTTCCTCTTTTACAGCCAGCTCTTTCAGCGCCACGTAGATACGGCCCAGCAGCATTTCGCTCCGGCGGCTTTCCTGCTCCAGCAGCTCTTTTTCCGTCTGGCGCTGGAAGAGGCGCAGCTCCTCTTCTTTGGAGGACAATTCCGCCTGCTTTTTGGCCAGGACGGCGTCTATTTCCGCCACCGAGGTGGAAACCGAAAATTTAAAATGAGAAACCGGGACCTTGGCTATGCCCGGCATGTCTATCCCGTCCATGCCGGGAAGCAGGGCCATAGCGGGCTGCGGCGCCGGCTGGGGCGCCGCTTCAGGCGCCTGGACGGTGCCGCTTGAAGCCTGCGGGCTGCCCGTTGAAACCTGCACCGTGTCCGTTGAAACCTGCACCGCGTCCGTTGAAACCTGCACCGCCAGGGCGGCCGCCTGCGCGGCCTGCGCGGCCGCCTGCGCGGCCGTCGCGGCCGCGGCATCCGCCACGCTGCGCTGCGTTTCGAGAAGCGAAGGAAGCGTCAGGGCGAACTCCCGTTCCTGGCGGAGCTTGGCTATTTCAGCCTTCAGCGTGAAGATGGGGATCTTTTTCTCGTTCAGGGCGTCCTCTTTCTTTTTTATCTCGGCGATGAATTCCTCGCGGGCGCCGGTGGTTCCTGAGTATTCCTTGAAGACGCGGTCGATGTCGACGTAGCCGATGGTCCCGGACTCGCCGCGGTTCTCTTCCAGCAGCAGTTCCAGCGCGCCGGCGTCAAGCGCGGGCAGAGCTAAAAGAAAGACGAAAAAAAGTTTTTTCATAAATAAAAGGCCCCGGACTTCCGGCCGATCCTCCAGTTTTCCGATCCTCTAAAAAAGGTTGCCCAGCGTGAAGTAGATGTCCGCGCGCTGCTCCCCTGGCTTGTGGTTGAAGCCGTAGCCCCAGTCCAGCCGTATCGGGAAGGCGGGGGTGGTGAAGCGTATCCCGAACCCGGCCCCGGCCTTCATATCCGTAGTCCCGGTGCCGAAGCGGCCGCTGATCTTGTCGAAGCCGTCCCAGGAATTGCCTATATCGAAGAAAAAAGCGAACTGCACGATGGTGCGGCGGCGTTCGCGGGCCAGCGGGAATTTGAATTCTATGTTGGCGACGTCATAGACCCGTCCGCCGTTGGGGGGGCCTATCTGCCCGTTGTTGGAGTAGCCGCGCACCGTCTCGGCCCCGCCGATGAAGTAGCGCTCGTAGACCGGGACTTTTTTAGTCTCGCCGAAGCGTCCGACGAACCCGAACCTGTTGCCGATGGTCATGACGAAAGGGTAGTCGTCTATGGAGAACAGCTTGAGGTTGTAGCTGGACGAGAAGGTCGGCTTGTAATAGTTGACGTCGCCCTGCAGCGGGCCGCCGGCGTAATCCACGCCTAGGGAGAGCTTGGTCCCGCGCGTAGGGTCCCAGACATTATCGCGCGTGTCGCGCGCGAACTCCACGTAGATGGAGGAGGTGACGCTGGTGCCCGCCTGCAGCTCGGGGTAAATGGTGTCCACTTCCGAGATGCGCACTTTTTCGAAAGTGTAGGCCGTGGTGAGGTGGTATTTGTCCTCCTCGAAGCGGGGGCCGAGCGTTATCTTGCCTCCGGTGCGGCGCTCGGTATAGGCCGAGATGGTGTTCTGGTAAGGCTTGTAGTGGCGCGTATTGAAGACGTCGATGCCCAGGGAGGTGGGGTGGCTGCCTACCCAGGGAGTGGACCAGCTCAGGTAGTAGTCCTGCACCCGCTTGCCGAAGTTCCACGACAGCGAGGTCTTGTAGGCCCTGCCGAAAAGGTTCAGGTGCGAGAGCGAGAGCGTTCCAACGAGGCCGTCGTTGGAGGAGATGCCGGCGCCGGCCGTGAGCATGCCGGGCTTGCCTTCCACGATGTCGAACACCAGGTCCACCTTGTCAGGGTCGGCGGTGGGGTTTATCACCGGGCTGACGTCGTCGATGAAGCCCAGGTTGAAGATCCTTTCCTGGCTGCGGCGGATCTTGGAGGAGCTGAACACCGTCCCTTCTTTCTGCGTGACTTCGCGCGTCAGGACGTAGGACTTGGTCGCCTTGTTCCCTTCCACGTCCACGTGGTCCACGAAGATCTGGTTGTTCTCGGTGATGTTGAACGTAACGTCGGTCTCGCCGGTCTTCTCGTTGTAGATACGGTCCGGGACCAGCGCGGCTTTCAGGTAGCCCTTGTCGGCGTACTTATCCTGTATCCCGCGGATCGTGTCGTTAAAGCGGTCCTGGCTGAAGATCTTTCCCCGGCGGTATTCCACGGCCGGCAGCAGCTCGCTGGGCATATAAACCGTGTTGCCGGCGAAGAAGGTGGCGCCGAATTTCTGCTTGTTCCCCTCGGAGACCGTGATCCTGATGGTCGCGCTGGAGCGCTCCTCGTTGAAGGTTGTGGAGGTTTCCGTTATCTTGAAGTCGGCGTAGCCGTTGTTCTTGTAGAAGTCCGTCAGCGCTTTATAATCCTCGTCCAGGTCCTGCGGGGCATAGATCTTCTTCGGCTTGTTCTTCATCTTCTTCAGCAGCTTTTTCTGCTTGAAGGCGGCCGCGCCCGTGAATTCCACCGCGGCCACGCGCGCCTTTTTGCCCTCCGTCATGGAAACGGTCAGGAAGGCCAGCGAGGCGGCGGTGTCGTAGCGCACCTCGTAGTCCGCCCGGGCGTCGATATAGCCTTTCTCGTGGTACTTGTCGGTTATTTTTATCAGGTCCTCGCGGATCTTCAGCTCGTCGAAGAAATCTTTTTCCTTCAGCGTCATCTCGTCTTTGACGGCCGATTTGGACAGGCCCCTGGCCCCGGTCACCGTTATGGTCCTGACCATGGGTTTTTCGGAGATGATGTAGGTGATGCGCACCGGGACGGAGGAGCCGGCGGCCTCGGCCAGCTTCGCGGACAGCGGGCGGCCGGGCAGCTCCTCGATATCCACCGAGATCTTGTCCACGCTGCCCAGCGCCAGTATCGCCTCTATATCCTGGTTGACGAAATCTTTGTGGTAGAGGCGGCCTTTTTTGGCCTTCCCGGTCTTCAGGATCGCTTTTGCCTTAAGATTTACCTGGCCCTTCGCCGCTGTTTCGGCCACTTCCCAGGGGCCTCCGCCCTGCCCGTCCGCCGCGGGCAGGAGACCTTCCGCCGCCGACATCCCCGGCAGGGCCTGGGCGTCCGGCGCGGGCTGGGCGAGCCCGTGGCTTGCCAGCCATTCTTTCAGCTGCCCGGGGGAGGGGGCTTCGCCGACCGAAGCCGCGGGCTGGGGCGCCGGCTGCGCGGAAACAGGGGGTATAGCTACCGAGAGCAAAAGCAGCAGGAGTAAATTTATTTTCATCATATCCTTGAAAATCGGGAATACAGACCCGGCGGGTGTCCGGTGCGGGCCACAATATAGATATCTTACTATTTTTAACCGGCCGGGATAAATCCGGCGTTTCCGTTTTTTATGCTAAAATTAGCGGAGCCCGGAAACAGCCGACATTAATGTTACGGGCCGGGGTTATAAACGGTTGCATCGGGCGGGCGGATCCGCGGGGTTCACGCGCCGCAATGACGGCCGATTTACTTAGGGAGAAAATAATGAAAAAAGTCTATATACTCGACACCAACGTCCTTATACACGACCCTCTTTCCTTTACCAAATTTGAAGATAATACCGTGGTGATCCCGATCTCCGTCATAGAGGAGCTCGACAATTTCAAGCGCGCCGGCGACGAGCGCGGCAAGAGCGCGCGCGTAGTTTCCCGCAAACTGGACGAGTTCCGGGCCAAGGGCAAGCTGAACTCCGGCGTGAAGACCGAGGCCGGCGGCACGCTGATCGTGGACCTGGACCACGTGCAGGTGCTCCCCAAGGAATTCAAGCTGCTGGAGATGGATAACCGCATCCTCAACACCGCCTACTGGTACCAGCAGAAAAAGAACAACACCATCCTGGTCACCAAGGACATCAACCTGCGCCTCAAAGGCGAGGCCGTCGGCCTCACCACCGAGGATTACGAGGCCGGCAAGGTGAACGTGGACGAGCTGTACCCGGGGCTGATCTCCCTGGACGTATCCGCGTCCGACGTGGATAAACTCTACAAGGACCATGTCATAACCAGCCCCGACAAGGAGCTGTCGCCCAACGAATTTGTGGTGCTGCGCACGAAGGGCGATCCCAAGAAATCCGCTCTCGGCCGGGTTGACCCTAATGACACTTCCAAAATAAGGGCGCTCAATCCCGAGCCCTCTCCCTGGGGCATCCGGCCGCTCAATAAAGAGCAGCGCTGCGCGATGGAGCTGCTGCTCGACGATTCGGTCAAGCTGGTCACCCTGCTCGGCGCCGCGGGCACCGGCAAGACCCTGGTGACGCTGGTCTGCGGCCTGCAGAAGTCCGTAGAGGAAAGCGTCTACCGCAAGCTGATCATCTGCCGCCCTATCGTCCCGGTCGGCAAGGATATCGGCTTCATCCCGGGCACGAAGGAAGAGAAGCTCTCCACGTGGATGGGCGCGATCTACGACAATTTGGAGTTCGTGATGGACAAGCGCCACCAGGAAAGCGCCGTCGAGAAGTTCGAGTACCTGCTCCAGAACGAGAAGATCGAGATCGCCTCGGTCACCCATATCCGCGGCCGCTCGCTGCCGAAGCAGTACATGATCGTGGACGACGCGCAGAACCTGACCCCGCACGAGATCAAGACCATCCTGTCCCGCGCCGGAGAGGGCACCAAGGTGGTGGTGACCGGGGACCCGTACCAGATCGACAACCCCTACCTGGACATCGCCTCCAACGGCCTCACCTATATCGTCGACCGCATGCGCGGCCAGAAGATCTACGGCCACCTGACCTTCACCAAGACGGAGCGCAGCCCGCTGGCCGCGCTGGTGGCGGAGCTGCTGTAGCCGGGAATAAGGTTAAGGATATAAAAGCCCCCGGGAACTCCCGGGGGCTTTTTTCAGGTGAAGGGGGCGTAGACCAGGCGGTCCACGTTCATTCTTGCGAGGCTTTTTTCCGAAGCGTAGAACTTGTCGGGGAACTTAAGGAAGACGGTGTTCCCGCGGATAAGCAGTTTTTCTTTTATGGACGGGTGGGCCAGTTCAAAGGAGCTGATAACGCATTCCCGGGCGCAGTCCACGCCGCGCACGGATTCTTCGGGCGGCACGTCGCGCATCCCGACCAGGCAGGTGCGCGTGGTGGTGAGGTTCAGATAGGGATAATACAGGGTCAGCCTGAACGCCCGCCGGTTGAACCCGAAGAGCCCGCCCTTGGCGAAATTGACGTCGGGGCGGTGGCCCAGGGTGGAGAGCTCGAAGCGCTTTATGCCGAGTTCCCGGAAAAATTTCAGGGCCAGCCCGTTGTGGACCGTGACGGACCGGCCCGTATCGTCGAAAACATTGTCGCGGAGGAGCCTGCCGGCGTTCAGCGTGAACGGGAGCTTGTTCCTTTTCGCCAGTTCTACGGCCCCGAAATCGTTTACCGTGATCTCCAGCCCCGCCGGGTCCAGCCTGCCGCTCTTAACGAATTTAATAAGTTTTTTAAAGAGTTTATCCAGGCGCCCGGCGCCTTTTTCGCTCAGCAGCGGCGTAAGGAGGCAGATTTTTTTATTATGCCCCTGCAGCCAGGCGGCCTCTTCGCAGACGGAGCCATCGATCAGGTTCTCGCAGAATTCCGGGCCCAGGTAGAACCGCCCGAAGCCTTTCAGCGCGGCGTCGAGGCCGCCGGAGCTTTTCAGCGCCGCCAGCGTCATTATCCCCAGCCTTATGCCTTTTTCCAGAGCCATTTAAAATCCGCCCCCGTTCCAGCGAGACAATTCCCTGATGAAATGCCGCCGGGCTTCCGCCGGGGGCAGCGAGGCCGAAAGCTGTTCCGCCAGGCTGAGCATTGCGCGGAGCTCGCTTACTTTTTTAACTTTTACTTCCGGGGCGTCGTGGCGCGTGCCGTATTTCAAGTACTGGGCGCCCGAAGTGAAGAAATCGAAAAAAGCCGCGGCATTGGAGAGCCTGGGAGAGCCGCCGCAGGTGAACCGGTTCTCGAGGCGTTTTACGAGAGCGGGAAGTTCCCGGGCCCTGCCGGGCAGGTCCAGGGTATTCAGCTTCACCAGCCCGCCCGGTCTGGCGTTTATGCGGCAGAGATTCCCTTCCAGTATAGCCGACTTTAAGGTGTAGTGGTCAGGCCGGTGCATATGGCAGCGGCCGTTGATATAGGCGCAGCCGAAAAAGCGGTAATCGAAGATCTCGGTCTCGATCCCCTGCGCGCTGCAAAAAGTCAGCGTTTTCAGCGCTTCTTTCGGCGAGAGCTGGTTCGGGAGGATGAGGCGCGAAACGCCGAAGCGGGAGAAAAAAGCGGCGCTGAGGCTGTTGAAGACCGGCTGCACCGAGCTCAGGTGGAGCTCCGCCCGCAGGCGCTTGCCGCGGCCCGAGAACAGGCCGAGCAGGTAGGGGTTGGAAATTATGAAAGCGTCCATCCCGAGCTTGTCCAGGGACCTTACCCGCTTCTCCATGACGGCGAGCCTTTTATTCGTGGCCGGGGCGTGGATGGCGTTGACCGCGAGCGCTATCTTCCTCCCGAGCGCATGGGCTTTTTTTATGGCCGCGGCCAGGTCGCGGCCCGGCAGGAACCCGACGCTGAAGGCCGGGAGGCCTTCTATAGCGGTATAGAACTCGTCGGCGCCGGCTTTCGCCAGCGGCTCCAGTTCTTTGAGGTCAGAAAAGCATGAGACTATTTTCATTCGGCCATTTTTAAAACGCTTCGGGAGCGATGCTTCCGGGGTCTTTGTCAGAAGAGACCAGTTCCTTGTTCCCGTGTATCCTCAGGTAATCCTTCCTCGCCCCGCAGCAGGCGGGTTCCAGCGCGCAGCGTTTGCAGGCCGGGTTGCCCGCTTTATCCGCTATGCCGGCTTCCAGGATCCGGTCGCCCCTGAGCCAGCGCTGGAATTCGAATGAGAAGCCTTCGAAATTCTTAAGCCGGCAAAGCGGGACGTTCTGGACCACGGCTTTTATTTTCTTCAGCTTTAACCTGGCAAGGGCCACTTTTAAAAAAGGCTCAACGTCGGAGTAGCGGGGGACTATCTCCGCGCTGTCGCCGACCCGCCCGGCGTTGCGCACGAAGGTCAGGTTGACGAAGGCCAGCCCGGGGAATTTTTTAATTACCCAGTCGGCGAAGGCGGGGAGCCGGCGGTAATTGTCCTTGAAAATTATATGGAAGAGGCGGATCTTGTTTTCCGCGCCCAGGGCCTTCAGGTTCTCGAGGCCTTTCAGGGCCATGTCGAATTTTACGCTGCGGGTGGCCTTCCGGTAGGTTTCGGGGTCGGAGGCGGGGAAGTTGACCGTGAAATAGTCCACGGCTTTTTCCGCCTTGCGGCAGAAGTCCGGGTCGGAGAGCGCCACGGCATTGGTGGAGAGCATAAAATTCTTTACGCCGGCCGCTTTGAGGGTCTTGAGCCAGTCGAAGAAATCCGCGCCCGCCGTCGGTTCTCCGCCGCCTTCGAGGCTTACCGCTTTGATCCCGTTTTTCCTGATCAGCGCGGCGGTCTTCTCTTTCGGCGCGGAGACGCCGGTCGGCGGATTCTGGCAATAGACGCAGTAGAGGTTGCAGGTGCGCGCCGTCTGCACGCAGAGCTGCTCGCTTATCCAGCCGGTTTTAGGGGTGTTTTTTCTCATCGCTATGCGCGTGCCGTCCCGGGACTATGCCTGCCGGACGGCCACGCTTGTATTTTATCATTAAACTATCCGTATTATTGAATGGGCCCTTTGGCCCAGACGCGGCTGGGTACTTGGACCCTCGGCAGAAAGTTTTCATCTATTAGAATATAGCTGTGCAGCTGCGGATAAATATTTAGCTAAAAGGAAAATCAGCATGCTTAAAAACAAGAGCCTTTGGATGAAGCTAGCGGCCGTTCTAGTCCTCTCTTTTTCCGGTTTATCCTCCTATGCGGCTGCCGACGTAAGATCGGCCGCGCTCGGCGAACTCGTTTACGGCGCCGAATTCAGGAGTTTGGTGGAGCTTCCCGCCGTTCCCGCTTCCGCTCCCGAGGCCGTTCTTTCCAAAGCCGCCGCCGGCTCACCGGCCCCCGGCCGCGACTTTACGCCGAAGATAGAAGACGCTTCCCGCATCAAATCAATAATGAAGCTGGTCACGGACATCTACAAAGGCGTCCACCTGCCCTACGCGCAGGACGGCGCGGTGTTCAGCAATAAAGAAGGCCGCCTGCCCGTCCAGCCGAAAGGCTTTTACAAGGAATACACTTTGCTGACCGGCAGCGCGCCGCACACGGTCGTGATCGGCGGGACCACCTACCAGGTGGCGCCTGACCTGAGCGCCCGCGGCTCCGAGCGGATCATCATCGGCGGCGGCGAGAAGATCTATTATACGCCCGACCATTACGCGCATTTCATACTGCTTACGGTGGTTTACTAGAACCGATGGGCCTGCCCGGGGAGGAAGGACTTTTCCTGGACTTCAGGGCCCGCGGGACGGCGGCGGAGGAAATAGGAAAACTATTCCCTCCGCCGTCTTTTTTTACCGCTTACGTGGACGGCGCGAAGATCGCGGATAAAGCCGGGCTGATGCCGGCCCTGGCCGCGGCCTTCAGGTTCCCGGCCTATTTCGGTGGCAACTGGGACGCCCTGCTTGACTGCCTCCGCTCCCTCCCCGGGGAGATCCCCGCGCAGGGCTATGTCCTGGCTGTGCGCAACTCGGGAGCCTTCCTTTCCTCCTCCCCGAAGGACCTGGAGGATTTTACCGATATCGCGGGCGAGGCCAGATCTTTCCTGGAAGACAAGTTTAAGGCCGTTTTTGTAGTGATCCTCCTCTGATTCCCCTGCTTCCCTCCCGGCATTGAAATATCCGGACTTTTCTGCTATGCTATATAGTAGATATCTATTAAAATGCAGGCGGGGAGAAACAGGCCGTTTTGAAAGTCCGGAGTTCGGTCCGCATGGGGGCTCTATGGAAACTATGGAAGAACTCAAAACAAAGATCAAATTCAGCCGGAAAAACACGCTTCCCCTGCTTGTTCTCTTTTTTCTTTGCTGGCACCCGGGCTTTATCGGCTCTGAAAGCCTCACTCTTACAACTTACTACCCGGCCCCGTACGGCGGCTATGTGAGCCTGCTTACGACACAGAACACTATTCTTACCCGCGACGGCGGCAATCTTTCGGTCGGCAACGGAGCGGCAACCAGCAAGCTCCATGTGTTCGGCAATTCCAACATTACGGGCAATGCGATAGTCGCCGGCAGTTCTTCCCAGGGGCAGACTTACCTTACAAACTCCGACATGTATTTCAACAATACCGGGCACAGTCACACCGCTATCGGCAATGCCTGGGGGAACGCGGCCATCGAGAACGCCTCTAATTTCAATACCCTGATGATACTCGGGCGCAGCGGCGGCCTGGGCGGCGTCCGCTCAGTGAGCATTTGGGACCGCCTGGATGTGAACGGCGACCTCTACGTGACGGGGAATATTATGAACGTCTGCAGCCGCGTCGGCTACAGCGTCGGCGGGACGGTTAACTGCCCGGCCGGGAAAAGCGTGGTCGGGTTTATGGGAGACGGCGTGGCCAGGGTGACGGGTTTCCTCCCCGGCGGCAGCACCACCAGCAATTGGGGTACATTCATAGTGTTAGGCGAAGATTGGGGCGGAACCATGGTTTGCTGCAAGTTCTGACCTTAAAATTTCCAGGCTCCCGCGCCTCAGGGCCGGCGGCCGCTTGAAGTCCAAGGAGTTACATTTGTCTAAAAACATTTCAATCCAGGTCAGCCTGAAAAAACACAGTCTTGATTCTATCCGCTACGCCGCCCATTCCCTGGGCGGCCTGGCTTACGCTTTTATCAAACCGCTGTCCGGTGGCAGGGTGCAGGTGGACCTGGCCCCCAAACCCGGCACCGCCGCGGCCAAAGCGGCGGGCCTGGCGCGGCTTTTCAGCGGGGAGCTGGAGGACGAGAAGCTGCGCGAGCGTGTTTCCTCCGAGAACAGGGAACTGCGTGAAT
>JAVHPG010000140.1:0-11123 GCA_036170455.1 Elusimicrobiales bacterium
CGCTCCTGCAAGATAAATATACAATATACGGCAAATATTATAAAATCAAGCTATGAATTTTTTCCGTCTGCGGGTAATAAATACCTTCCTCCTGTTCCTGATAGGGACCGTGCTGGGCTTCATCCTGAAGGAGAAATTTTCCCCGTCGTCCGCGGCGCCGGCCCGGTCGATCTACCTGCCCCCGGACCCGGCGCCCGAGGAAGCGCCTCCCGCGGTCCAGCCGGAGCCGGAGGAGCCCGCTGACGAGCCTTATACGGTGCCGGAAGCCGAAGCCGGCCCTTCCTCCGCGCGCGCCGCGGCGGAGGCGGGCGGCGAGGAGGCGCCTCTTTCCACCCGGGAGGCGCTCGTCATCGAGGCGACGCCCTCTTCCGGCGAAACCCGGGCCTTTCAGCGCCCGCCGGCCAATAGCGCGCCATATGATTTTTTCAGGAACCCGGCCGACTACGAGGGCAGGGAGGTGGAATTGGACCTGCAGATGATAACGGCCAAAAGATCCGCGCGCGGCTGGCGGGTAAACCTGGTTTACACCAGCCCCGAAAAAAGAACGGAGTACCTTTATGTAGAGGATAGCGAGGTCCTTGGCCTGAAGCCGGATCTGCGCATAGGCTACGTTTACAAAGTGCGCTTCCTTTCTACAAAAGGCGAAACCACCGCGGGCAATACCCTCAGGGCCATAGCGCCCACTGGGGGGAAGGCGGCCTGGGCTACCGGCCTGTCCGCTGTAGAATAGGCGATGGCCGCCTTATGAGCATAGCTCCTGTTACGGCACCTGCATAGCAATGTCCTATTTCTTCATCATAAACCCTAAAGCCGGGCGCAAGTACGGCGATATCCGCGAGCGCATACAGCGTTTCTTCGCCGGCAGGAAGCTGCGCTTCGAAATAGAATTTACTAAGGCCAGGGAACACGCCTCCGAGCTCTCCGCCCGCGCCGAGATGGCCGGCTTCGCCAGGATCGTCGCGGCCGGCGGGGACGGAACCATCCGCGAAACGGCTATCCCCCTTATAGGCAAGGAAGCCGCCCTCGGCATCCTCCCCTGCGGCTCCGGCAATGGCCTGGCGCGCAACCTCTATATCCCGCTCGATTTCGACGCCGCGCTGGCAGGGCTGGTGAAATGGGGCCCGCGCAAGATAGACTCCGGGCTGGTGAATTCGCGCCCGTTCTTCTGCGCGTCCGGAGTCGGCCTGGACGCCGAGGTGGCCCACGATTTCAATTCGCTGAGCAGCCGCCGCGGCATACTCCCCTATGTCTGGCACGCGGCCCGCCGCATTCTCGCTTTCAAGCCCTCGAAGGTAACGGCCCTGGTCGACGGGCGCCGCGTAGAGCTGCTCGGGCTGGTGAACGCCGTGCTCAACGGCGTGCAGTACGGGGGCGGCGCCCGGATGGCGCCGGGCGCCTATATCGACGACGGCCTCCTGGACCTGGTCTCGGTCAGGAAAGCTTCCTTCCTGCGCCTCCTGACGGCGGTGCCCGCCCTTTTTAAAGGCACGCTGCACAAGCAGTCCGACATCTATTCCTCCTTCCAGGCCAAGGTGATAGAGCTCGACTGCGGCGGCGGCGCGTGGTACCACCTCGACGGCGAGGATTTTTTTTCCGGGGACGGAAAATTAAAGTTCAGCGCGCTCCCGGCCAGCCTGAAAGTTATAGCCCCGAAACAGAGCCTGCAGGGAAAATAATATGCCTTTCCTCCCCGAGCTTGCCCGCGAGGCGTCCCTGGCCGAAAAACTCGGCGGGGGAAAAGTCCGCTGCCTGGCCTGCGCGCATTACTGCGTTACGGCGCCGGGAGGTTCGGGACGCTGCGGCGTACGCTTCAACGAGGACGGAGTTCTCAGGGCGCCTTGGGGCTATGTCTCCACCGCCGCCCCCGACCCTATAGAGAAGAAGCCGTTTTACCACGTGCTGCCCGGGGCGCGCACCCTTTCTTTCGGGATGTACGGCTGCAATTTCCACTGCGATTTCTGCCAAAATTGGCAGATAGCGGACAGCAAGTCCGCCGCCGGGCTTTCGCCGCAGGAAGCTTCTCCCGAAGAGCTGGTTTCCGGAGCCCTGGCCGCCGGCGCCAAAGTCGTGGTTTCCACCTATAACGAGCCGCTGATAACCGCCGAGTGGGCCGCCGCGGTCTTCGCTCCGGCCAGGGCGGGGGGCCTGCGCACCGCTTTCGTCTCCAACGGCTATGCCACACCGGAGTCGGTCGCCTTCCTTAAGCCAGTGCTCGATTTCTGGAAGGTGGACCTCAAATGTTTTAAAGAGGAGAATTACCGCAAGGTCTGCGGCGGCGAGCTCGCTAAAGTCCTGGCCGGGATAAGGATGATCCTGGCCGCGGGCTTCTATGTGGAGATAGTCACGCTGGTCATTCCCGGCTTCAACGACTCGCACGAGGAGATAGGCGCGATGGCGAAATTCCTGGTTAGTCTTTCAAAGGATATCCCCTGGCACCTCACGGCCTTCCATCCCGACCACCTCAGGACCGGAACCCCGCCCACCCCGCAGGAAACGCTTTACCCCGCCCGGGATATAGCGCGCGCCGCCGGGCTGCGCTATGTCTATACGGGGAACGACAGGGGCGCCGGGGGCCATGACACTATCTGCCCGGCCTGCGGACTTTCGGTTATAGAGCGGGAAGGATTTTCCGTGAAGAAGAACCTGCTGGTTAAGCCCGGGGCCTGCCCCTGCGGACAGAAGATCCCCGGCGTCTGGGCCTGAACTAGCTGAAAAATAAGGAGAGCCACCGGGGCCGGGAAATTCTTCCCGGCTCCTGGAGTACCGCCTCCAGCCCGCCGAGAAGCGCCGCGAGCGTGACCGGCAGCCCGGAAAAGCCGTAGGCCCCGAGGCTGGAAAGAAGCGCGCCGCGCCAGAAGAGCAGGCCGCAGAAGAGGGCCGTGAAAGAGACAATGACGGCCAGCTCGGACCTGTCTATGCCCGAAAAGCGGAACAGGCCCGCAAGGTAGTACTGGGCCAGCGCCGTGCCGGAGGCGGCCGCGGCGAAGCCGATAGAATCCTGAAGCAGGGGTTTAAGCCAGTAAACTCCCCGGGGGCCGAAGAGGAACCCGGCGGAAGCGAAAAAAGCCTTCATGACCGCGAGCGCGCCGAGGAGCAGGAGCACGGTCGCCAGCATGGAGGCGCCTAAATAGGCGGCCAGAGAGTAAAGAAGCGCCGCTTCCTCACTTCTTTTCATAAAAGCCGATCTCTTTGAGGAAGGCGGGGTTATCCTGCCAGCCGGGGCTTACCTTGACGGTAAGGTGGAGCTCCACGGGGCGCCGGAGAAAAGCCGCCAGGGCCTTAACGGAAGCTTCGCGCAATATCTTTATCATATTGCCGCCCTTGCCGATGATTATTGATTTCTGGCTCTCCCGCGCGATGTGGATCTTCGCCAGGATCTCGTCGTTCTCTCCGGGAGTCTCCCTGAAAACTTCTATCTCCACCGCTGAAGCGTAGGGGATCTCCTGGCTGTAGATCTTGAAGATCTGCTCCCGTATGATCTCCGCCGCGTAGAACTTCTCCCAGCGGTCGGTCAGCTGGTCCTGGGGATAGTAGGGGGGATGCTCCGGCAGGGCGGCTTTTATGGCCGCGCGCAGCTCTTTCAGCCCGCCGCCGGTAAGGGCGGAGATATGGAAGACCTGCTTGATAGGGAGGAGCTTGCCGTAGAACTCCTCCGCGGCTTTTACCCGGACGTCGGTCTTTTCTTTGTCAAGCTTGTTTATGGCCAGGTAAAGTGGGCAGCGGACCTGCTTGAGCGGCTCGAAGAGCGGGATCTTGTCGTCCGGCGGCAGGCCGGGCTCGGCGATAAGGATGCAGAGGTCGCCTTCCTCAGCGGCCGCCCGCTTTATGGCGTTGACCATGCTGCGCTCGAACATATTGCGCCCGTGCAGGAAGCCGGGGGTGTCGACGAAAACCGCCTGGAAGTCCTGGGTGTTGAGTATGCCCAGGATGTTGTTGCGGGTGGTCTGCGGCTTGTCCGAGATGATGGACAGCCGCGTGCCGCAGAGCGAGTTCATCAGCGTGGACTTGCCGGCGTTGGGAAGGCCCGTGATAGGAACGAAGCCCGACCTGAAACCCGCCGGCAGTTCAGCCGTCATTTCAGGCAGACCGGGTTGGCCCAGAGGGGGAGCTGCGTCGCTTTTTCAAGCTTGCGCACCTTGATGTCCCCGGTGAGCTCCTGGATGTAGACCTCGCAGCTGAAGACCCGGCTGCCGGCCACCAGGTGTCCGCCGAAGGCCTTGCCCTCGGAGTCGGCGAACATCACGTGGGCGTGCACCATCGGCTTGTCGTCGAAGAGGCTGACATTGCCGGTGAGCGAAATGATCTCGAGTTCCTTCTCGATAGTTATCTTGTGATATTTCTTGGCCTTCTGGTCGTAGACCGTGAAAACGGCCTTCTCCACCGCGCCTATCGCGCTTATCATCCCGCACCTCACCTGGTGGTGGTGGCTGAAATACTGTATCGCCTGCAGCAAGTCCTCGCCTTTGTAAATACTGAACAAGAACGTCCTGCCTGTGAGATAAGGCTTTTCCTGAGTTTGCATATGCCCTCCTTTGACCCCGTTTAGTTTTGTAAAGCTGTGAACTCCGCGTACTTCTTCACCGCCTCAAGCTGCGCCGGGCCGTCGAGGCCGGCTTCCTTCATCACGTCCGCCGCCCTGCCCGAGCCCGGATAGCGCCCGTTCCTGAAAGGGTGGAGCGTGCGGGCCCTGCCCTCGGCCGAGGTGACCCAGTAATGCATGGTGGGCGGGGTGAAATCCGTTATCCCCATCGCTTCGCCGGAGAGACGCGCCGGGTAGATATTTTCCTGCTCGGCGTCGCCGAGCAGGTCGAAAAGCTCCCTGCTGGCCACATAGAAAATATTAAGGTTGAGGCCCAGTTTTTTCAGCTCCGGGAGAACCTCGTTCACGAAGATGGTGGTGACGCCGTTGCCCTGCAGGACTATCGTCCCGTGGCGCGGGCCGCGCCCGGCCTTGAGCAGGGGATACAGGCCCTTGACGGCTTGAACGGCCGGGGGGAGGCCCGCCGCTTCCCTGTCGAGTATTTTCTCGGCGGGCCGGGTAACGAAGGGCGCGATAACCGCCGGGCGGGCTTTAAGCGCCGCGGCCATAAGCGGCCAGATCTCCTGCGGTTCCCAGGGGGTAAGCGTTATCATGGAGCCCTTCGGGAAATTTCCCTCGAGCAGCTGCAGCGCCTGCGGGTCCGCGTGGGTCGGGCCGTCCTCGCCGGTTTTCAGCCCGGCGTGGGCGTTTATCATTATAAAAGTGTCGAAGGGCTTCCCGTCCAGGTCGCGGCGGCCCTGCTGGCCTATAGCGTGCATCCGCGCGGAAACATGCTCGAGCGGGGCGATGAAAGCCGCGTACGAAGACGTCACCCCTATATGGAACCCGAAAGAGGAAAGACCGGACATTAAAGCGCCCATCCCGTCCTCGCAGATGCCGCCGGCGGAAACGAGCCGCGCGGCAGGGTTCGTAACTGCGTTGAAAAATCCTTCCCCGAAGCCCCTGCCTGCCAGCCTTACGCTGGTGGAGCTGTAAAGGTCGGCGGAGGCGGCCATGACGGCCCCGCCGGTGACGCGGCCGGCGTAATTGAGCACTTCGGCTAAAGTTTCGCGCAGGGTCGCTTCTTTGCCCGGCCTGAGGCTAAGACCGGCGGGAACCTGCGCCGGGTCTAGGTCATAGGCTTTTTCGGGAGAGGGGGCTTTTTCGAGAGGGGTCCTGCCCGAAGCTGAAAGCCTGGAAGCGGCTTCGTCTATCTTTTTCAGCGCGAAGGCGGCCAGAGAGGGTGCGTTTTCCACGGCTTTGCGGACCGTCAGAAGAGTTTCGTAGAAGCAGGCTTCAACGGCCTCGGGTGACGGCTTCGCCGCGCAGTAGCGCGGGACCTTGACCCCGAAGCGGGTCTCGAAATCGTTCAGGGCGGCGTAATAACCGCCGGAGGCGAAGGCGTGGCCCGCCCCGTGTGAGGGGCTGCCCTCTATCCCGTACTTCCAGCCCTTGACCGTCCGGTAGATTATGGCCGTAGGCTGCGAATTGATGCCGCGCGCGAACTGCTGGGCGCTGAGGATCTGGAAGAAGTCGTGCCCGTTGGCCACGTGGATAACGTTCCAGTCGTTCAGGTAGGCCAGCTCGCCGGGAGCCCACTGCACATAATCGCCGGGCCTGGACTTCTCGGAGCAGACATTGTCGGAATCGATGGAAGACTGGTTCCAGTCCACATGCATGACCAAATTGGAAAGCTGCGCCGCGGCGGCGGCCGCCAGCGCCTCTGGGACGCGGCCGGGGGTAAGACCGCCTTCGCCCTCTATCATATGGACGCGCGGGCAGTTCGCGCCGAAAACATCCGCGGCCGCGAGGGCCAGTCCCGCCGTGGCTCCGACGCCTATGCCTGAAGCCCCGGTAGCCAGTTTAATGAAGGGGGTGAGCGGGGTCGGATGGCCGTCCAGGGCCTTTGAGCCGAACTTCCTGAAAAGCGGCGTTTCCGTGGCGGCGTTGCGGCGGAAGCCAAGCAGGTCTTCAAGGCGCAGCTGGTACTTTTCTCCCGGCAGTTCGGCGCCCGCGGCGCGCAGCAGCTCGTTGCGCAGCGCCCAGAGGGCATACAGGCCCAGCGCTTTGTGGCCGGCGGCATAGGAAATTATATCTGCATCTTTCCTTTGCGGGTCGCTAAAATCATAGTCCATCGTTGAGAAAAGCAGGGCCTGGGCTATGCGGCCCGAGGAGACGCTGCCACCCGGGTGGCCGGAAAGGGGGGAGAAATTATAAAGGACGGCGCAGAGGGCGCGGTAGATAAGGTCTATATCTTCCAGCGCTTTGATCTCGGCGTCGTCCACCTTGAACTGGGAGGCCGTGATGATATCGGAAACTTCATAATATGAAGCGCGCCGCTGGCTGAGCGTGAATTTGGAGGGCTTAACAGTGTTGAAATTAATTATTGCGTTCATTCTGTTCCGCGCATAATAACGGGCGGAATATAATATTTTAGCAAATTACCCAATGAGATAGTGAGTTTGTATTATCGCGATTAATTAATATAATGAAGAGGACAGCTAAATGGAGGATACAATGACACCCACCGCCACAAAAACAGTAACTTTCAAAGAACTCGGCTTCGTGAATACGCGCGAGATGTTTAAAAACGCGATGAAGGGCGGCTACGCCGTGCCGGCCTATAATTTCAACAATATGGAGCAGCTCCAGGCCATCCTGACCGCCTGCGTGCGCTCCCGCTCGCCGGTGATACTACAGCTCTCCAAGGGCGCGCGCGACTACGCCAACGCCACGCTGCTGCGCTGGATGGCCATGGGCGCGATGGAAATGATAAAGGAAATGAAAGAGGGGCCCGTGCCCGTAGCCCTTCACCTTGACCACGGCGATTCTTTCGAGCTGTGCAAGTCCTGCATCGAGAACGGCTTCTCCTCAGTGATGATAGACGCCTCGCACCTGCCTTACGAGGAAAATATAAAGCTCACCAGGCAGGTCGTGGAATACGCGCACCAATTCGACGTGACCGTGGAAGGGGAGCTCGGCGTGCTTGCCGGCATAGAGGACGAGGTCTCCCATGAGCATTCCAACTATACCGACCCCGCCCAGGTGGAGGATTTCGTAAAGCGCACCGGAGTGGACTCGCTGGCCATCTCCATCGGGACCAGCCACGGCGCCTTCAAATTCAAGGTAAAGCCCGGCGAGAGCGCGCCCCCGCTGCGCTTCGACATCCTGGCCGAGTGCGAGCGCCGCATCCCCGGCTTCCCGATCGTCCTGCACGGGGCCTCTTCGGTGCTGATGAGCTATATCGACATGATCAATAAGTACGGCGGCAAGATGGAGAACGCCGTGGGCGTGAGCGCCGAGCAGTTGCGCAGGGCCGCGAAGTCCGCCGTCTGCAAGATAAATATCGACTCCGACGGACGCCTGGTGATGACGGCCATCATCCGCAAGGTGTTCACCGAGAAGCCAGGCGAATTCGATCCCCGCAAATACCTGGGCCCCGCCCGCGAAGAGCTGATCAAGATGTACGCGGACAAGAACCAGACCGTCCTGGGCTCGGCCGGCAGGGTCTAGCCGCGCAGGGGGAACAGGGGACAGGCTACTTATTGCAGGGGGATATTTCTCCGGGAAAAGTAGCCTGTCCCCTTTAATTTATGGAAAATAAATTCGACGTCATAATAATCGGGGCCGGCGCGTCCGGACTTGCGGCGGCGGTGGAAGCCTCGCGGGCAGGGGCCTCCGTCCTCGTCCTGGAGAAAAACCACGTGCCCGGCCGCAAGATACTTTCTACCGGCTCGGGAAAGTGCAACTTCTCTAACCAGAAAGTAACTCCGGCCTCCTACCACCCGGCCGCACCTGCCTTCCTTAAGAGAACTTTTTCGGCCCTGCCCCCGGCCGGGGTCCTCGCTTTTTTCAAGGAGCTGGGCCTCCTTTGGGTTAGCGGTGAAAAAGGGCGCCTTTTCCCGAGGTCGCTTAAGGCCCAGGATGTCGTGAACGTCTTGCTGCATGAACTTGACCTGCTGAGGGTCCCGATACACACTCTCACCGAAGCGCTTTCCGTTTCCGCAGGCAAGGACGGCTTTTCCATAGAAGCGGTGAAAGTGCAGCCAAAATGGGACAAGAAAGCCGCGGCGGGCGAAAAGAAAGTTTACGGCGCGGCGCGGGTCATACTCGCGGCCGGCGGCGCCGCCTATCCCCAGATCGGCGGCGGCTCCGGCGGCTATGCCATACTTAAAGCCCTGGGACATTCCGTTTCGCCTCTGTCTCCCTCCGTAGTCCCGCTTGAAGTCAGGGGGAACGACACCAAAGAACTCGACGGGGTAAGGCTGAACTCCTTGCTCAGGCTGGTCTCGGGCGGGAGGGTCCTACAGGAGGCGGAGGGGGAAATTCTTTTCACCTCTTACGGGGTCTCCGGGCCGGCTGTGCTGGACCTGAGCCGGGCCGCCCTTTCCGCTCTTGAGAAAGGGCCGGTATTCATCGAAGCGGATTTCATGCCCGAGTACAAGCCGGCCGCGCTTGAGGAATTGCTGGCGGAGCGGGCGGCCGCTTTTGACGGCAGGGCCTTCTCCCATTTCGCCTGCGGCCTCCTGAACGAAAAAGTCATCAGGGCGGCCGCCGGGAGGGCAGGGATCGCCTGGAGCGCCATCCTTCCGCCGGATTGCGGCCGCGAATTGGTCCCGGCGCTTAAATCGTTCGCGCTGGAGATCGCCGGCTCCCTGGGCTTCGAGGACGCGATGGTCACCGCCGGCGGCTGCGCCCTGTCGGAGGTGGATCCGGGCAGCTTCGCCTCTAAAAAGATCAAGGGCCTTTATGTTACGGGGGAGCTGCTGGACCTGGACGGGGACTCCGGCGGCTACAACCTGCACCTGGCCTGGACGTCAGGCATTTTAGCCGGCCGGTCAGCCGCTGAAAAATAGCGGCGGAGATAATACGAAAACAGGAGAGCCGCGTTATAAACGCGGCTCTCCTGTTTTGCGAGGCCGACCGGCCCGGCCGCCTAGCCGTTCTTCACTAAAATGGCCTCGATGACCTTGGCCACATGCTCGCAGGTGTCCAGCGTGCCCTCGGCCACTTCATAGATCTCCTTCCACTTTATGACCATGATGGGATCTTTCTCGGAGTCGAACAGGTGGCTGATGGCTTTCTCCCTTATCTGGTCGCCCAGGTTCTCTAGGCGGTTCACCTCTATGCAGTGGTCCAGCACGCGCCGGGTCCGCTTGGTGTCGTGCATATGCCTGACGGCGTTGGACAGGGCGTTGGCCGACTGGTCTATCGTATCGGCGAACTGCACCATGTACTCCTCGTTGGCGTCAAGCTTGTACAGCCTTATGCGGTTGGCCATGGAATTTATCATGTCCAGGATATCGTCCAGGGTATTGGTCAGGGAGAAAATATCTTCGCGGTCGATGGGGGTTATGAAGGTGCGGTTAAGCATGTCAACGATCTCGTGCGAGAGCGTGTCGCCTTCATGCTCTAAGTTCTTTATGGTCTTTGCGGTCTCCTCGTTGAAGACGCCTTTTTTTACGGCGCTTTTGAAGCAGTCCGCCGCCTTTACGATATTCTCAGCCTGCAGATTCAGGAAGTCGAAGAATTTTACTTCCCTCGGTATGAAATTTATGGCCATTTTAGAGCTCCCTGGCCGTACGAAGAGCATGCTCCCGGCACGGCATAGACATTGTCTTGAACCTCGAGATACATTAATTATATCCTTTTTAAAGATTTAGCACCTAACTGCGCATGGAGGATATATGGATTTTAAAGCCGCCCTTTATAAACGCTTTGAGCGCTACGCCGGGATGGATACCCGGAGCGATGAAAATTCGCGGACTTTCCCGTCGACAAAAAAGCAGCTGGCACTCGCGAGGCGCCTGGTCTCGGAGCTGAAAGCTATCGGGGCGAAAAAGGTCAGGCTGGATAAATACGGTTATGTGACGGCCGAAATACCGGCCACGGTCAAGGGCCGGAAGCCCGCGATAGCCTTTCTCGCGCATATGGACACCTCGCCCGCCGCTTCGGGAAAGGACGTAAAGCCGCAGCTTCACAAGGGTTGGAAAGGCGGGGATATAGTCATCAGCCGCAAGCACGGCGTCATCCTTAACACCCGCAACTGCCCCGAGCTGGCCGTCTGCAAGGGCGACGACATAATTACCGCCTCGGGAACCACTTTGCTCGGCGCCGACGACAAGGCCGGCATCGCCGTCATCATGACCGCCGCCGAATATCTTCTGAAGCACGCGGAGATCCCCCACGGGGTTCTGAAAATCGGCTTCACCCCGGACGAAGAGGTGGGGCAGGGGGTAAAATATTTCGATGTGAAAGGCTTCGGCGCCGACTTCGCCTACACTTTCGACGGGGACGTGGCAGGCTCCATAGAAGAAGAGAATTTCAACGCCGACGGCGTGAAGATCTCCGTGGAAGGGAAAAGCGTCCACCCGGGCTCGGCCAAGAACGCGATGGCCAACGCGGCGCGCATCGCCGCGGATATAGTCTCCTCCTGGCCGGAGAACATGCTCCCCGAGACTACCGAGCAGCGCGAAGGCTTTATTATGTTCACGGATATCTCCGGCGGCACGGAAAAAGCGGAGGTTTCGGGGATCGTCCGCGAGCATGACATGAAAAAGCTAAATGCGATGGAGAAACAGCTCGAAGCTATCGTAGCCGCGAA
>JAVHPG010000141.1:0-496 GCA_036170455.1 Elusimicrobiales bacterium
ATCCAGGAAAACAGAAGTCTCCGGGTTTAAATTCTAATAGCTGGTTCGCTGTCCCAAAAGGCCCCGTTCATAGAGCGGGGTCTTTTTTTATGCCACTTCTCCCTAATGACCGCGCGCTTAGTAGTGGTAAGCGCAGCGAATCCAGACTTAAAGTGGACAGCCGCTTCATATTAGCGTAAAATTAGGGCACAAGGGTCCGGGGCGATCGCTCCGGAGGTTTGGAATGGTCGGGCCGCCATTCCGGTAATTTTCCGGACGGCGGCTGTTTCTTTTATACGCGCACTGCGTACCGCTTTCCGGTATTGGTATTTGTAGGAAACATGAGACCAGTTACCGCGTGTTCTTTCCCGATCTTAATCTTTTCACGCTTAAAAAAATTCGCGGAAATCTTCCCTTAACTCCATAATACAAAAACTCGGGGCGGTTTTCTGAAATTTTTAAAAAAACCCCGCGCCCGGCTGGTGCCGGGCGGGTCAGGAGTCGGGGGGGGGGGGGG
>JAVHPG010000141.1:506-2245 GCA_036170455.1 Elusimicrobiales bacterium
GTCAGCCGGGGCGGGTTCTACAGCTTCGTAATCAACCCGTGGGTCCAGCTGGCAGTCTTCATCCGGCGGACCGCAGGCGTGTTCATATAGTGACGCCTGAGGGGCTGGCTTAAACTTCGGGAATTCCGCAGGCAGGCCCAGGTGGGTTAAGAGCCGCACAAGTTCTTTGTCGTTGAGTATGACCGCCACCGGCTTCATTTCCAGGTTGCATTTGGGGCAGATAAGCGGGAAGACCTCGAAAACTCGCGCCAGGCAGGCGGCCCAAGAACTGGCTTTCTTTTTGAGCTTATTAACCTTTTCCCGCAGGGCAAGCCGGTCCGTTTCTTTCACTGCTTTCGCTACAAGCAGCGGCCGCAGCGGAGACCTGGGCGCGAGTGCGCCGTAATAGTGGATCAGATTCTTATTAGGGGCCGGCATCAACAAACCCCAACGCCGCATAAATTCAATGGGCGACATGGTTAATAATTCTGATTTCCCCGCCCTCGGTTCACAGCGATAAATAACCATATTGGTCTTGGCCGCATAAATCAGCCGCGCCTGCGAAAGGGCGGGGCGCGAGCAATACCCGAGCAGGCGCTCAAGCCCTTCCCTGTCCCAATCTTTAATGGCTACTTCTTTGTGTATTGAAAACCCTGAATTCTTCCAGGACAACAAATCCGCTGCGGCTTCCCGGCTTAAACCGCCGGTCCGGCAAATACGCCTGATAAGTTTTTTGCGGACTATCGTTACAATATCGGCCAGTTGTTCATCCGTCGGGCATGGGACCGGGGTGAAAACCAGTTCCCCCCGCCGGCCGATAGCGGTTGGTTTCAAATTGAAAACCCCGTCCGAAACCACCGCGTGCACATGGATGTGCAGATTCAGCGAGCCGCCGAACCTTTGGATAAAATGAAGCTGGGCCGGCGTCCCGGTATTGTTCCGGCAAAGGAAACGGTTTATTTCCCGCGCGAATATTTTTGAGAGCTGCCCGGCCAACTCCGGCCGGCAATTTATGAAATACCTCAACCGTTTAGGGATAACCAGCACCCATTGCCGGTAAGGCACAAAAGCCAGCAGCCGATCCAGGGCTTGTGCGGTTATAATGGCTGAACGCTTTGCGTCGCAACTGGGGCACACACCCCTGCGCTTGCACGAGAAGGCCACGAACATATCCTGCCCGCATTCGGGACAGCGAAAGCGCACCACGCCGTAGCGCATTACGCCGCATTCCACGAATTTTTCAAGGGCGGTTATTACGGTGGGATGGGGGCGGGGCCGCGAGTCGGACGGATTTTTCAGCCACTGTTCAAATTCCGGCAGGTTACCCAGGACTATCCGGGACAGGGGACTGCCGCCGGGATTACGTGCGCGGTAGCCGGGAGTTTCCCGGCAGGAGTCATCACGGTAAAACCGCTCCCGACCGGGTGGTTTAACCTGGACTATTTCCGCTTTGGCAGACAGCCTTTCTTTGGCGCACATCCCGCCCCCTCACCGGAAAAAGGTTATAGCGCTTTTACCAGCAGCTTCTTTTAAGAGTCTAGCAGACCAACGCGACAAGGGTCTGTCGGGGTTAAATTAAGGATTTATACCGCATTTTCAAAATCTTATTCCCGCAAGGCCGCGGTTGTTGGCGCGGGCCTTGCCGCCAACGGCGGCAAGGGGGGCGCGCGGCCGCGCAGGGGTGGGGCAGGGCTGTTGCGGCCCGGCGGCCCCACGAACCGGGCCGCAGCAGCGGCCGGGCGCCGCGACCGCAGGGCGCG
>JAVHPG010000142.1:0-2210 GCA_036170455.1 Elusimicrobiales bacterium
CTATTCTCCGTCAATGATGGAAAAGAAATTTATTGGAAGCTTGCGGAATTGCTGAAGAACCCCCAAAAGCTCACGTAACTTCCAGCAGGCCGATTTGGGCACGTGGAAGACATTTAAAATTTAAAAATCTTCCGTTTAAAACTCTCTCACGGCCAGCCGGGTGGCATGCCGGTCAACTTTTTCATCCCTCACGGGCTTTTTCTGCCCTCAGGGATGGTCCGGTTTATGTTTTTCCCTTTCCTTGCCTCCTTCGGGACGCACCTCTCCCGGTGTTTTAAAGTTATTAGCCTTATCAACAACGCACGGCGTCTAAGTCGTAGCCATATTCGCGGATAGCCACAGCAGCCTGTATCTCGCGTCTTCAAATATCTGCCGGAAGGGATAGTTCCCAGGCAGCTTCAACCATAAATATCTCGCCCGACGGCTCACTATCCCCGCCAACCGTATCATCCGGAAGCGCAACGTCTTGATTGTAAAGTGTCTCCAGCTCTCCGGCAATGCCAGATGCCTGAACGCGGCCACCACCGTGCACGATAATAACGCCATCTGAAAATACGCCGCGTTCGCCATGAACTCCCGGCACGGCAGTTTCGATAAACCAAATCCACCCGACAGTTCCTTGTTCACATTCTCGGAACCATCCTGCCTCGTCCGATGGAATTGCAACACCAGCCCCGCCGTCCAGTTATCCAGGCTTGTAAGCACCGCATGATACTCGTACGGGCTTTTATCAAACAGCCCAGGCTCTTCTTTCAGCCAGCGGATCACTATCATCCGGCTGGCCGGTAAATCCGTCGCTTCCACAAATACGTGCAGGTCTTCGGCTATCTTACATTTGCGGTTCTTCCAAGCGCCCGTCTCGTATGGCTTCCACTTTTCTTCCGCAATGCCGTAGATTGACTCCATCACATTCTCGTCTTTGCGCATTGTGATGGTGAAATCCGCGCCTTTCTCCCTTAGCACCCGTACAACCTTTGCCTGGAATCCGGCGCTGTCAGACCTCACCCTTACCTTAATCCCGGGCAGCGCCGTTATCCCCCGCTTAAGCAGCGCCGCCAGGTTCGCCATCGGCGACGCTGTCCCCTTACGGAAGATCCCGCACATCGGCATCTTCAGCTCCGAACACGTCACCGCCACCGGATTATAGCCCCACAACCCTTCGTAATTCATCTCCGCATCAGATTTCTGCGACTCCAGAAAAAACGAGTCTACGTCCAGGGTCACACGCGCAAACCTGCATGCGCGCACCACCCTCGCCGCCGTCGCCAGTTGTATCCGTCCCAGGTGATGGACAGTCTTGCTCCCATACCGCCTTAGCCATTCACCCATCGTGTTAGACGCCGGCAGCACGCCCCATAATTCATAAAGCCCATCATCACCCTTCAACAAAGACACATCGTCCAGCGCTTCCCCGCCCGATTGGATCAACCCCATCAGCGCAAATGCGCTTTCCGACGGCTTATACCCACGCGCACGCGCCTTCAACGGCAACGCGTTAAACTGTTCTTCCAACCCGAGATTTTTTGCCATCCCCAGCAGCAACGGCAATCCGGCAAAGGAAGTGATCGCCTGCTTCGTCGTCGTGATTTTGAATTTATCAAGATTCTTTGTTACCATTTACGTGTACCTCGCAACTTAGGATTAGCGTCTAACAGTTACGAGGTATATTTTATTTATTCACGAAGGCCCTGCGGTAAAAAAATCACTAACTTCACCGGTTTTCAATAATCCCGATATTTGAACCTGTTTTTTCACCGTTTTGGTGAATCACTTTGCGGCCTTTTACGACGGCCTCATGAAATTACCGGATTTTCTGGGCACCGGGTTTAGCATGTGCAACCCAGACATCCCTGTGTTGATCTTGGCGCCCGGAACTTAGCCCAAGGGAAAGTCCGCCACCCACTGTGCCTTGCAAAATCATTGCTTTAAGAGCGCAACCACGGACTATTCAAGTCACCAACCGATACTGGAAGGCCCATAGAACCATCAGAATTGCGTTTCCAGACCACTTTACCATCTTTACATACTTTGGCCCCGCCCTATCCCTATTTTAAAGCGTAATCTTCAACCTATTTTTACGGTTAGCGGATTTCACAGCAGCTATCTTCTTAAGCTCATTATATGCACGATCACATATCCGGTCTCCACTGCCGTAGAAGGAACGGCCAGAAACAATCCCAGTATCGTAAAGCGTATATTTTGTCTTCTTA
>JAVHPG010000143.1:0-10955 GCA_036170455.1 Elusimicrobiales bacterium
ATACCAGCACTAATGTCACGCCCAACCAGTTCACCTATAACCTGCCCGGGACCCTGCAGACCTACCTGACGAACCCGGCGAACCAGAATGTCGGTTACAGGCTGGTCACCTGGGCCTACGACCTGGCCCTGAACCGCGAGTACGGCCCCAATACCGGCGAGCCGCAGGACGCGGACTTGCCGCCCGGAACCGGCGTCACTATCACCTACGACAAGACCAAGCCCTGGACCTCCATAACCATGCCGAACGCCCCGGCGCATAATAATGTGGGCATGGCTACCATAACCGGGACCTCGGACGACAATCTCAAGATCGCCGAGAACAGGATAACCGTATATCTGCCCACCACCCAGCGCTATTACGATCCCTCGCTTTCCCCGCCCTGGTCCGCTACGGGCCTCTCCGAGGACCTGGCGCCGTGGCTGCCGGTGAATTCCACTATCTGGACGACTTCCTCCACCTGGAGCTATAACATAGAGGTCTCCACCTGGACCACCGCTTACACTTACAGGGTGCGCGCGAAGTCGAAGGATATAGCCGGCAACTGGGACACCACTTATTCGACCGCCACCTTCCTGTATGACACCCAGATCCCGGTTTCGACAATGACCGTCCCCTCCAACGGGTTGCACATTAATTATGTTCTCAGTTCGATCAGCGGGACAAGCGTAGACCCGAGCGCCTCCGGGGTCAACCAGATCGCGATATATTTACAGCGCCAGTCGGACCTGTGGTACTGGGCCGGCGGAGGCTGGGAGTCAAACCCTACCTCGTTCTATCCCCCGGGGCCGTTTGCCAACTGGAGTCTGACTGATTTTAATCCCGCCAATATGTTCACTGGTAACGACGGTGAAGTTTTCAATATCTGGACCAATGCCCGCGACGCCGCCCTGAACCAGGAGGGGCTGAAGATAAAGTCCAGTTTCATCTACGACGTGTCGCGCCCCACCTCGGCTATCACCTACCCGCTAGACAGCGGCTATATAAGCCAGACCGGCAAGGTGACCGGCGACTCCTACGACGCGCCGAACGGCATGGTCAACGACCTGTTCATACGCATCAAAAAGACCGTGGGCACGGTCGACCAGGACAAGTACTGGAGCGTGGCCGGCTCCTCCTGGGCGGTCGCGGCCATAGAGAACAATGCCCTGACGCAGGGCACGCTCAGCCCCGGCGCCACCTGGTGGCAGCTGAACGCCATGCCGTGGGCCAGCGGCGAGGAATACGAGATCAACGCCTGGGCCGTGGACAAAGCCACGAACCGCCAGCTGGTCTATTCCACCGCCACGCTGATAAAAGCCGACTTCACCGACCCGATCTCTACGGTCACCTATCCTACGCACGGCCTGGACGTACACGCCGAGCTTACCTCGATTACCGGCACGGCTTCGGATATCGCCCCCGGCCAGCTGAAGAAGGTCCAGGTCTCTTACCGCTGCATGGACAATCCCTACGCCAACAAGTATTGGGACGTCTCCGTCAGCAGCTGGAACTCCAACACTGAAATTTTTTACGACGCGGTCGTCACCGGCAACGCGTGGCAGGCCACCGGGGCCTCGACCCCCACCTGGTATACCGTGCAGGCCGGCGTGCAGTACCAGGTCTTCGCCAAGGCGATCGACATGGCCAACAACGAGATCGTCAAGCCGGGAGCGGCCGGCCCTAATCCCTCCTCGCTGGTACAGTTCAAGCTGTTCCCGCCGCCGCCGGCCTCTTACCTTTCCACGCCGCCGGACACTTTACCGCATTATAAGAACGACTCGCCGCTTACGATAATCGGTACGGCCGTTTACGCCACTACCGTGGCGCTGAGGATAACCGACTACGGCGGCGACCTTGCCCAGGGCACCGGCAATGACGACAAGGTCTGGGACGGCCATCTCTGGGTTTCCACCGGCTCCGCCTGGGCCCTGATGAATCCCGGCTACCTGGGCGTGGACAGTTTCCCGAACCCCGGCTGGCAGTGGAGCATCGGGACCAGTTCCTGGACCGCGAACCATAAATACCGCGTGGTTTCCAGGGCCGAGCATACCAACGGCCTGGTGGAAAGCGCCGGCGCGGGCAGGGAATTCGTGATGGACCCCACGGCCCCCTCCGCGGTGATAACCAATCCCGACAAAGCTTACCGCGGTTCCCTGACGGCGCTGGCCGGCACGGTCTCGGACGCGGGAGCCGGCGACGTGGTCTCCGCTTATTTCCGCGTGAAGCGCGAGCTCGAGGCTAAATACTGGAACTGGACGGCTTCGACTTTCACCGTTTCCGGCGCGCCCGGGGACGATACCTATCTGCCGGCTACGCTCGTCTGGAACGGAACGCTGAAGACCGGCACGGTGGACTACACCACTTCTTATTTCCAGGCCGGGCTCGCCTTCGAGCCGGACCACTCCTACATAGTGGAACTGGTCGCCACCGACAAGGCCGGCAACCCCGGCCCGGCCATTCCCTTCCAGTTCACCATTGACAGGAGCTCCCCGACCGCTGTCCTGAAGCTGCCGCGCGACCTGAACAACAGCGGCATCCGCCTGATAAGCATGGCCTCCGGCACCGTCACGGATAATTACGGCAACGCCGAGGTTTACCTGGCCATGAGGCAGCTGGGCGGCACGCCGAAGTGGTTCGACGGCACGAGTTTCGGGGCCTCCGGCGCTAATCCGGTCTGGCTCTCCATGAAGACGCTCGGCGTACTCTCTCCGGACGGAACCGCCTGGTCCACCGCCCCCGTCGCTTTGGACGGGGCCTTTACGGCCGAACCTTCGGGCCTGAACTACCTTATCCTCGCCAAGGCGCTGGATATCGCGGGTAATGAACAGGACGTTTTCCAGGCGGGCGTTTCCTCCGTCGTCATACATATAGACAAAGCGCCCCCGGCCTCTTACATCACCCTGCCGCTCGACGACGGGAACGGCTTCAGCGGCCGGTACAAGTCTTCCAACATCGGCAAGACCGGCACCGGGAGCCTTTTTACCGGCACGTCTGACGACACGCACTATACCGTAAGCAACTCCACGGTGGCCGAAGTGGATATCAGGCTCTCCTATCTTTACGGCAACGACACTTATTATTGGCAGTCGCCCGGCTTCAGCTCGGGCACCGTGGCACTGGCGAACTCCTGGAAAATAACGTCCATAAGCGCGAGCCCGCCTTACTACCCCTGGAATTATGACCCCGATATAATCTGGAAAGCCGGCCTGGACGACCTGGAGTACAAGCTTGAGAGCCGGGCGAGCGACGACGCCCAGCTGGCCGAGGACAGCGGGGGGGGGAACCAGGAAGACCCGCAGACGCGCGGGGTCAATATCAGGTACTTCATCGTGGACGATACCCCGCCCACGGTGTTTATAACCACCCCCGCGCTTAGCGCCGTGCGCAACCTGCCCGGCATAGGCGGGACAGCCGCGGCCGACATGGCCGGCTTCAGCAGGGTAGAACTCAATATTTCCACCGGCGCCGGCGCCGCGCAGCGCTACTGGAACGGCTCCGCCTGGACGGCCGCCGCCAATACCTGGATAAACGTCACGCCCCTCGGCGCGACTTCCTGGTATTACACCGTGCCGGCTTCGATGCTGCGGGACGACGCCGAATACGTCGCGGTGGCGCGCGCGCTGGATTATGCCGGCAATTACTCCGCCGTATACTCTACAAAGACAGCGACTTATGACATTACGGGCCCGCTGGTCTCATTGGATTTCCCGGCCAACGGCGCCACCTATTCCCAGGTCTTCGTTTCCACCCCGCTGGCCGGTACGGGCGCCAGCACCCAGTTCTCCCCCAATACCGGCGCCAGCACGGCCGCAGTGAAAATAACGGATATCGAAACCGGGCAGTGCTTTACCGGCGCCGGCTTCGCTGGCTGCCCGGTCTGGCTGCCTGCGAACGGAACCCCGGCGGCTTGGACTTATAACGATCCCGATCTTGTCTTTACCAGCGACCACCGCTACCGCTACGAGGCGAAGACCACCGACCTGGCCGGCAATGATTCCTCCGTGGCGAGCGTGGAAACCAGGTTCGACCTGGAAACGCCCACTTCCACGGTGCTGTCGCCTTCGGCCGAGTTCGTTAATACTTTCGTCTCCGTTTCCGGCGAGGCGAACGACGAAAGGCTGGGGCCGCGGGCCTGGGAGGCGCGCCTGGGCACCTATACCGTGAAAGCCGGAATACGCCTGGTGGGCGGCAGCTGGTGGGGCGGCTCCGCCTTCGACCAGTCCGAGCCCGTCTGGTTCGAGACTTCCGTGGATACGTCGCCGTACACGCTCGGGCTGGCCACCGTCACCTGGACCTATAATTTCCCCGTCAACCTGAAGTCGGCCATAGTCACTAACAAGCGCCGGGACTACCGCGTGGTCACCTACGCCTACGACACGGCCCTCAACAGAGAATTCGGCCAGGCTTCCCCGTCGCCCCTGAACGCCGATATCCCGGCCCAGGCCGGCCGGATAGTGCAGTTCGACAATGAGGCGCCCGTGGCCGTGACCACCGCGCCGGCGAATCTCACGGCGCAGAACAGCGTGCCCTCCCTTTACGGCGTGGTGACCGACACCGGCGTGATAGTGGGGGTGCAGGTAATGTTAAAGGCGCGCGGTTCCTGGAACGCCACCTGGAACGGGGGCACCACCGGGACCAACAGCGACTGGGATAATGCCGGCTCCAAGTACGCGCACTGGAGCACCGCCGCTTATTCCAACGGCGCCTGGTCCCTGGCCCTGCCGCCGCTTTCGCCCGTCAATAATTACAAGCTCTCGGTCTGGGCGCGCGGCTATGACAAGTCCGGGAACTGGCAGCCCACTCCAAGCAACGCGCAGATAGACGGGGACCTGAACGCGGATAATTCACCCGCCCTCTATTTCACCTACGACACTCTTCTGCCGGTGACAGGCGTAACCGCGCCCGACCGCTACGCCCTCGCCGTGGCCACCGGCCTCATAGCCGGTACGGCCTTCGAAGGCGGTATAGAGCCCAGCGGAGTAAGCGAGGTGCGCCTGCGCATGCGCCGCTCCGACAACGCCTACTGGCATTTCATAAACAACACCTGGACCGCGGCGGTAAGCGATTATTTCCTCGCCGGTTTCAACAGCCCCTGGTCGATGACCGTGCCCCCCGCTTCGCAGGATAACGGGTATGAATACAGCGTTTACAGCAATGCCATAGACCAGGCAAAGAATAATTCGAACCAGGCTTATTTCTCAACTTTCACTTTCATTCTGGATACTACGCCGCCGGATTCGAAAGTGACTTCCCCGGCCCATAACTCTTTCATCCAGGGGGGCGTGTCGGTCATCAGCGGTACGGCTGACGACTCGGTGGAGAACCTGCTCGGCTGGGCGGCCCCGCGCGACCATGAGTCGGGCATCGCGGCCGCCGGGGTGCAGGTGTCGCTGCAGCGCCTTACCGATAATAACTGGTGGGACGGCGTCAACTCCTTCACGCCGGGGCAGAAGTGGCTCTCGGCGTCCTTCTCCGGCGCTTCCTCCGGAACCTGGTCTTATAATATCACCGGCGCCATAACGAACAATACGACCTATTACGCCATAAGCCGGACTACCGACATAGTGGGAAATATGCAGGCGACGTATACCACCAACTACTTCGCCGGCGACGCCACGCCGCCGGATTCGAGGGCCACCGTGCCCGCCAATAATTCTTCGCTCTCCGCGATAAACCTCGTTTCCGGTACCGCCAGCGACCCCGCGCCCGGCGAACTGAAGAATTCCGGGGTGGTCAAGATAGCCCTGAAAAGGGTAAGCGCGCCGCAGGCCTGTTACGATAACGCCACTAATTCCTGGCCGTCCTGCCCCGCCGGGATCTACCCCGCCGACCGCCTCTGGTTCTCCACCGGGACCATCAGCGACCCGAAGGGCCAGCCCGGGACCTGGAGCTGGAACACCTCGGCGCTGAGCTGGTACAACGGCGGGACCTATGAGCTGCAGACGCTGGCCCTGGACAAGGCCGGGAACGAGCGCACGCTCCCCGGCGCGAGCGCTTACGACATCACTTTCAATTTCGTGACGCCGGCGGCCGATACCAATATAACCACGCCGGCCAATGAAATGGGCAACTACCAGAGCTCGGCCCTCAACTCCCTGATAGGCATCGGCTCCAATCTGCGCTTCAACGCGCTTGCCCCTAACAGCATACAGATACACCTGAAGCGCCTAAAGGAGCCCGCTTCCTACTGGTACGAGCCCGACGGCGGCTACTGGATGGATACGGATACTTACACCTATATCAATGTGCTCGGGGGGGCGGGGGGCTGGGCAATGGGCTTTACCGCGGCCAATGCCTTCACGGTGGACAATGCTTCCTATACCTTCACCACTATCGGCTTCAACTCCGGCAATGAGCAGGAGATCCCGCCCACCAACCGCAGCATCATAGTCGACAATACCAGGCCTTTGAGCGGCGTGAGGGTTCCGGGCCAGCCTTACGTGAACGCCATGCCCCTCATAACCGGCACGGCCCTCGACCCCGGCCGCTCCGAGCTCCCCGACGCCAACCGGGAGGGCATGAACCAGGTGTCGATCTATATAAAAGACTTCCAGGGCCGGTACTGGAACGGACTTACCTTCGACAGCCTCATGTCCTCCAGCAGCATCCTCGCCGCCTCCCCGGCGGACTGGGCTGTCGGGGACTGGAGCACCGCCACGCTGGTGACCCCGAAGATGCTGGACGGCAACCGCTACACCGTCTATGTCAAGCCCGTGGACAAGGCCGGGAATTACGAGAACGACGAGACTAAAATGCCGTTCTACAACGTGGTCTACGACACCACGCCCCCCAGTTCCGGTTTCACTTATCCCGCTCCGCTGGAGGTGCTGCGGCAGCTGCCGGCCATAACCGGCACGGCTTCGGACCCGACCGGCGCCAACCCGCCCAACCTGAAGGCGGACCTGCAGCGCGTGGAACTGCAGATCTACAACGAGACCGGTTTGGCCGAGTACTGGCATAACGGGGCGGGGGCTTTCTCCTCCGTGAGCTCCAGTTTCAACGTCGTTTCCGGGCTGAACGTCTGGAGCTATTCGCACGGCTCGCTGGCCGCCGCGATGGTGTCCGGCAGGCCGTATATAATCCAATCCCGCGCGGTGGACAAGGCCGTCAACGCCCAGCCCGGGTTCACCTCCGGGGTTTCCTCCATAACTTTCCTCTGGGACACCACGCCGCCGCAGACCTTCATGATACAGCCCGCCGACGGGGGGAACTATAAGCCGTCCGTGCTAAGCGGGATCAACCCCATAAGCGGCACGGCCACCGACGCCTCCCTGCCTTTCGTAGGGGTTAAAGTGAGCACCCCGTTCATAAACCTGAGTTACCTGGAAGGGAACGACACTTACTACTGGACCGGCGCGGCCTTCAGTTCCTGGACCGTGACCTTCGACGGAGCCTGGAAAGAAGTCATAGGCACCACTACCTGGCGCTACCCGTTCGACGGCGTCACCGGCGGCTTCGGTAAATGGATCTCGGACAGGCCCTATACCCTGCGGGTGCGCGTTTTCGACCTGGCCGAACCCGGCGGCAATGAACAGAACCCCTGGACGGTGCTTAATTTCGTCGTGGACGGTACGCCGCCGGTCTCGCGCGTCTCCACCCCCACGGCCGGCAGCTTCATCCAGGGGACCCTTCCCGTGATCTCCGGCACCAGCTACGCCGGCCTGTCGGGACTTGCGGCCGCCGCCGGGCTCAAGCTGAAAATTACCAATATAGTGGGCCCGGACACCTGGTACTGGAACGGCCACATCGCGCAGGGCTGGAGCTCGGGCACGGTGATCGAGCTGCCCGTGGATTACACTTCTTCGGCCTCCACTATAACCTGGAGCTACCCGCCGGCCACCTGGGACCCGCCGGTCATTTCCATAGACAACCATGCCTACACTCTTTCCGTGGCCGGCCTGGACAAAGCCGGCAATGCGGAGACGCCCGCGCCCATAACCGTGACTTCCGACTTCAACTACCCGGTCATCACTATCTCCACGCCCATGGGCGGGGGGGATGCTTTCTACGGCCCCGGCAGGACTACCGGCCAGCTGCTTGGCAGCTCGCTCGACAGCCCCGCCGGCATAGTTCCGCCTATCAGGGCGCAGATAGCCGATATCTCCCAGTCCGGGGACTTCACCACCATGCCGAAGTGGAACGGCTCGGCCTGGACGGTAGTAGCCTCCACCTGGCTCGGCGTCAACAGCCTCGCCCCCTGGTCGTATGCGGAGCCCGCCTGGCCGGATAACAAGCGCTTCCGGGTAGAGCTGAAGGCCGCCGACTACGCCGTCAACCTGGTTCCGGACGGGACCTATGTGCGCGAATTCATCTACGACGTGAACAAGCCTTCCACCACTATCGCCGTCCCGTCGGCCGCTTTCCATAACCGCGCGCAGGTCCTGTTCTCTTCCGGTTCCGCAGTGGACTGGGTGACTTACCCCTCCACCCAGGCCCTGAGCGGCATCGCCGTGGACGGCGTGCAGGTGCAGATAGCCATGCAGCCTTCCGGAGACACCTATAACGGCACGGCTTTCGCTCCCGGCTCTTTTTGGCGCAAAGCTGTCCTCACGCCCACTACGCCCATCCCTTCCCAAGTCTATGATTCCGTACTGTCCACTGACATAATTTCCGGCATCAATTGGTCCTACCCGCGCTCGCCGGATACCTGGCCGCCGGCCGTGCCCCTGACGGAAGGCAGCACCTATACGGTGAGGGCGCGCGCCACGGACCGCTCCTTCAACCAGGAAATTTACGTGGAGAAGTCTTTCTGCTACGACAACTCCGCGCCCACCACCACTATAGTTATGCCGGGCAACCTCGCCTACACCGCGCTGCCGGTTATTTCCGGCACGGTGCTAGAGAGTTACAGCGGCCTTAACCCCGGGGACGGCATACAGCTGGTCATACAGCGCGTCGACAATGCCTATTGGAACGGCGCGAGCTGGGACGCCTCCTGGAACCCGGCGACGCACTGGCGCAACGCCACCTATTTCGACGGCAGCGCCTGGAGCCTGACGGACGCGAACCTGGACACCGAGTTCAACAGCCTTAAAGGTTCGAATTCCGCTTTCCAGTTCAGGCTCTACATACGCGGGAAGGACCTGGCCGGCAACCAGTCGCGCCCCGGTCTCCTGGCCCCGGCCGCCCCCGACGCCACCTTCGTGCTGGACCCCGTGCTGCCCACTTCCAAGGTCACCTTCCCGTCCAGCGGCGCCTACCTTAACGCCCCTGTAACTTTCCTGTCCGGCACGGCCTCCGATTGGAGCAACGGCACCCCCTCCGACCTGGCCAGGGTGAGGGTGCGGTTCTCGCGCCTTGATTCCGTAGGCACGCGCTCCTATTACAGCACGCTGAACAGCAACTGGGCCGGCGGCCCGAGCGACTGGCAGTTCGCGGACGTGGACGCCGCGCTCACTCCCTGGACCAGGACGCTGCCTGGCGTCACCTTCTACGGCCCCAGCGGCGTAAATAACGCGGACGGCTACCGGTTCGAAATACAGTCGGAGGCCCGCGATGCCACACAGCCGGATAACGGCGGTCCCAATACCGAGGTCCTTTACGCCACCTCCACCTTCCTGATGGATTTCAGCACGCCTACGGCTTTCATACAGCAGCCCGGCCACCTGACCTACCAGCGCATCCTCGGCGCCGTCAGCGGCACTGCCGCCGACCCCGTGGCCGGCGGCGGCATCCCGAGCGGCCTGAAGACTATCTGGGTGGAGCTAGCGGATACCGACAGAAAACCGCAGCAATACTGGAACTTCAACGCCGTGCCGCCCGTCTGGCAGACCGCGTACAGCTCCGGGGCTATAACGGCCGCCACTAACTGGAGCGTCGCGGCTTCTTCCCTGCCCAATAACACCGCGGACGCCAAATCATGGTCCGTGGGCAGGTCCAGCGCTACCTTCGTGATCAAGGTGAAGGCGCAGGACCGGGCCGGCAACTATAGCGATTTCAGCCTGAACCAGTCCACGTTCACCCTGGACCTGATGCTCCCGATCTCCAAGATCGTCTCTCCCCCGACGGAGAACGGCTTCTACCTGGTGGTCAGCAGCGTTATCGGAACAGCCGTCGACTATACTTCCGGCATTTCCAGCGTGCAGGTGCGTATCCAGCAGGACCCCTCGCAGGCCCCGGAGAACACCTGCACCGACACCAGCATCAACGGTTATTATTACAACGGCTCGAACTGGCAGCCGGGCGAGAGCTGGCAGGGAGCGACTTCCTACGACGCGGGGACCAGCTCCTGGACCTATAATACCTCCGCCGCCGTCTTCAGGGCCTATTGCTACTACGTGATAAGGTCCAGCGCCTCGGATAATATGACCAACGGCGAAAACCCGTGGGGCTCGCGCCGCTTCAGGTTCATGCCGCCGCCGTCGGCTACCCGCGTGAACCTGCCGGAGAACCTTAAGTATTACAAGTCGCTCACCACCGTGAGCGGCACGGCCAATGCGGACACCAAGCGCGTCGGGCTCGAGCTCAGGCGCCTGAGCGACAACTGGTACTGGGACTTCAACAGCGCCTGGCAGCTCTCGCTCTCGAGCGTGGCCATCACGCCTTTGCCCGACCATAGCTGGAGCCAGAGCGCCTCGCTGCCCCAGTTCCTGAGCGGCTCTTCCTATACTTTCCGCTCGGTGGGTATCAGCTTTTCCGAAGTGTACGAGGGCGGCCCGGTGGTCAATACCGTCTACTTCGACACGGCCCCGCCCACGGCCCTGGTGCAGCTGCCGTCGGCCGCGCAGCTGTACTACAAATCCATTCCGAAGCTTGGCGGCCTGGCCCAGGACCCTCCCGGCGTCTCCCCGCCCGCCTCCGGCATCGGCAAGGTCTGGGCGGAACTTTACGCCGTCAACGGTCCGGATATCTCGAAATACTGGGACAACGCCACAAACTCCTTCACAGCCTCCTGGAACCAGGCGGGGAACCAGGGCAGCTATTACGTGGCGGTCTCCTCGTGGGAATACGCGGTCTCCTTCCCGACCGCCGCG
>JAVHPG010000144.1:0-2182 GCA_036170455.1 Elusimicrobiales bacterium
GCGGCCAGGAAAGTGTAGGCCATGCCGCCGCCGATTATCAGGGTGTCCACTTTCTCGATAAGGCTGTAAAGCACGCTGATCTTGTCGGAGACCTTGGCCCCGCCGATGATGGCGAGGAAAGGCCTGACCGGGCTTACCATGGTCTTGTCCAGGTACTCAAGCTCCTTCTGCACCAGGAAGCCGATGGCCCCGGGCAGGAACCTGGCTATAGCCGCGGTGGAAGCGTGGGCGCGGTGCAGGGCCCCGAAAGCCTCCTGCACGAAAAACTCGCCGTGTTTGGCCAGCTGCTTCGCAAATTTTTCGTCGTTCTTCTCTTCCTCGGCGTGGTAGCGCAGATTTTCCAGGAGGACGATCTCCCCCTTCCTGGCCGCCGCCACCACCTTGTCCGCCTCGGGCCCGACGCAGTCGGAGGCGAAATGGACTTTTACGCCAGCCAGCTTTTCAAGCGCCGCGACGACGGGCTGAAGACTGTATTTGGGCTCCGGTTTGCCCTTGGGCCGGCCCAGGTGGGCCATCAGGACCACCCTGCAATTCCCTTCCAGGAGCAGCTTGACGGTCTTCATCGTCTCGCGTATCCGGGTGTCGTCCTTGATAACGCCGTCCTTGATCGGGACGTTGTAGTCAACGCGGACCAGGACATTCTTGTCCTTCAGGTGGGCGTCCTGCACTTTGGCCAGCTTCAAAACAGTCTTGTTTTCAGTGGGCATAGCAAACTCCTGGGAACCGGGTATCAGGAAACTAAGGCCGCCCGGCTCTTGGCGGGATTTATCTTCAGGGCCTTCGCGACTATCGCTTTCAGCGCGGGCTTGCGCTCTTTCAGAGAATAGTTCACGCGCACCGACGGCTTATTGAACTTCAGGTGCTTCGCCAGGTCGATCGGAGTCCCGACCAGGACCAGGTCCGCGGGTATCGCGTTGATGGTCTTTTTCAGCTCCGCCATCTGGGCGTCGCCGTAACCCATCGCGGGCAATATTTCCTTAAGCTGCCGGAAATTCTCGAATACTTTCTTTATGGTCCCGATAGCGTATGGAAGGGGGTCCACTACCGACTTCGCGCCGTACTTTTTGGCGGCCACATAGGCCGCGCCGTAGGACATGTCGCCGTGAGTAAGCGTGGGGCCGTCTTCAACGACCAGCACCCTCTTCCCCTTCACCACGTTCGCGCCCTCGATGGCCACGGGGCTTTCCGCCTCGATGATCACGGCCTTCGGGTTCATGAGCTTTATATTCTCTTTCACCCTGGCTATCTGTTCTTTGGTGGCGGTGTCCACTTTATTGATGACTACCACGTCGGCCAGGCGCAGGTTGACGGCGCCGGGGTAGTAAGTGGCCTCATTGCCGGCCCGGAGCGGGTCGGTCACTACGATATGGAGGTCCGGCTTATAAAAAGACAGGTCGTTGTTCCCGCCGTCCCAGAGGATGACGTCGGCTTCTTTCTCGGCGCGCTTGAGGATCTCGCCGTAGTCGACGCCTGAGTAGATCACATTCCCGGCGGCGATGTGGGGCTCGTACTCTTCCATCTCTTCGATGGTGCACTTGTGCTTCTTGAGGTCGGCGAGGGTCTCGTAGCGCTGCCAGGTCTGGGCGACCAGGTCGCCGTAGGGCATCGGGTGGCGGATGGCCACCACTTTCTTGCCCATCGCCTTCAGGAGGTCCGCTATGTAGCGCGTGGTCTGGCTCTTGCCGCAGCCGGTGCGCACGGCGCAGACGGAGATCACGGGCTTGCTTGATTTTATATAGGTATGGTCGCCGGAGAGCAGCTTGAAGTCCGCGCCGCAGGCGAGGGCCAGGGAGCCCTTGGCCATCACGGTGTCGAAAGCCACGTCGGAGTAGGAGAATACGACCTCGTCCACTTTCAGCTTCTTGATGAGCGCGGGCATCTCTTTCTCTTCGTAGATATTTATGCCGTTCGGGTACAGCTTGCCGGAAAGTTCTTTGGGATACTTGCGGCCCGCTATATTCGGGATCTGGTAAGCGGTGAACGCCACTACTTCGTAAGCGGCGTTGTCGCGGTAGCAGACATTGAAATTATGGAAGTCGCGGCCCGCGGCTCCCATGATCAGAACTCTTTTCTTAGCCATCGCAGCTCTCCTGTCTTAAACACGGACAAAGCCGGGCGCCTTGGGGGCGGCGCGCGGCGCCGCCCCGACACCCAGGCGGTAAATTACAGGCCTTTCTTTATC
>JAVHPG010000145.1:0-10816 GCA_036170455.1 Elusimicrobiales bacterium
GGCCCCTGCCGCATTTCGATATCGGCGATCTGCGCCAGCGGCACGTTGATGCCGCCCATCGTCGTGACCAGGACCCTGCCCAGCTTGTTCAGGTCGTCGCGGAACTCGCGGGCGTAGCGCACGTTTATGGAATATCTTTCCCTGCCCTCCACGGTGGTGGAGACGGGGTCTCCGCCGATGGCGGACATCACCGCCATCTGGGCTTCCTTGACCGAGAGGCCGTACCGGGCAAGCTGGTCCCTCTTAAGCGTGAAGTCCAGGAAGTAACCGCCGGCGGTGCGTTCGGCGAAGGCGCTCCGGGTGCCTTTTACATGGGTGATAAGCTGCTCGACCTGCACGCCTATCTTTTGTATCTCGGTCAGGTCCGCGCCGTAGATTTTGATCCCTATGGGCGTGCGGATGCCGGTGGAAAGCATGTCTATTCTGGCTTTTATCGGCATGGTCCAGGCGTTGGAGACGCCGGGGAACCGCATCTTCGAATCTATGTCGGTGATGAGCTCGTCCCAGGTAAGCTTGTCGTACCAGATATGGCTGAGCACTTTGCGCAGGAATTCCGGCGCCCAAGACGAGTACCAGCGGGGCTTGGAGCGCCACTCGTCGTGGGGCTTGAGCACCACGGTGGTCTCCATCATGGAGAAAGGCGCGGGGTCGGTGGAAGTTTCAGCCCGGCCGGCCTTGCCGAACACCCGCTCCACTTCGGGAATGTCCTTAAGTATCCGGTCCTGGAGCTGCATCAGTTTCTGCGCCTCGGTCACCGAAAGCCCCGGCAGAGTGGTGGGCATGTAGAGTATGGTCCCCTCGTTAAGGGGCGGCATGAATTCCGAGCCCAGCTTCAGGTACACAGGGATGGCGGAAAGCACGAGCAGGAAAGCGAAAGCGAGGGTCTTCAGCGGGTGGTTCAGCACCCACTTGCAGACCGGGTCGTAGACCGCGAACAGCATTTTGCTGATCGGGTGTTTCTCTTCCGGGTAATAAGTTCCGACGGTAGCGGTGTTCACCACTTTTCCGAGCCAGCGCGGCTTAATCGGGAAAGGGTCCATCCGGGCGAACATCATGCGCAGCGCGGGGTCCAGGGTTACTGCCAGTATGGCGGCCATGAACATGGAAAGGTTCTTGGTATAGGCCAGCGGCTTGAACATGCGGCCTTCCTGGTCCACCAGCGTGAAAATGGGCAGGAAAGCTACGGCGATGACCAGCAGCGAGAAGAAAACCGACGGGCCCACTTCCTGCAGCGCTTCCAGCCGCACGGTGTGGAAATCGCCTTTTCTCCCCCCGCTTTGCCAGAGCTCCAGCTTTTTATAGGCGTTCTCCACTTCCACGATGGCGCCGTCCACCAGCACGCCTATGGAGATGGCTATGCCGGACAGGGACATGATATTTGACGAGATGCCCATGAAGAACATGGGGATGAAGGCCAGGAAGACCGAGACCGGGATGGTCACGATCGGTATGATCGCCGAGGGGACATGCCAGAGGAAAATAAGTATGACCAGGCTGACGATGATCATTTCCTCGGTCAGTTGCCGCTTCAGGGTGGCGATGGCTTTATAAATGAGGCCGGAGCGGTCATAGGTGGTCACCACCTCGACGCCTTCTGGAAGCGAGGGTTTTATCTGCTCCAGTTTTGCTTTGACCCTTTCTATGACGTTCAGCGCGTTTTCCTTGTGGCGGATTATGACTATGCCGCCGACGGAGTCGCCCTCGCCGTCCAGGTCCGCGATGCCGCGGCGGATCTCGGGGCCTATCTCCACCCTGGCTATGCTCTTGATCAGGACCGGCGTGCCGTTCATGTCGCGCGCCACCACGATATCCTCTATGTCCTTTACGGATTTGGCGTAGCCCTTGCCGCGTATCATGTATTCTGCGCCGGAAAATTCTATCAGCCGACCGCCCGACTCGCTGTTCCCGTCCTTTACAGCGTTGATAACTTTCTCCAGCGGGATATTATAGGCGGCCATGGCATTGGGGTTCAGGTTCACCTGGTACTGCTTCTGGAAGCCGCCGATGGAGGCCACTTCGGCTACGCCGGGCACGGACTGCAGGTGATACTTGAGGTTCCAGTCCTGGAAGGAGCGGAGTTCGGACAGGTCGTGCCTGCCGGTTTTATCCACCAGGGCGTACTGGAACACCCATCCTACGCTGCTGGCGTCGGGGCCGATCTCCGTTTTTACGCCCTCGGGCAGCCGGCCCTGTATCTTATTGAGGTATTCCAGCACGCGGGCCCTGGCCCAGTAAATGTCGGTGCCGTCCTCGAAAATTACGTAGACGTAGGAAAAGCCGAAATCCGAAAAGCCGCGGATGGTCTTAACTTTAGGCGCGCCCAGCAGGGAGGTGATAATGGGATAAGTGACCTGGTCCTCCATGATATCGGGGGAGCGGTCCCAGCGGGAATAAACTATCACCTGCGTGTCGGAAAGATCCGGGATAGCGTCGAGCGAGATGTTCTTTACGCAAAAATACGCCCCTATCATGGCCACGCCGGTGAAGATGATGACCAGGGCCTTGTTGTGGGCGGAAAAAGCGATTATCTTTTTTATCATGGCTATTCGGTAACGGAGGACTTCAGCCTGGCTTCGGAGTCGATGAGGAAATTGGCGGAGGTGACCACTTCTTCCCCCGCCCTGACGCCGGAGAGGATCTCCGCGTAGTCATCTCCTTCAAAGCCGGTCTTGACTTCCTTCGGCTCAAAGCCTTTTTCGCCCTTATCAACAAAGACCAGCTTGCGGGCGCCGGTGTTCACTATGGCGTTCAGCGGTACGGAAAGGCGCGAGGGCAGCGTCACCTTTATCTTGATCTCGGCGTACATCTCCGGCTTCAGCATATTATCCGGGTTCTGCACCTCGGCCCTGACGCGCAGCGTGCGCGTTTCGGAGGAAAGGATGGAGTCCACGGCCTTTATGGTTCCAAGGAAGACCCTGCCGGGATAGGCCGGGGTAGTCGCTTCTATCCCCTGCCCGGGTTTTATCAGGCCGATCTCGTATTCGTAGATCTGGGCGTAAAGCCAGGCCTTGGCGCCGGGCAGCAGCAGATTGGAGTGGGTTTCGGCGTTCCCGGCCAGTTCGTCCAGCTGCTGCTCTGAAAGGCCCAGCTGGCGCAGGCGCAGCTCCGAGGCCCTGATCAGGGCCTCCGCTCTTTCATGCACTTCCGGCCAGGAGCTGTCCTTGACTTTGTCCCTGGCGGTGAGGGCTTCCCTGTATTCCGAAATTGACTGGTAGAGGCCCGGATCATACGCCACCTTGCCCGAGCTGGTTACGGTATGGATCAGCGTGCGGTAGGCCGCCCGGGCGGTTTTTACGCCGATGAGCTGCCTCCTGGCGTTGTCCATCTTTATCGGGGCCCTGCCTCCCACTTCCTTCGCTTCCCCCGCGGCTTCGTACACCGGCACATAATCCATGCCCATCTCGTCTTTCATGGGGGTTTTGGAGGTTACCGCCGGGTTCATCGGATTCCTGTAGAACTTAACTTTCCCCGACCCCGTTTGCGCGTCCGCCGCAGGTGCGTCTTCGCTCTTGACCAGGTTCATGCCGCAGATAGGGCAGGCATCGTCTTTCTTATGCGAGGTGTAGGTCGGGTGCATGGGGCAGTGATACGTTTCTTGATGCTCGCCGTCGCCATTCCCGCCTTGCCCGCGATAATATTTTACGCACAGCGGAACCGCGGCCAGCAGTAAAAGGCCGAGTATTATCAGAATAACTTTCTTGGCTTTCATTTTTGTTCCTGTCCTCATTTAAGTGAGCCGTTCCGGTCCGCGCCGGACAACTGCTCGACCCGGGCGAGCCAGGTCTGGTAGTCGACAACATAGCGGTAATAGTCCATCCTGAAGTCCAGCAGAGTGCGCTGAGCGTCGAGCAGGTCCATGAAATCGGTCTTGTCGGCCTGGTAGCCGCTTTGGGCTATTTTCAGGGCTTCCTCCGCCTGGGGTATCACGCTGCCGCGGTAGAGCTCCACCAGCCGCAGGCTGCTGCGCGCTTTTATGTCCGCTTCCCGCAGGTCGGCGGCCAGCTCGTTGCCGGCGGCCCTGTGTTCGGCGTAGGCCATTTCCTTCTCGGCGCCGGCTTCTTCCGTCATCGACTTCTGTTTTGAGAACCAGAGCGGCACGGTAAGGCCCAGAGAGACATCGTAGGTATTGTTCATCTCCTGGCCGGGCGCTTTTCTTTTCCTGTAAAGCAGCATGAAGTCCGGCAGATATTCCGCTTTGGAAAGCGCCAGGCGGCGCTCGGCCTGGCTGATCTTAAGTGAATAGGCTTTCAGCCCCGGGTTGGAGGCAAAGGCCGCGGCGCGCAGTTTCTCGTAATCGGCGCCGGGCTGCGATGGCTCCAGCTCCTGCGGCTCCAGCAGCGGGGAGAGCGTGTCCCTGTCCATCAGCGCGTTCAGCATGGCCTTGGCGGTCTCTTTTTCCTGCGTGACCGTAACCAGCATATTGAGCGTCCGGGAAAGCTCGACCTGGGCTTTTATCGCGTCGCTCTGGGAGGCGCTCCCGACCGAGTATTTAGTCTCGGCTATCTTAGAGAACCCGCGCAGGATGTCCACGGTCTCGTTATAGATAAGCTCGGCCTTCGAGGCCATGTAATACTCGTAAAAAAGCGCTTTGGCTTTGGCCGTCAGTTCCCGTTCTTTCACCTTGTACAGGGTCGAGTAGAAAGCCTGCTCGTCCTTGGCGAGGTCTTTGCGCAGGCGGAGCTTGTAGGGGTTGTCTATCTCCTGGCTGATGGAGATATTCCTTTCGCCGGCTTTATTGAGGAAACTCTTTCCGGAAGGCGTGTACATGCGCTCGAATTCTATGACCGGGTCCTTAAGCAGGTAGGCCTGCTTTATCCGGCTCTTATAGACCCGGGAGATCTCGGCCGCCGCTTTGAGGTCGGGATTCTTTTCCCTGATCTGGACCAGGACCTCCTCAAGGCTCAGCCTGGCTTCGGGAGCCGGGGCGCGCGGTGCCGCATTTTCCTGTACAGCCTGTCCATGAACTCCGGTAGCGGCGCAGATGGATGCGATGAATATTATGGCTGCGGCTGTCTTCATAAATTTCGAGACTTACATCGCCAGTTTCGCGGCCAGGCTGTTCAGCATCGGCATGTGATAGAGGAAAACCCCGGCTACCACGGCAAGGTAGGCCATTCCGGTTATGACGGCGGCCTTGGCCAGTTTCTGGCCGCGCGCCGTTATGGACGCGTCCTTAAGGGCCATTACGCCGAAGGTTATGGCCATGGCGGCTTTTTCGACTCCGAACAAATGTATGAATGAAAGCGCGCCCATGGTGAGGGCCGCTATCGCCAGTTTAGTGGACATTGTTTTCCTCCATCTTTTCCATTGCCGCGGGCTTTCCGGGCGCGTCCTGCTTTTGCATTTTTTCCATCTCGCAGTCTTTACAGGGGCAGATGCTCTTCTTGCCGGCCTCGTGCATGCACAGGCACATATATTTGTTGCATTCGCCGCACAGGCGCGCCAGGGCCACCGGATTTATTATGCTGGCCGGTTTGACGAGCTGCGCCACCATTTTGCGGGCGAGTTCGCGGCGGGGGCCGTTCTCCATGGCGTTGATGTTGAAAGCGAAGGTGAAAAGATTTATCAGGATAAAGGTTACCATCAGGGCCATGGCGGGCACCGGCAGGCGCAGGAAGCGGCGCAAAGAGGCGCCGGCTTGGTTCGCGGAGCGGGCGGCGGCCGCCACCCTGGCGGAGAAAAAGGGAGAAGGTTCTAGAGCCGGTAGTTGTTTTACGTCCCTGTCCACCGCGGAGAGAAGGCTCAGTTCCGCCGCGCAGGAGGCGCACGCCGCTACATGGGCCTCTACCGCCGCCCTGGTCTCGGGATCCAGGGCTTCGTCCGAATAAGCGGAAAGGTTCCGCAGCACTTTTGAACAATTCTCAGGCATAATAATGTTCTCTTGTTCCGTTAAACGCAAAATCGCGGAAAAACTTGCGGTGAAACTCTAATATTGTCCGGTCAGGCTGTCTTTGCCGCGGAGGCTATTGCCTGGGCCGGCGTATAATAGTTAAATATGGGAAGCAGCCCCTGCACGTCTTAGTGTTAGCGCCGACTGATGCAGAGGCTGCCTCGCTTTATCCGTTTTCCGCTACTTGTTCTCGACCAGGTTCATCCCGCACTTCGGACATTTTCCCGGCTTGTCGCTGCCTTCAAAGTCGCCCATGGGGCAGATATATTTAGCTGAGTTTTTCGGGGTTTTCCCGGAGGTGCTTTTTCCCTCCCCTTCCCCGCAGCAGCTATGGCCTTTTTTTAGCGAGCCATGCAGTTTTTTCACTGCCGCCGGTTTTTTTGCCGTAACGGTCACTTTTACGCCGTTCTCGATATTCTCGACTTTGGCTTCAGTGCCGTCTTTAAGCGCCGGGCAATCTTTAGCCGCGTAGTCGGCCGCAGTTTTTTTCTGCAGCGCCGCTATCGCTTCCGGGCCTTCAGCCGTAGTGATAATTTCTATCCCGTCCTTAACCGCTTTTTTTTCGGTTTTCGCCTCTTTTGCCTGGTGCGGGCAGGCCGCATGCGTCTTATCCATTCCCGCGTGGCCTTTATGCTCCTGCGTCCCGGCTTCCGCAAAAACCAGGGCCGGGGACATAAGGAGGGCCGCTATCATCGATGCTATCAGTTTCTCTTTCATTGAAGTTCTCCTTGAAATCTCTCTGTTCGAACGTTTCAACGCAGAACGCCTCAAAAACTTGCGGCGTGCCGGGAGCAAAGTCGCTTTTTTGCGGAAACGGCCTGGAAGGCGGCTGATAAAAAGCGCGCAGTGGCAAAAGCGGATATTTATCCGGGGTCGACCGTCCGCGCGGTCGCGGCTGGCGAACTTTGCCGGGCGTTATTTATGGAGGGGCTTTAGTCTTGTTTTAAGAGTCTGGCGGGCCCTGAACAGCAGGGATTCCACTGACGCTATAGAAACGTCAAGTATCTCGGCTATCTCGGCGTAGGGCCGGTCTTCGTACACTTTAAGGATTATGGCGGCGCGCTGGCTCTCGGGAAGCTCCATGAGGGCCGCCTCGACCGAGCGTCTGGTCTCCAGCCGCTCGTGAAGGCGGTCGGCCGGGAGATCGGCCGGGTCCGGCACCTGGCGGCTGAGGCTTTCTCCCTCGTCGTTCTCGCGGGCGGCGTCCAGGCTTACCAGGGGGGCGGCGGCCGCCCTGACCTTCCTGCGCCTGGTCCTGTCGATGGCCAGGTTGTAGGCCACGCGGTAAAGGTATGTGGAGAACTTCGCCTGCCGGCTCAGGCCGGGCGCGGCCGAAAGAACTTTAAGAAATACTTCCTGGGCGATGTCTTCCGCTTCGGTCCGCTCCGGTATTATCCGGCTGATGAAATTAATCAGGGGCTTTTCCCAGCGCGCCAATACTTCGGCAAAGCCGTCTTCGTTACCTTCCGAGAAGCCTTTTAATAGCTCAAATTCGTTTTCAGTGCCGCTCACTGAGATATTCTAGTAAAAATAAGTATGAGGCCGGCTTTAATATTCAGGCCCGGAGATTTACTTCGGAGAAATTCTCCCGTTTGCCCGAAAGGCCCAGGCTGGTCTGGGCCTTCGGGCTCATGACGCAAATCAACGCCTTCAGTATACTCTGTCTGTTAGCGCCGGCCTTATGCGGCCTTTTTTTTGCCGCCCTCAAGGAGGAGTCGTGAAGAATAAACTTATCGCACTTGCGGCGCTGGTTTTAGCGCCGGGAATGGTGGGAGCTTCGGATAATGTGGAGCTGAACAGGCTGAAAAAAGCCGATGTGGCCGCTGTGCAGACCGCCGCCCCCGCGGTGCTGCAGCAGACCGGCGTCGAGAAGATAGTAGGCGGCGTCGAGGCCATTAAGGGCGAATTCCCTTTCATCGTCTCCCTGCAGGGCTCGTACGGCGGGCATTTCTGCGGCGGTTCGCTGATAAAGAAAGACTGGGTGCTTACCGCGGCGCACTGCGTGCCGGGCGGCATCAAGACCGTTTACGTCGGCCTTTTCGACCAGAGCCAGCTCGCCGGCGCTGAAAAGTTCGCCGTGGATAAAGTGATACAGCATCCCGACTACAATAAAAAGCCCCAGGATTTCGATTATGCCCTTGTTCTTCTCAAGGGTGCGTCCAAGGCTGCCCCCGTAGCGCTGAATACCGCTGAAATAGCCGGCAACACGGATCTCATTACCGCCGGCTGGGGCTACACCGAGGAGAACGGAACGATCCCCAATGTTCTCAGGAAAGTGACGGTCCCGTCCGTGACGGCGGATGCCTGCTCGGCGGCCTATCCCGGCAGCATCACCGACCAGATGATCTGCGCGGGCCTGGCCGGGGGAGGCAAGGATTCCTGCCAGGGCGACAGCGGCGGGCCGCTTATCATCGACAACGCCGGAAAAAAGACCCTCGCCGGAGTGGTGAGCTGGGGCGAGGGCTGCGCCAGGCCGGATAAGTACGGCGTTTACTCTAAAGTGAGCGCCGGGCTGGCCTGGATCAAAAGCGTAGTGAAGTAAGCTGGCGACCGGAATTAAAAGGCTCCCGCGTTCTTCCGCGGGAGCCTTTTTGATGGGATAACCCCCCTATAGTGGAACTAAGTGGTTATACACAAAAGGCTATTGAAATCCTGATTCACGGGAGCTAAACTATAGTTGGGGAAGGGGTCTCTCCCCTGGGATGAGCGAAGTACAGTTGAGACCTGAGCAGAGGGCGGGCCATCGGGCCCGCCCCGCTTTTTTGCGTATAAGCAGCGCTTCAGGTCGCCTCGTGGAAGGCCGTGTCTCCCACTACTTCACAGCGGATAGTGTTGGTGGGGCGGCGCCTCCCGAAGGGGCTCGAGGCCATGAAGATCAGCTTCTCGCCGTTCTCTATCGCCCCCTTTTTAAGCAGGAGGTTTATTATTTTTTCAGCAACGTCGCTGAAGCGGAGGTTTTCCGGGTCCTCTATAAGGAAGGGAACTACCCCCCAGTTAAGCGCGAGCTGGTGGTAAAGCGTCTCGTGGTGGGTGAAGGCGTAGATGGGCACGCCTGGGCGGAACTTTGAAAGCGCCCTCGCCCCGATGCCGCTGGCGGTTATCACCGCGATCCCTTTGGCGTTCCAGTCGTGCGCCGTGTTCACCACGCTGTAGGCCATGATATTGGTGATCTCGTCGTGGTTGACATAGTCGTGCGTGATGCGCGCGAGCGTGTGGTAGTCTATGCCAGATTCGGTGCGGTCTATTATCCGCCCCATCATGTTCACTACGCGCTTCGGGTGCGCGCCTTTGGCGGTTTCTCCCGAAAGCATCACCGACGAGGTCAGTTCCAGCACCGCATTGGCGATATCTGTTACCTCCGCGCGGGTAGGGTAGGGCATTTCAGTCATTGACTCGAGCATCTGCGTGGCCACTATCACCGGCTTGCCGGCCATGTAGCAATGGTTGATGATGGTTTTCTGCATGCCGGGCAGTTCCTCTATCGGCAGTTCTATGCCCAGGTCGCCGCGCGCTACCATGATGCCGTCCGAATCGCGGATAATGTCGTCGAGGTTGGCCAGGGCCTGCTTGTCCTCGATCTTGGCTATCAGCTTTATAGGTGAATCCGGCCGGGCTGCGCGGATGATCCCGCGCACGTCCGCAATGTCGCCGGCGGTGCGCACGAAAGACAGGGCTATGTACTCGAAGCCGTTATCCACGGCGAAAATGATATCCTTTTTGTCCTTTTCCGACAGGAACGGAATGGGGTAGTGCACGCCGGGGATGGCGAGGTGGGCCTTGTCCTTGAGCTTGCCGTCGTTCAGGACCCGCAGGCTGACCGCCCCGGGCCACTCGCCGTGAAGCTGGGAGACTTCCAGCTCTATGAAGCCGTCCTGCAGCAGAACGCGGGTGCCTGCCCGGCAAAGCTTGTCTATCCGCGGCAGGTTGGTGTAAAAATGCCGCTTCTCGGGCGGGAGGCAGTCGATCTCCTCCGGCTGTTTTTCCGTGCTTTCGACGTAAAGTGTTTCACCTTTGGATATCGTAACGGGCTTGGTGTAGCCGAAGAGTCTGACTTCCGGCCCCTTTGTGTCAAGCATGATAGCCAGCGGCACATCCATTTCTTTGCGCACCGCCCGCAGGATGCTGATACTGTTAAGGGCTTTGTCGTAGGTGCAGTGGGAGAAGTTCAGCCTGGCGACGTTCATCCCCTCTTTTATAAGGTCCCGTATGCAGGTCTCGCTCTCGGAGGCCGGGCCTATGGTGCAGACCACTTTGGTCCTGCGCGTAGTGTAGAGGTTCTTCGTAAAAGCGTTAGCCATCATACTGTCGCTCCGGCCGGTCGGCGGAGTTGGTAGGTGCCTGACATGTTATTCGCTATTTTCATACTTCTATTATAGTAAATAGTACGAAGTCTATTTTTTGATGGCGGGCGGCGATGGTTTTTGTAAAATTACCGGTAGGTGGAATTTCTGGAGGGACCATGGCTGTATTTATAGAAAAGCCGAGCATCGTAAAAGCGGCCGGCAATAAGCCGAAGGTTATAGAAGAATTTATAGGGCGGGTTAATACCGCGAATACTACGATAAGCGTGGCCCGCATGGCGAGCCCCGCCGGGTGGGAGGAGCCGCCGCAGGCTCCCCGCTTCTCGGAATACACTTTGGTCCTGAAAGGCATGCTCAGGGTAGAGACGCCGTCCGAAACTTTCGAGGTCAGGGAGGGCCAGGCTATAACGGTAGAGCCGGGCGAGCGCGTGCGCTATTCTACCCCCGGGCCGGAGGGCGCGGAATACATCGCCATCTGCCTGCCCGCCTTCTCCCACGAGACCGTGCGCAGGGAAGGCTGATCGATAAGCCGGTAAAAAGGACGGGCCGCTTTTCGAGCGTCCGGTTTTTAAGGTTCACCGGCTTTCTTCCTTTATGTCCGGAGGGCGGCTGCGGAGCCGGCCAC
>JAVHPG010000146.1:0-10796 GCA_036170455.1 Elusimicrobiales bacterium
CGGTAAATGTCCCTATCTACCAGACCTCCACCTACAAGCAGGACGCTATCGGCAAAGACCGGGGCTGGGAATACTCCCGCACGGGGAATCCCACGCGCAAAGCGCTGGAGGACTGCATAGCCGCGCTGGAAGGAGCGAAGTACGGCCTGGCTTTCGCCTCCGGCCTCGCCGCCGAGGCTACGGCCTGCCTCTCCCTGCTTAAGAAGGGCGACCATGTAGTGTCCGGCGACGACGTTTACGGCGGAACTTACCGGCTCTTCGAGAAAGTATTCAAGAAATGGGGCCTGGAGGTCACGTACGCGGACTCTAAAAACCCTGCTTCCTTCAAGAAAGCGATGCGCCGCAACACCCGCCTTATCTGGGCGGAGACTCCCACCAACCCGCTGCTGAACATCACCGATATCGCGGCGCTGGCCGAAATAGCTAAAAAGCACAAGGCCATCCTCGCCGTGGACAACACTTTCGCCACGCCTTACTTCCAGCGCCCGATAGAACTTGGCGCCGATATAGTGGTGCACAGCTCAACCAAGTACCTTGGCGGCCACAGCGACGTGGTAGGCGGCCTTATGGCGGTGGCGGACAAGGGTATTTACGAGGAAGTTAAGTTCCACCAGAACGCGGCCGGCGGCATCCCCGGCCCCTGGGACTCCTGGCTTACGCTGCGCGGGATGAAGACCCTCGCTGTGCGCATGATGGCACACGAGGCCAATGCCTTCGAGATAGCTGATTTTCTTACAGCGCACCCTGCGGTAGCCAAGGTTTATTATCCCGGGCTCACGACTCACCCCGCTCACGCCCTGGCCGACAGCCAGATGTACGGCTTCGGCGGTATGGTAAGCTTCGAACTGAAGGGGGGAAGGCCCGCGGCCGACGCTTTCTTTAAAAAGCTGAAGATCTTCATGCTGGCCGAGAGCCTCGGCGGCGTGGAGTCGCTGGCCTGCTACCCGGCTACAATGACGCATGCAGCCATCCCGGAGAAAGACCGACTGAAGCGCGGCATAACCGCCGGGCTGGTTCGCCTCTCGGCAGGGATCGAGAATTCAGAAGACCTGGTGAACGACCTGGAGCGCGCCCTGAAACGCTAAGCCGTCCGAAGCGCATAGCGCCTGTTACGACGCAGCCATAAGCTAGTATGGACCTGAAGAAAGAAGAACTTGTCCGGTATTCGCGGCAGCTGGTCATCCCCGGAATAGGGCCGGAGGGCCAGATAAAGCTCAAAGCCGCGAAAGTCGCCGTAGTCGGCGCCGGCGGCTTGGGGTCGCTGGTGCTCGGCTACCTGGCGGGCGCCGGTGTCGGCGAAATCGGCGTCTTCGACTTCGGCCCCGTAGAGCTTTCAAACCTTCACCGCCAGCTTATTTATGGCACCAGAGATATCGGGAAGCTCAAGACAGAGCTGGCAAAACAGCGCTTGCGGGAGATAAATCCCGAAGTAAAAGTGAACGCGAACGAAGGGATCCTCACAAGCGAAAATATCAGCGCCGCCCTGGCCGGTTACGACTATATCGCAGACTGCACCGATAATTTCCTGACCCGCGCCGCTATTAACAAGGCCTGCCTTCAACTAAAAAAGACATATGTTCACGGCGCCGTCTACCAGTTCGAGGGACAGCTGGCTGTTTTCGAGCCGCATTCCGGGCCCTGCCTGGGCTGCCTGGCCCCCGGAGCCGAACAGCAGGAGAACCAGGCCTGCGCCGAAGCGGGCGTGATGGGCCCGGCCGCCGGAGCCGTAGCATCCATGCAGGCCCTGGAAGTTCTTAAACTGATACTTGGGTTTGAAACCCTGAAGGGAAAATTCGCTATGCTGAACTTCCGGCTCGCGGATTTCAGCGTCGTGGAGCTGAAAAAAAGCGCCGACTGCCCCGTCTGCGGAACTAAGGCCGGCGCGGACAAAAGATTTACTGAAGCCCTCTCCGTAGACCTTATCACCCCGGAAGAGCTTAAAACAAAGTTGGCTTCCGGCAAGCCGCCGCGCGTGATCGACCTGCGCTATGCCTGGGAACACGATCTTTGCCATATAGCCGGCGACGCCTGGATCGACTTCGAGGAGCTCCTTAAGAGCGGCGCGGGCCTCAGCGCGGGTGAAGAGCTCGTCCTTTACTGCAAAGGCCAGAGCAAATCAGCCGCGGCTTTCCGCGCCCTCCGCGCGAAAGGCTTTAAGAAAGTTTCAGTCCTGAAAGGCGGCCTTGACGCCTGGGCTGAAAAGATAGAGAAAGGGATGCTCCGCTATTGACCCGCCCTGAGCTTCGGCGCTTTTGCCTACACCAAAACAACTTTGATACAATGAGTATATACGGCGGGAAAACAGCTGCCGGGCGGCACCCGCCCAAAGCTCCCCCAAGACCCCGGCCGCCGATACCTGCAGATCTTCTTATGCCTTATAAAAACCTGCGAAAATTCATAGATACGCTCGAAGCCTCAGGCGAGCTGCGGCGTATCAAAGCCGAAACCGACCCCGACCTTGAGATCACTGAGATCGCCGACAGGGTTTCAAAGGCCGGCGGCCCGGCGCTGCTTCTCGAAAACGTGAAGGGAACCGAATACCCGCTGCTCATAAACGCTTTCGGCAGCTATAAGCGCATGCAGCTGGCGCTCTCCTGCGGCTCTTTCGACGAGATCGCGGCCAGGATCGAGGCGAATATAAAGATGCGCCCGCCCGAAGGCCTCTTGGGGAAGATCAAGATGCTCTTTACCCTTAAAGAGCTGGCCGGCTTCATGCCGAAAAAAGTGAGCGGCGCGCCCTGCCAGGAAAAAGTTTACACCGACGGCCCGCTGCTGGACCGGCTGCCCATCCTCAAATGCTGGCCCGGCGACGGCGGGCCCTTCATCACCCTTCCAGCCGTGATAACCAAAGATCCCGATACCGGCGCCCAGAACGTCGGCATGTACCGGATGCAGAAATACGACAATACCTCCACCGGCATGCACTGGCAGTACAATAAGGACGGCACGCGCCATTTCGACAAATACAAGTCGCGCAATCAGCGGATGGAAGTGGCCGTGGCGCTTGGCGGCCCGCCCTCCGTCACCTACGCCGCTTCCGCGCCACTGCCGCCTGACATAGACGAGCTGCTGTTCGCCGGCTTCATAGACTCTAAGCCGGTCGAGATCGTGAAGGCCAAAACCGTGGACCTGTTCGTTCCCGCCGAGGCCGACTTTATAATCGAAGGTTATGTGGATCCCGCCGAAGAGCGCATCGAGGGCCCTTTCGGGGACCATACAGGCTTTTACTCCGCCGCAGATAAATACCCCGTCTTCCACGTGACCGCGCTGACCTGCCGGAACGACGCCGTCTACCCGGCTACCATAGTAGGGAAGCCGCCGATGGAAGACTGCTATATGGCCAAAGCCACGGAAAGGCTTTTCCTGCCCCTGCTTAAAATGGTCATCCCCGAAGTCGTGGATATGGAGCTCCCCATCGAGGGCGTGTTCCATAACTGCGCTCTCGTCTCGATAGACAAGAAATACCCCGGCCAGGCGAAGAAAGTCATAAACGCCATGTGGGGCCTGGGCCAGATGGCTTCCACCAAATTCATAGCCGTCTTCGACAAGGACATAGACCTGCGCGATTACGGCACGGTACTGTGGAAACTGCTGAACAATACCGACCCGAAGCGGGACCTGCTGATGTCCGAAGGCCCCCTCGACGCGCTGGACCACAGCGCCCCGCACGCGAACTTCGGCGGCAAGATGGGGATAGACGCCACCCGCAAGACGCGCGAGGAAGGCATGGGCAGGGACTGGCCCGAAGAGATAGTGATGTCCTCCGAGGTTAAAGAGAAAGTCACGCGACGCTGGAAGGAGTATGGATTTTAAAAAACTCTCCGGGCTGCTGATGCCGGAGCAGACGCTGTTCGCGCTGCCTTTCGCCTGGCTCGGCGTGCTCTTCGCCCGCGGCCACGGCTTCCGCACCTGGCTGCTGGTCACGATAGCGCTCGCCGCCGCCCGCACCGCCGGCATGGCTTTCAACAGGGCGATAGACGCCCGCATCGACGCCGCCAACCCCCGCACCAAAGACCGCGCCATTCCCAAAGGCGAGGTGAAGAGGGTCGAAGCCGTCGGGCTCGCGCTCGTCTCCTGCCTGGCGCTGATAGGAGCTTCTTTCCTCCTGAACCGGCTTTGCTTCTATCTCTCCTTTACCGCGGTGGCGCTCCTCGCCGGCTATTCCTACTTCAAGCGCTTCTCCGCCTCATCTCATTTCTGCCTCGGGTTCACCGAAGCGGCGGCCCCGATAGGCGGCTATCTCGCCGTTACCGGGCGCCTCGACCTGCTTTCCCTGGTGCTGGGAGCGGCCATAATGCTGTGGATAGCGGGCCTGGATATAGTTTACGCCCTGCAGGACGAGGATTTCGACCGGCAGGCCGGGCTGCACTCGATACCCGCGGCTTACGGCGAGAAACTCGCGCTGACCACCTCCGCGCTCTGCTACGGCGCCTCTTTTTTCGCGCTTATCACGGCGGGGCTGATGACGCGCATGACGGTCCCTTACTGGGCCGCGCTGGCCTGCGTCGCCGGGCTGTTCGCTTACCAGCAGATAGCCGCCCGCGGCGCCGACATCCTCTCGGCCATGCCGAAGATCTTCAGGGTCAATATGTACGTGTCCCCTGCCCTGCTCGCGGGCGCCCTTGTCGACAGCCTTTTAAGATAATGGAGATCTTATGATCGCAGTAGCTATAACCGGGGCCAGCGGCCCGATACTCGGCCTCAGGCTGATAGAGGAACTGCTCAACTCCGGAGAAACCGTTTACGCCGTTGTTTCCGACGCCGCCTGGAGCGTGATCGCGCACGAGCTTTCGTATAAGAGGACTGGCCCAGCCCCGCTTGCCGCGCTCCTTTCGAAGAGGGGGAAAGCCGCCTCTTTGGAACTGCTGAAGGAATTCGACAGCCGGGATTTATTTTCTCCCATCGCCAGCGGTTCCACCCCTTTCGACGCGATGGTGGTCGTCCCCTGCTCGATGAAGACGCTTTCCGCGGCGGCCAGCGGCTACGCGGACTCGCTAATCACCCGCGCCTGCGACGTGGCCCTGAAAGAGAAGAGGAAACTTATACTTGTCCCGCGCGAAACGCCCCTGAGCGCGATACACCTGGAGAACATGCTTAAACTCTCGCGCGCCGGCGCGGTCATCCTGCCGCCCGTCATGGGTTTCTACTCGCGCCCGGAAACGCTGGGCGACATGCTGGATTTCGTAACGGGCAAAATACTGAACCTGCTCGGGATAAAACACCGCCTTTTCAAAAGCTGGGAAGAGCAGGCTTCAGCCGCGGCCGCTAAGACCGGGAAGCGCAAATCCCCCTGACCATTTCAGCAATAATGAAAAAACTCCCTGATACCATAAGCGACAGCGCGCTGCGCCCGATCGCTAAAAAAGTTTACGAAGGAAAACCAGTAAGCGCGGCGGACGCGCGCCGGCTGCTCGCCACGAACAGCATCCTGGACCTGGGCAGGATCGCCGCCCACGCCCGCGAGAAGCTGCACGGGGACGCCGCCTACTACGGCGTCAGCATCAACCTTAATTTCACCAATATCTGCGAGCTCCGCTGCCCGCTCTGCGCTTTCTCGCGCGGGAAAGGCGAGCCCGGGGCCTACCTGCTCGCGCTCACGGATATCGAGCGGCGCGTGAAAAAAGCGGCCGCTGACGGAGTGGACGAAGTCCACATCGTGGGTGGGCTCAACCCTGAACTGAAGTTGTCCTACTTCGAAGATATGCTGCGGCGGATAAAGAGGATCAAACCGGGCCTCTTCATAACGGCCTTCACCGCGGTGGAAATAGATTATTTCGCCAGGAACGAAGGGATCTCCATAGAGGAGACGCTCTCCAGGCTTATAGCGTCGGGCCTTGGCGCTATGCCCGGCGGGGGCGCTGAAATATTTTCCCCGCGCGTCAGGAAAGTCATCGCCCCGCTCAAGATACCCGGAAAACGCTGGCTTGAAATAATGAGGACCGCCCACCTGGCCGGCCTTAAGACCAACGCCACCATGCTCTACAATCACATGGAAACAAAGGCCGACATTGTCGACCACCTCGGCAGGATCAGGGACCTGCAGGAGGAAACTCACGGCTTCAAGACTTTCGTCCCGCTGCCTTTCCACGGTGAGAATACCGGAATAAGCGCCAGGCGTGCGGGGACGACCGGCTATGACGATATCCGGATCTACGCGGCCAGCCGCATCTTCCTTCACAATGTGCCGCATATAAAGGCCCTCTGGATGTATTTGGGAGAGAAAATGGCGCAGGTGCTGCTCCGCTTCGGGGTCGATGATTTTTCCGGGACCTACGCGGGCGAAAAAGTAGTGCACGCGGCCGGGGCCGCCACCTCCGACCACGGTACGGAAGCCTTCCTCAGGAGGCTGATACTTAACGCCGGGTTGAAGCCCGTGCGCACCACCGCAGCCTACGGGGCCAGCAAATGAGACTGGGCCGCATCGATTACCTGAACTGCTACCCCTTTTACTACCACATGCTGGAAAAGGAGCCGCTGAAGGGCGTCACCGTTTACCCGGCGCTGCCCTCGGAGCTTAACCGCCTGATGGCGGAGAAGGAGCTGGACATGAGCCCCGTGTCGGCCGCTTCGTACGCGGACATAAAGCAGAACGCCCTGCTGCTGCCGGATTTCTGCATAAGTTCCACCGGGCTGGTGAAATCGGTGATCCTGGCCAGCAAATTCCCGATAGAGGACCTGGGCGAAAAAACGCTCGGCCTCACTTCGGCTTCCCGCACCTCCGTAGTTCTGCTCAGGATAATCCTGAAAAAGTTTTACGGCGTAGAGCCGGTTTACCGGGCGGCTGGCCCGCGTCCGGGCCTTAAGGATTTTGAAGCGGCCCTGGTGATAGGGGACGACGCGATGACCGAAGAGATCGATGCGGCGCCCTACAGGTACGACCTGGGCGAGCTTTGGCTGAAGAAAACCGGGCTCCCGGTAGTCTTCGCCGTTTTCGCCGTTACAAAGGCGGCAGCTAGGTCCGGCCCTTCCGGGGTCAGGGCCGTGGTCGGCTCCTACAAGGCCTCCCTGCGCTGTCTCGCGGAAGAAAGGCAGGCGCTGGCCGCCAAAGCCGCCCTGGAATACCCCGGCGTGACCCGCGATATAAACGATTACCTTGATACTCTGCGCTACGAGTTCACCGACGAGCGCAAGGCCGCCCTGAAATATTATTTTTCCGCCGCCTCGGAGCTTGGGCTTCTGAAAGAAGTAAAAGCGCTGGAATTCGTAAATCTATGACAGCGAAAGAAAGCCTCAAAAAAAAGATCTTCTCCGGCAAGCGCGTCTCGCCCGCCGAAGCGGACGCCCTTTTTTCCTGGGACATCCTGGAGCTGGGGGAAGCCGCGGACATGAGGCGCAGGCTTATACACCCGGGGAACACGGTAGGGTTTATCCTGGACCGGATAATAAACTTCACGAATATCTGCGAGGCAGCCTGCGACTTTTGCGCCTTCCACTCCGGGGCGGCGCTTAAGCCGTACGAGCTTTCCATGCCTGAGATCCTTTCCAAGATAGAGGAGCTTCAGGCGCGGGGGGGGACGCAGGTAATGCTGCAGGGCGGCCTTCACCCGCGGCACACGCTCGGCGCCTATACCGGCATGATCGAGGAAATAAAAAAGCGCTTTCCCGGCATCTGCCTCCACTCTTTCTCTCCCAGCGAACTCGCCCATGTTTCCTCGAAGAGCGCGGTTTCCCTGGACCGGGTTATCTCCGAGCTTAAGAGCGCGGGCCTCGACTCCGTACCCGGCGCCGCGGACATGCTGGTGGACAGGATACGCGCTAAAGTCAGCCGCAAAAAGATACGCACGCACGAATGGGTGGAAGTAATGCGCGCCCTGCACCGCCACGGGATGAGATCCTCCGCCACCATGACCTACGGCATGGGAGAAACCCAAAAAGAAAGAATCGCGCACCTGGAAGTGGTCAGAGGAGTGCAGGACGAGACCGGCATCTTCAGGGCTTTTATCCCCTGGTCCTTCTCCCCGAAGCGCACCAAGCTGGAAAGCGTGACTCCCGCTACCGGCATCGACTACCTTAAGATCGTGGCGGTCTCGCGAATTTTCCTGGACAATATCCGCTACATACAGGCCGGCTGGCTGACCGAGGGGCTGAAGCTGGCTCAGCTCGCGCTGGCGATGGGGGCCAACGACATGGGCGGGGTTCTCACCGAGGAAAAGGTGGTACGGGCCACGGGCTCAGGGACCAAGGCGGGGATGGAGGAATTCATCGACCTTATAAAGAACGCGGGGAAGATACCGGTCCTGCGGGATTCCGACTATAAGATCCTGGACAGACGGCCCGGCAGGAGGCTGAAATGACCGCGCTGACCCTCGCCTTTTCGCCCTGCCCGAACGATACTTTTATTTTCCACGCCCTGCTGCATAAGCTGGTCGACACCGGCGATTACTCTTTTTCGACCTATATCGACGACGTCGAAGCCCTGAACACGGCCGCCTTCGCGGGGCGCTTCCAGGTGACGAAACTTTCTTCGGGGGCCTACCTGCGCCTGCGGGAAAAATATGAGCTGCTGGATTCCGGCGCCGCCATGGGTTTCGGCTGCGGCCCCCTGGTGGTGGCGGCCGCCGGGCACAAGCTGTCCGCCGCGTCCAGGATAGCCGTGCCGGGAGTCAACACTACGGCCCTCCTGCTGATGAAAAGCTGGAACCCGGGGCTGAAGAACCTCGTAGAGGAGCGCTTCGACAGGATACTTCCCGGGATAAAAGCGGGCAAATACGACGCGGGGCTGGTTATCCACGAGGGGAGATTCGTTTACCGGGATTATGACTGCGTCCAGGTCGTGGACCTGGGAGCCTGGTGGGAAAATGAAACAGGCTGCCCGATACCCCTCGGCTGCATAGCGCTCAGGAAAGGCCAGGACACCGCGCCCCACCGAGAGAACATAGAGCGGATGATCAGGGATTCGGTGCTCCACGCGCGCGCCCATCCCGAAGCATCCCGCGCCTTCATCCGAAGCCACGCCCCGGGCGCGAGCGATGGAATAATCGACGCGCATATAAAACTCTACGTTAACGACTTCTCGGTTTCGATAGGCGAGGCTGGGAAAAAAGCTTTTAAGGTCCTGGAGGAAAGATGCAAAGAAAACCTGTGACCTGCCTCATAATGGCGACGCTGCTGGAGGCTAAGCCGTTCATAAAAGGGCTTTCCCTGAAAAGAGTCTCCTTAAAGCCTTTCCCTGTCTACCGGGCCGGCAACCTCGCCGCCGTCATTTCAGGGATCGGTAAGGCCAACTGCGCCATGGCGACCGCCTATGCCTGCCTGGAACTCGAGCCGGGGCTCCTCGTCAACCTCGGGGCCGCCGGGGCCACGGACGCCGCGCTTCCGCTCGGGGCGAACCTGCACGTCTACCGCGCCGTGGAATTCGACAGGCCGGGCTTAAGAACGAAGTTGCCGCACGAGCACACTCCCGAAGTCCTTAAAGGCTTTTCACTGGCCGCTATCGCCACCCAGGACCGCCCGACGCTGGCGGCCGCGGAAAGGCGGGTCCTGGCCGAACAGGCGCGGCTCGTGGATATGGAAAGCGCCTCCTTCATCCAGGCCTGCAGGAAGTTCGGGAAGAAATGCTACGTCTTTAAATTCGTGACCGACACCCCGGCCCACACCCACGGAAGCGCTATCGTCGACAATATAGAAAAATACCGGGACCAGTTCTTCGAGTTCTTCAGGGAGTCGGTACTGCCCCGTTTGTAAATCCCCAAAATAAACGCGCCCCGCCGTTTACCGGCGGAGCGCGAGAGCAGAGCCGCCAGCCTAGAAGATGAACTGCATTTCCAGCGTGAAGCTCCTGCTGGTGGTATTTTTCGTCGCGGCCGTCACCGCGGCCCCGTTGCTGCTTGCGTTCTTCCCTTCCGTTTTCAGATATTCAAGGACGAACCGGCCGTGCTCCATCGGCTTGTAGTGCAGGCCCAGCACTGGGCCGGCGGTCTCGTTATTCCTGAACCTGGTATCCGGGTCAAAGTAGTCCCACCTGAAGTACGGGGCCAGCCTGCCGTCGTACAGGTGGCTCTGCAGCTCGGCGTAATAGCCCTCCGACCTTTGCTTATAGCCCGTCCTGACATTGGTGCTGTACCTGTTCCTGCCATGGACATAGCCGCCGATCACAGCGCCCTTCAGCCCCAGGAAGTCGTAAGTATAGTCGGTGTACAGGCCCAGCTGGGTGAAATTATCCGGGCTTTTATAGGTTCCAGGCTTGCTGAAATCGGAGCGGTACCTGCCTTTGTAATAATAAACGCCGACCAGGCTCCCTTTCCCGTCGAAAGCGTATTCAAAGGTGGCGAACCTGTCCTTATAGGTATCGGTGCCCACTTCGACGCTGTTCTCATGCTTGCCGGTCCCGTTCAGCAACCCGGCCTCGGCATATGCGCCTTTATAGCCCAGGCCGGCGCTGGCGCCGTACTGGCGGTTGAAAGCGCGGTAAGGGTTCTCGGAATTAGCCTGGGTAGTGAGGGGGAGAGGCCTGGAATAAGCCAGCCTGGCCCCCAGGCCCGGCATCTGGCAGGCCATAAGCCTGCCGGCCTTGGCGGTTACGAACGGCCCGTCGTCCGTTTTCCCGAGTGGCTTCTGATAGATCAGGTACAGCTCCGCCAGCTTGGAGCGGCCCCAGTCGCCCATGTCCGATTCGGTGGTCTCCGAATTTTCGAGCGGGTTCTTTTTCTCGTTCTCGTGCAGGTACATCTCGACGAAATAAGAGAAGCCGGAGTCCAGCGGTCCGCCGCTGTAAAGCTGGACCGCGTGAGCCTCGAAGGAGGAGCGGGCCTCCGTGGTCTCGACCTTGGTGGCGAGGTTCTGGCTCACTTTATTCG
>JAVHPG010000147.1:0-10693 GCA_036170455.1 Elusimicrobiales bacterium
AGTGGTTTATCCTGTTGCTCCAGGTCGCGGCCCAGATCAGGCGCCCCTGGCCGTACTTAAACTCCTGCCTGCCGACCTTAAGCTCGAGCGGCAGGCCGAGAGGCTTGCCTTTGAGCGCCGCATAGGCCTGGTGCAGGTCGGCCTTGTCTTTCTGGGCCGTTTTCGCCAGGTCTTCATGGGCGTCGCGCAGGTCCATTCCTTCGGCGAACAGCTCCAGTTTACCGGGCAGCTCCGCCTTCGCGTTCAGCTTTAACCGCTGGTAAGAAACGCCTGAATTATCGTTACGGGCTTCGTCGAAGTCGAAATTCCCCCGTCTCTCCACGCGCAAGCGCTCCTCGGCGCCGAAACTGGTCTTCCAGCCGGACGGAGAGGCGCTTTGCGCCGAAGCGGCAAGCGCCGAAAGCTGCAAACACACGAACGCCGCCATTATCCTGTTGTTCACAAATAACCTCCTGAAGTATTTCCTCTAATTCCAAAATTCGCGCCGGCCTATATTTTCAGAACTTCCACTTTAGCCACGGAACTGACATTGCGGTCCACGAAGAAATCCGCGGGGCAATAGAGAGAAAAGCGGCCGCCGTCGTCCTTTCCTCTTTCCGTAAGCAACAGGTCGGAGTTGTCTCCCCTGTTAATGATCTCGGACAAGCTGAAAGCGGCCCGGTAGGCGTCGCCGGCCGAAACTATCACCAGCGAGGAGCCGGAATCCTGCGGAGCTATCCCGGCGGTTTTGGCCAGGACATCCTTGAACAGGAAGCCCTCGCCTGATTTCACGCTCTTGAAGCCGCTGCCGTGCCCATAGCCTGTATAGATATAGCCGCGCTTGCCGGCCAGTTTCTCCAGGTCCTTTATGGTTTCTGCCCTCCCGCCGGCCACGATCTTAAAGTCGGGCGCGTAAGCCTCTTTATGCTTCTCGCCGGGATATTCGCCAGGCGCCGACCTGACCGTTATCTTTGTCGGGCTGGCGATGAAGCGGGTATTATACAGATCGTCGGAGCAGACCAGGCGGGACTCCTCCGGGAGGGGCCAGTCTTTCTTGCGGCCGGTGGTTATGGAGCGGGCGGCTTTATAGATAAGCGCGTTGAAGTTGTTGCGCGCATAGAAGATCTCGCCCCAGCTGAAAACGGCCTTTTCGCCTTTATCGTTCTCCACCACCACGAACAGGTCCACTTCAGGATGGAAGTCGCCGCCGGCTTTTTTTACGGTCTTTAACTTAAGAATGTCGTAAAGCGAATAGCCGGAAAAGAAATATGCGCCCTTGAATTGAGGTTTCCCTTCGGCAAAAGCCAGTTCTTTGACGGCCAGGTCCCGCACGGTCAGGGAGGCCAGGTCAACGGGACCGGGATTCTCAACTTCTCCGCCCACGTAAATTGTTTTGAGCGCATATTCCTTACCGGGCCCCTGTTCAAAAAAACTGCTACCTGCGGGCGCGGCCGTGGATACCTTCTGCGCGGAAACCGGCAGTACCGGGGCTAACAGTGCCGCGCACAGCATAAGTAATTTAATAGTCATTATTTCTCCTCGATCCGGAAGACAAGCCAGCAACTAAATCGTATAAAATTTACCTTTCCAGCCATTATTCACAATATTCATAGCGGACATGAATAGTTTTACTGCCATCCGGTTTTAGCCCGCTCGAGGTGCGTGCTTTTTATATTCTTCAGATATTCCACCAGGGCGCGGTGCCTTTCAAGCCCCGCCCTTTTTGTTTTCTGGTAGATATAGAAGTTCCCCTCGAAAAGTTTCAGGCCGGGGAAGACATCCACAAGGGCTTTGGCTTTAAGCTCTTTCATCACGCAGTACCTCGGCACAAAGCCCACGCCAAGGTCCTCGCTGGCGGCGTTGATCATAGCCCGTATATGGTTCATTTCGGTGACAGGCGCCAGCTCAGGCCGCCCGTCCGCGGGCAGGGCTTTCAGGAAATTACCCCACCACAGCGCTTCTTTATCCATAGAAAGGATATTGTGGCCGCAAAGGTCGGCTGGCTGCCGTATCTTATGCTTCAGCATAAATTCCGGCGAAGCGATCACCACGTACTCTTCCCTGAAAAGAGGTGTTTTGATCAGCTCTCTCTCCTCATGCTCCGTGCAGTCGATTATTATATCCAGCTCTTCGTTCAGGAGCGGCTTGAGCAGTTCGTGGCGGAACTGGAAATCCAGGTGAACGCGGGGATTCTTGTTTATAAAGCCTTTAAGGTACTTAACCAGCAGGGTGGTTCCGAACTCGACGGTGGCGCCCAGGCGTATCACTCCGAGGTTCTTGTTCTTCACCGCGGCCAGCTGCTCCTCGGCTTTTTCGATCTCGCAAAAAACCGTCTCGCAGGCTTTATACAGTATTTTCCCGGCTTCCGTGAGCTCCAGTCCGTTCACGGTCTTATTGAAAAGCTCGTCACCGGCGCTTTTAGCCAGCTTGTTCACGGCGTGGCTGACCGCGGACTGGGTAAGATACAGCCTTTTAGCCGCCTCGGTGAAACTGCGCGTCCGCGCTACGGTAAAGAAAGCTTTAAGCTGGTAAAGGTTAAGCGCCATGCTGAATTTTCCTCATACATGCTATGAATACTATGAATTATACTAATATTACGCCAACTGCTAACATAATGGGAGCACCTTTACAGACAGGACCACATGAACACTATTTTCCAGGTACCCAAACCAGTCAATGAGCCCCTGCTGGACTATGCGCCGGGCAGCCGCGAGCGCGCGGAACTGAAAGCCAAACTGACCGGACTGCGCGGACAAATAATAGATATCCCCCTTATAATAGGCGGCAAAGAAGTCCGCACCGGGCGCACCGCAGATATAGTTGTTCCGCACGAAAACAAAAAGATCATAGGCCGCTACCACAAAGCCGGCCCGGCGGAAGTGGCGCTGGCCGTAAAGGCCGCCGCCGACGCCCGCCGGACCTGGGGCAAAATGCCCTGGCATGCCAGGGCGGCCGTCTTCCTGAAAGCAGGCGAGCTGCTGGCCACCACCTGGCGCCAGACGCTGAACGCCGCCACCATGCTGTGCCAGTCCAAGAATCCCTACCAGGCCGAGATAGACTCCGCCTGCGAACTGGTGGATTTCTACCGCTTCAACACTTACTACGCCGGGCAGATCTACGACCAGCAGCCTTTCTCCCCGCCCGGGGTCTGGAATTACCTGGATTACCGCCCGCTCGAAGGGTTCGTCTTCGCGGCCACGCCTTTTAATTTCACTTCCATTGCAGGCAATCTGCCGACCGCGCCGGCGATAATGGGCAATACCGTCATCTGGAAACCCGCTTCCAGCGCAGTTTACTCCGCCTATTTCCTTATGAAGCTCTGGCAGGCGGCGGGACTCCCGGACGGAGCCATCAATATGCTGCCCGGCTCCGGCGCCGAAGTGGGAACCCCGGTCATAGACAGCCCCGACCTGATGGGCCTGCACTTCACCGGCTCTACGGGTGTCTTCAACGGGATGTGGAGAGCGATCACCGGGAATTTCAGCAAATACCACGGCTACCCCCGCGTGGTGGGAGAGACCGGCGGCAAAGATTTCATCTTCGCCCACGGCTCCTGCGACCCGGAGGCGCTGAAATGCGCAATTGTGCGCGGCGCCTACGAGTACCAGGGGCAGAAATGTTCGGCCGCCAGCCGCGCTTATATACCCCGGTCAATATGGAACGGGATAAAAAAAGACCTGGTCGCCCAGGTCAAAGGCATAAAGACGGGCCCGGCCGAGGACTTCACGAACTTCTTCAATGCGGTGATAGATAAAAGCGCCTATAACGCCATAAAAGGCTATATAGATTTCGCCAGGGCCGCGCCTGACGCCGAAATACTGGCCGGCGGCGGCTGCGACGATTCGGAAGGCTATTTCATACAGCCTACGCTGATAGAAACTACGGACCCGCGCTTCAAGACTATGGAAGAGGAGATCTTCGGGCCCGTGATGACAGTGTTCGTATACGAAGACGGAAAGTACGAAGAAACGCTGAAACTTTGCGACGCCACCTCCCCCTACGCGCTGACCGGCGCTATCTTCGCCCGGGACCGCGCGGCCGTGCTGCTGGCCGAAGACCTGCTCGAGCATGCGGCCGGCAATTTCTACATCAATGACAAACCCACCGGCGCGGTGGTGGGGCAGCAGCCTTTCGGCGGCGCCAGGGCCTCCGGCACGAACGACAAAGCGGGCTCGCTTATCAACATGATGAGATGGACGTCCCCGAGGACGGTGAAAGAGAATTTCGTTCCGCCGGTCAATTACAAATACGCTTTCATGGAGGAAAAATGACAAAGGTAATGATTCAAGGAGATAAAACGATGAACACTTCGCTCGGCAAAGTTTTGCGGACATTCAATATCGGAGAGTCGCAAAGCGGCGTCTGGACAGGCGGCAGGGCGCTGAAAGCCGGCGGGCCCCCTATTAAATCCTTTTCGCCCGTAAACGGAAAGCTGCTGGGCGCGGTGAGCGCGGCCGACGCCGCCGGCTACCAGGAGGCGATGAAAGCCAATGTCGAAGCGTTCAAGACCTGGCGGACCATGCCGGCCCCGGCGCGCGGCGAGATAGTGCGCCAGCTTGGCTCCGAACTGCGCGCGGTAAAGAGAGAACTTGGGGTGCTGGTTTCTTACGAGATGGGCAAATCCCTCCAGGAGGGCATGGGAGAAGTGCAGGAAATGATAGACATCTGCGACTTCGCCGTCGGCCTTTCCCGCCAGCTTTACGGCCTGTCCATGCACAGCGAGCGCCCGGGCCACCGGATGTACGAGCAGTGGCACCCTCTCGGCGTGGTCGGCGTGATCAGCGCTTTCAATTTCCCGGTAGCCGTCTGGGCCTGGAACGCCGCGCTGGCCTGGGTTTGCGGGGACACCGTGATCTGGAAACCCAGCTCCAAAGTCCCCCTCTGCGCGGTGGCCTGCCAGCAGATAATAGGCAAAGTGCTGAAAGCCAATAATCTGCCGGACGGAATAAGCACGCTGGTCTGCGGCAACCCCGCCGGCGACATGATAAACAATGACGGCCGCATCCCGCTGGTCTCGTTCACGGGCTCCACGAGCATCGGCCGCCACGTCTCCGCCACGGTCGCCGCGCGCTTCGGGCGCAGCATCCTGGAACTGGGCGGCAACAACGCGATAATCGTTACGGAGAAAGCCGACCTGGACCTGCTTATCCCTACCGCCGTCTTTGGCGCCGTCGGCACCGCGGCGCAGCGCTGCACTTCCACCCGGCGGCTGATAGTGCACGAAAGCATCTACGAAAAAACAATGGCGGATCTTAAACGGGCCTATAAACAACTGCGCATCGGCGACCCTTTGGATGAACACAACCATGTCGGGCCGCTCATCGACACAAAAGCGGTGCAGGATTATTTGTCCGCGATAGAGAAAGCTAAAGCGGAAGGCGGCAAAATGCTGGTAGAGGGCGGCGTGCTGGAAGGCCGGGGCTATGAAAGCGGCTGCTATGTAAAGCCTTGCGTAATAGAAGCCGGGAACGATTATAAAATAGTACAGGAAGAAACTTTCGCCCCCATCCTGTACATAATGAGCTATACCACCCTTGACGAAGCGCTGGCTATCCACAATAACGTTCCGCAGGGTTTATCCTCAGCCATCTTCACCAATAATATGCGCGAGGCCGAGAAGTTCCTTTCGCCCGAAGGCTCGGACTGCGGAATAGCCAATGTGAACATCGGAACCAGCGGCGCCGAGATCGGCGGGGCTTTCGGCGGAGAAAAAGAGACCGGCGGCGGCCGCGAGTCCGGATCCGACGCCTGGAAAGCGTATATGCGCCGGCAGACGACCACCATCAACTACACCGATAAAGCGCCGCTGGCCCAGGGCATCAAGTTCCCCCGCCTTTCCTGAGCGGCGCGGATACAGGGGGCAGGCTGCTTTATTAAAAGCAGCCGGCCCCCCTTTTTTTGATAATATTGTAGCGACGCGGTTTTGCGGCTGGCAGGGGAGACGGTAATGAAAAATAAGATGCAGATACCCAGGCCTGAAAACGAGGCTGTTCTTAATTACGCTCCCGGCAGCCCGGAGCGGGCCGAGCTGGTAAAAAAGCTGGCCGAGCTGAAAGCCCGGGCCGCCGACATTCCCCTGATCATAGGCGGGAAAGAACTCCGCACCGGCAGGACCGCGGGCATAGTACTCCCTCACGACCATAAAAACACCCTGGGCCGCTTCCATAAGGCCGGCGCGGCGGAGGTACAGCTGGCGATAGAGGCGGCCAATGCTGCCAGGGCCGGCTGGGCGCGCACGCCCTGGCGGGAGCGCACAGCTATTTTTCAGAAGGCGGCGGAGCTTTTGGCCGGTCCCTGGCGCTCTACGCTGGTAGCCGCCACTATGCTGGGCCAGTCCAAAACCCCTCACCAGGCGGAGACCGACGCGGCCTGCGAACTGGCCGACTATTACCGCTTCAACCCCTATTACCTGGATAAACTTTACTCCGAGCAGCCCCGCTCTTCGCCAGGGGAAAAGAACAGCCTGGAATACAGGCCGATGGAGGGCTTCATCTTCGCCCTGACACCTTTCAATTTCACCTCCATAGCGGGCAACCTCCCCACGGCCCCGGCCCTGATGGGAAATACCGTGCTCTGGAAGCCGGCCTCGACGGCGGTTTTCTCTGCCCATTATATGATGAAGCTCTGGCAGGCCGCGGGCCTGCCCGACGGGGTGATCAATATGATCCCCGGACCGAGCGGAGAGATCGGAACCGCCGCTTTAGACAGCGCTGACTTCGCAGGGCTGCATTTCACCGGCTCTACCCCAGTCTTCAACAGCCTCTGGACCACCATCGCCCGCAACCTGTACAGGTACAAGGACTACCCGCGCATCGTAGGCGAGACCGGAGGCAAGGGCTTCATCTTCGCCCACGCTTCCTGCGACCCCGAAGCGCTGAAGACCGCCATTATCCGCGGCTCCTACGAATACCAGGGGCAAAAATGTTCTGCGGCCACGCGAGCCTATATCCCCCGTACGCTCTGGAACAAGATAAAGGAAGACCTGGTCTCGCAGATCAACGGCATCAGGATGGGGCCCTGCGAAGATTTCTCCTGCTTCATGAACGCCGTCATAGACAAAACCGCCTATGACAGGATAAAGGGCCATCTCACCCTGACGGAAGCGGCTTCCGACGCCAGGATACTGGCCGGCGGCGGCTGCGACGAGAGCCGGGGTTATTTCATAAGGCCCACGCTGATAGAGACCACTGATCCCCGGTACAAGACCATGACCGAGGAGATCTTCGGGCCGGTGATGACCGTTTTCGTCTACGAAGACGACAAGTTCGGCGAGACGCTGAAGATCTGCGACGCCACCTCGCCCTACGCCCTGACCGGGGCCGTCTTCGCCCGCGACGAAGCCGCAATAAAAGAAGCCTCCGAAGCCCTGGCCGACGCAGCGGGCAATTTCTACATAAACGACAAACCCACCGGCGCCGTGGTGGACCGCCAGCCTTTCGGCGGCGGCAGGTCCTCCGGAACCAATGATAAAGTCGGCTGGCACCATAACCTGCTGCGCTGGACCTCGGCCCGGACGATAAAGGAAAACCTCGCACCGCCTAAGGATTACAGATACCCCTATATGCTGTAAGCATCAGGAAAGCGAACAGAAAAACAAAAGACCGGAGAAATATCTCCGGTCTTTTATTCGCAGAACGGAATTTCAGAAGAAGCTGAACAGGAGGCCGGCGCTGTAGGCGAAGAGCAGCCACCAGGCGGCGTAGACCATAAGGCCGCGGCGGCCTATAAGTTTCTGCGACATTATCATGGTGGGAAGGCAGGTTCCCACGGAGCCAAGCAGGAAAGCGAAGGCCGGGCCTTTGCCGAGCCCAAGTTTCAGCAGCGACAGGGTCAGCGGGATCTCCTCCCCCTCGCAGACATAAAGCGGCACGCCCAGCAGCACGGCGGCCAGGTAGGCCAGCGGGCCTGAAGAACCGATATAGCGCGGGATGACATCCGGCGGAATCAGCACGGTAAGCAGGCTGGCTATCGCCATGCCGATCACGAAGTATTTAGCCAGGTCTTTCAGTATGTCTATAAAGACCGGCCAGAACTTCCTTGGCCCCTCTTCTTCCCCGGCTTTTACTCCGCAGCAGCCCGAAGAGCATTTCTTCAGCGGGGCCGGCGCCGGAATATCCAAAAAACCGGGCTTGTTCTTCTCCAGCCAAAGAAAGATAGAGCCTACCATCATGGCCCCGCAGAAAGCCGCCAGCGCCCGGGCGAAGGTGAACTTCCAACCGAGGACGGCCCAGGTGAGGACCAGCGTCTGCGGGCTGACCAGCGGCGAAGCCAGCAGGAAGCTTGTAACGGTGCCCAGGTCCGCGCCCTTGCGCCGCAGGCCGTCGGCCATAGGCATAGTGGCGCAGGAGCAGCCCGGCATCACCATGCCAAGGACGGAGGCCTTCGCCATGGAAAGCCAGCCGCCGCCCAAGTGCTTCAGCGCGAACTCCGGCTTCACAAAAACATCCAGCGCGGCGCCAAAAGCGGCCCCGCCTAAAAAGTAGGGCAGCACCATCCAGGTAAGGTTTAAAAATTCTTCAGCAAAAGCGGTGAGGAATGCCATAAGTATATTTTCCCATACCTCCACCCAAAGGTCAACCGATCCTGCTGAGGCGAAGCCTCGACAGGGGGTTAGCGCCGATGAAGGCCGGGGCGGAGAAAAGGCTGGCCCCAAAGCTGAACGGCGCAAGCGCCAGCGACCAGAAAATAGAAAATACAAGCGGCAGCGCGGCGTCAAGGTAGCTGTAGCTTTTAACAAAAAATAGATTTACTACCGCGGCGATAAAGAACCCGGTAAAGATCACCGCCCCTGCCAGCAGGCCGAAGCGCAGATCCCTGGCCGCCCAGCCTATAATAAAAGCCAGGGCTGAAAAAGGAAAAGATAAAAAACTTATAACCAGGCTGCGAAGCATGTTAAGACCTCTGAAAAAGTAGCCTGTCCCCTTATCGCGCAAAACCCCGGCGCCGTTTATGCGGCCGCCGGGGTTCGCTTTCCCGCCTTATTTTCCTAGAACGGGACTTCTTCTATACCGCCGCCTTCGCTTTTCTCGGCCTTGGCGGCTTTGCTCTTCCTTGAGGCGGCGGGCTCGGAGGCTTCCGAGGCTCCGCCCTCGGAGTCACCGCGGCTGCCCAGGAATTCTATCTCGTCCACGTAGACCACCATCTTGGAGCGCTTCTCGCCGCCCTCCCTGGAGGTCCACTCTTCCAGAACCAAATGCCCTTCCACGTAGGCCTGCGAGCCTTTATGGAGGTATTTCTCTATCAGGTCCGCCAGCTTGCGGCCGGTCTCGCGGTTGAAAGCTTTGAGGTCCACCCACACCGGGACGTCTTCCCACTGGCCGCTCTGCATATTCTTCTTGCGGTTATTGACGGCGAAGCCCACATTGGCCACCTTGCCGCCATTGCTGAATTCCTTTATCTCGGGCTCGCGGGTCAGACGACCAATGAGCATAACCTTGTTTAAATTCGCCATATTATTATCTCCTTGAAAATGCCGTTTTAGATCTCTTCCGCCAAAACTTTGTCTGCCCCTATACTTAATCTATCACTTTTACCGCTCCCGTTTCCAATTTACGACTCAACTGTAGAAATAGCATAGCAGGTCAACCCGACAAGGGCGTGTCGGGTTCGCGGAACCTTTTTTATCCCTATACAAGAAAAGAAACGGGACAGCGTCCCGTCTCTTTATAGTAAGCCCGGCGTTCAGGGCTGGACGAGCTTCTTTATTTCTTCCGGCAATCCCATGACGCCTGTGCCGAAGCTTTCCTGCTTGTCGCGCATCAGCTTGCCCCTGTTAAAAACGTTCTTTCCGCCGACGCGGGTGACCAGGGAAAAGGTCAGAGACCTGTTCTCGAACCTGGCGCCCTTAGGCAGGGTGATAAGGCATTTATTTTCGTCCAGGATGGAGATCGTGCCTTTTGAATTGCGGAGCATTTCCAGGACGATGCCTCTTACCGCCGAGCCGAAAGTGACCGTCCCGAGCTGCGGCTTGTACTCAATAGTGTCCGAGGGGAGGGAAAAATCCGCTATGAAGCTGAAATCCCGGTTCAATTCGTAGGAAAACTCGGTTCCCACGGCGGTCACGAGTATGCCCACTATCTTATTGGTGGCTGAATCGAAAGCGGGGCCGCCCGAGTTGCCGCCGAAAGCGTCGATGTTCGTCTGGAAACCGTTCTTCTCCACCGCGTAGACCTGGGCCTGGTCGGGATCGTTGATCTTTACCGCCAGCCCCAGCGGATAGCCTATAGTAAAGACTTTCTGACCGATCTTGGGCGCCTGCTCTCTTTCAAGCGTAAGCGGCTGCCTGCCGGAGGGCTCCCTGTCCATTGAGACGAGGGCGAAATCCCTGTAGGCTTTCATGTCCCCGGTCGGCCCTTCCAGGGCGCGGACCTCAACCTTTTTTATGGAATAAACGGCGTCGGCCTTGAAATCCTGCGCGGGAGTCCCTTCTTTATCGTATTTCCAGCCGAAGACCATGAAAAAGTTCTCGAAATAATTAGGGTCCTTGGCATCCTCCGAGACGCAGTGCCCCGCGGTCATGACCAGCCCTTTGCCCAGGTAGGAGCCGGAACAGCCGGAGAGCCTGCTTTGCGAAGAGAAATCCTCGCTTTCCTCGAGGTATTCCGCCTCGGAGATCTTCCCGGAGTTCCTTGTCTTATAGATCTTTTCCACGGGATCGAAATAGAGGCTGCTTTTGCTCACGAAGGCCACGGTGGAGTCGGCCAATTTTTTCAAC
>JAVHPG010000148.1:0-2131 GCA_036170455.1 Elusimicrobiales bacterium
AGCGCCTATGTCGAGGTTAAACCCTGCATAAAGAAGAGCGGGAGCTATTCCTATCCCAGCGGCCATTCGCTCTTCGCAGGTGTTTTCGCCAATGTGCTGGCCGATATTGTGCCCGAAAGAAAAAATGAATTTATCAAGAAGTGGACTTTCGCACTTTTTAATATCAAGAACATAATTATTTTAGCATAGATTTTACCTAATCCTCCTTATTCCTACGTCGCTTCAGCGAGTGCCCCGATAAGAACGTCCGCGAATTTTCGCGGGAGCGGTCGCGAATCGGACCGCTCAAAAATCTTATTGTACCACAGTGCCCGGCGCAACGCGGCGAGGGCGTTGGCGAAGGACGGCGTGGTCTTCCCTGTGTACCAGGGCGTCTGAACCCATGTCGGTTTTGTCCCGTAAGTCTTGATGTACCACTGCCAGACCGCGGCATAGAGCCATAACGACAGAGATGCCGCACGCTCTGGCCCGTGACCCTTCCACGTTTGCGGGTCCTCTCCCCCAAGGTGCTGCTTTGTGTTTCGAAAAGTATCCTCAATGGACCAGCGGCCGCAGTATCTGCCGGCGACAACCGGGCCATAAGCTTCTGCTTCGGTAGTAAAAAAGAAGTCATCCGGCTCGTTTCCGGCCGGATCGCGGACAATTACAAACAGAACCGGCCGGGTCGGGCAGACCTTGTACCAGAGAACCGGGCGGACATATATCAGCCGCTCTTTCAACCGGCCCCGGACATCGATTGTCGCCGAACTCCACCTGGAAACCCGGCGGGCCATTTCTTCCGGCGTCGGAAGACGTTTCCCTTTCCTGCGCGGCCGGCCTCGTCCCTTCTTTTTGTGTTTTGGCGGCATTTCGTAAAGCGCGGCATCCCGGCGCATGCGGGAAGTAAGGTGGCTGTGCGGCAACATCCGGCTGGCCAGCGCCGCGTAAGCCCCGTCCGCGCACAGATGAATACTGCGATTGGGAAGCCATTGCGACACTTCCTGCAGCATCTGTACGGCCAGGTCAAGGTGTGATGGTCCGCCCTTCCTGTAAACCCGCACATTGATCGGCAGTCCCAGCGGCTCCCCGCCCCAGGGAGCCCTGATCCGAAGGGTCATGACGACCAGATTTATCCCCAGCGCATACACGACATGTTTCTTCGTCGACCGCACAGCATCCCGGAAAGAGCCGGCGCTTTCCACTTTGGGGCCTGTTTTGTGAAAGAGCGTATCGTCCACATCCAGGGCCAGCGCCTCCTGCTGCCCCATCAAACCCGCCGCCAGCGCCTGCGCAAGCAAACGCCATAATGAGGCCATGCTCCAGGCCCCGGCGCGCAGGAACCGGTGGTAGGCATCATGTTCACGCCGGGGCGAAGGATTGAGCATGCGGATCATGTGCGTGACCGTGTGTCGTCCGGGACAGAGCACCCAGGCGCTGAGCAGTTCCTGAAAGAGCGCAAAGGAAGGCTGGGTGAAGGCGGGGGCGCAGGCCGCTACGAACGTATCCCAGATGTCAATTGGAACAATCACCGCTGTCCCCTGCCGGCATGGGCTTTTTCCCTTGCTATCCGTTGCCGGAGCGCGCGGATACCGGCCAGCGCCTCCTGGTTCAGGCCCTGCAGCGCTTCCTGATATCGCTTCAGCGCCGCCCTTACTTCACGCACATCCTGCGGGCGCAACGCCAGCAGCCTGGTGGATCCGCTGAGGCTGTAGGAAAGAACGGGCGTCTCGTGCAGTTCGCCCGTGATGCATCGGCAAGTGGGTTTTCCGCACTTGCGTCGCAAAGTGTACAACGAGCCGCGGAGAACCTGCCGGTGGTCCGGAAACTTTCTGGTCTGGGTCATGGTATTGCTCCTTTTATACTGTATGTTATTACACATACAGAATAGCATAAGCAATAAGCCGCTGTCAAGCGACATTTGTAACAGCCATGCGCTATTTTTTTGGTAAACTATGTGAAAGATGTGACTGGAAGCCTGCTTATACTGCGGCTAAAAAGTGCGAAAGTCCACCTGGATAAAGACTTAGATAAAGTGTCAAAACTGTGCGCTGGATCGATGGGCTATGTCCGAGCTGTAAAATTATGAGAGAGCAAGTAAACCTTCCCTGTTTCTCCGAGAGAAGCTCTGGTCCCCCCACCCAGGAGGAACAGG
>JAVHPG010000149.1:0-10568 GCA_036170455.1 Elusimicrobiales bacterium
CAGGAGTTTGCCATGGACTACATACTGACCGAGCAGCAGGTTATGATCCGGGACCTCGCCCGCAAGATCGCCGACGAAAAAATAAGGCCCGTCTCCGCCCATTACGACGAAACCGAGGAATTCGCCTGGCCGATCATGAAGATCCTGGCCGACAGCGACCTGTTCGGCGTCTACCTGCCCGAGCAGTACGGCGGCCTCGGCGGAGGCATCCTGGACATGTGCCTGGTTACGGAAGAGCTCTCCAAAGCCTGCGGCGGCATAGCTCTGGGCTACGCCGGCACCGGCCTCGGAACGCTGCCCATCCTCCTCCACGGCTCGGACGAGCAGAAAAAGAAATACCTGCCTGACATCGCCGCCGGAAAAAAACTGGCCGCTTTCTGCATTACCGAGGCGGAAGCCGGCTCCGACGCCGGCTCCATCAAGACCACCGCCCGCAAAGAGGGCGATAAATATATCCTGAACGGAACCAAGCAGTGGATCACCAATGCCGGCGAAGCCGAAATTTATACCGTGATAGCCAGCACCGACAAAAGCAAGGGCGTCAGGGGCGCCAGCGCCTTCATCGTCGAGAAAGGCGCCAAGGGGATGGAATTCGGCAAGAAAGAGAAGAAGCTGGGCATCCGCGCCTCGGCCACCAGGGAAGTCATCTTCACCGACTGCGAAATCCCCGCGGCCAACCTCATCTCCAGGGAAGGCATGGGCTTCATCATCGCCATGAAGACCTTCGACTGCTCCAGGCCCGGCGTCGCGGCGCAGGCGGTGGGCATAGCCCAGGGCGCCCTGGACCACGCCGTGGAGTACTCGCGCACCCGCGTCCAGTTCGGCGCTCCCATCTCCAGCCTGCAGGCCATCCAGCATATGCTCGCCGATATGGGCACCCAGGTGGAAGCGGCGCGCGCCCTAGTCTACGCCACCGCCCGCATGGTCGACTCCGGTGCGAAAAGCGTGGCGAAAGAGTCCGCCATGGCCAAGCTTTTCGCCAGCGAAGTCGCTATGAAGGTCACCACCGACGCCGTCCAGATCTTCGGCGGCTACGGCTATATGCGCGACTACCCGGTGGAGAAATACATGCGCGACGCCAAGATCACCCAGATCTACGAAGGCACCAGCCAGATCCAGCGCAACGTCATCGCCGCCAACATGCTCAAGGAGTCGATAAAAAAGTAGGGGGCTTCCGGGCTGGCCGGGGTTTTGCCCCGGGAACCCTTTGGGGAAGGGCGGGCCCCGCCATAATTTCCCTAAGGCGGGGGGAAACCGCACAACGGTTTCCATCTTCCAGGGTTCACGGGGCAAAAACCCGGCCGGCCCCAGACATAAAGCAAATCTCATGAACATAATCGTCTGCATCAAACAGGTACCCAACACCACCGACGTCAGGATAGACCCGGTCACCAACACCCTTATCCGCGAGGGCGTCGAGAGCGTCATCAACCCGTTCGACGCTTACGCCATAGAGGAAGCCGTGCGCCTGAAAGAGCGCTGCGGCGGCAAGGTCACCGTCCTCACCATGGGCCCGCCCCAGGCCGAGAACGCCCTCCGGGAAGCCATCTCCCTCGGCTGCGACGAGGCCGTTCTGGTGAGCGACCGCAAGTTCGCCGGCTCGGACACCTGGGCCACCAGTTACACCCTCGCCGCCGCCATCCGGAAGATCGGCGACTTCGACGTCATCCTCTGCGGCAAGCAGGCCTCCGACGGGGACACAGCGCAGGTCGGCCCCGGCATCTCGGCCCACCTGGACATCCCCCAGGTCACCTACGTAAAAAGGATAGAAGTGCTCTCCGCCGATAAAGCCAGGGTGCAGCGCATGACGGAGGAGGGTTACGACGTGATCGAAACCCCGCTGCCCTGCCTCTTTACCGTGGTAAAAGAGCTGAACACGCCGCGCATGCCGTCGCTGAAAGGCCTTATGCGGGCGAAGTCGGCCAAGCCCCTCAGGTGGACGGCTGAAGACATCGAAGCCGACCCGGCCGCGCTCGGCCTGGACGGCTCCCCCACGCGCGTGGTAAAGATCTTCACCCCCGAGCCCAGGAAGGGCGGGGAAATGCTTAATGGCGACACCGCGGACATCGCCGCGGAACTTGCGGAACTTCTCAAGGACATCGTAATCTAATGGCTTCCATCACCATCCTGCTCGACAAATGTACCGGCTGCACGCTTTGCGTGAAGAGCTGCCCCTTCGGCGCCATCCACATGGCGAACAGAAAAGCCGTCATCGACATGGCGAAGTGCACGCTCTGCGGCTCCTGCGTCGAAACCTGCAAATTCGCCGCCATAGAAATAAAGAAAGACGGCGGCCCGAAGAAGGACCTGTCCGGCTACAAGGACGTCTGGGTCTTCTGCGAGCAGAAGAAAAGCGTCATACAGTCCATTTCTTTCGAGCTTTTGGGCGAGGGCCGCAAGCTGGCCGACAAGCTGGGCGTTAAGCTCTGCGCCGTCCTGCTCGGCAGCGGCGTCGACGCCGGGGTCGATGAGCTTTCCTGGCGCGGCGCGGACAAGGTTTACCTGGTCGACCACCCGGCCCTGAAATCCTACCAGGACGACCCGTACACCGAGGTCTTTGTGCGGCTCGCGGAGGAGTACAAGCCGGAGGCCATTCTCTGCGGCGCCACCACCATAGGCAGGAGCCTGGTGTCGCGCGTAGCCGTAAAGATCAACGCGGGGCTCACCGCCGACTGCACGGAGCTCGACGTAGACCCTGAAGAGCGCCTGCTTCTCCAGACCCGCCCGGCTTTCGGCGGGAATATCATGGCCACCATCATCACCCCCAACCACAGGCCCCAGATGGCCACGGTCCGGCACAAAGTGATGAAAGAAGCCGCCATAGATAAAACCCGTAAGGCCGAAGTTATAAGGAAGAGCTACCCCGAGGAAGTTTTCAGATCACGCACGAAGCTGCTGGATATTGTGGAAGAGATAGGCGAGACCATAAACCTCGCCGAGGCCGATATAATAGTCTCCGGCGGCCGCGGGATGGGGGGGAAAGAGGGAATCGCGCTCATAGGCGAACTGGCCAAAGCGCTGGGCGGCGCGGTAGGCGCTTCCAGAAGCGCGGTGGACGCCGACTGGATACCATATTCGCACCAGGTAGGCCAGACCGGAAAGACGGTCTGTCCCAAGCTCTATATAGCCTGCGGCATTTCGGGCCAGATCCAGCATCTTATAGGCATGCAGTCCTCCAAGGTTATAGTGGCCATCAACAAAGACCCCGACGCGCCCATCTTCAAAGTCGCCACCTACGGCATAGTCGGCGACGTCTTCGAGATCGTCCCGGCGCTCACCAGGGAATTCCGGCGCGTTCTGAATAAATAAGCCGCGGCGCGGAGGCAGAAAGCCCGGGCAGCGCCCGGGATTTCGCTTTTGGCTTGGGTTGGCCAAGTATTGTACTATACGGATTGCGGAAAATCGACTATGCCAACAAACGAAAAGCCGGGGATAGAGTGGTGGCTTACCCTGCTCAAAGACCGGGACCCCGCCGTCAGAAAGAAGGCGGCGCTGGCGCTGGGGGAGATGCGCAATCCCCTCGCCCTCGGTCACCTTGTGACGGCCCTGCAGGACGCCGACGTGAGCGTGCGGGCTTACGCCGTGACGGCCCTGGGGGCGCTGAAGGGGCCGGCCGCTACGGGCCCCCTGATCTACGCCCTCTCGGACCCTGACGAAGAGGTCCGTAAATGCGCCGCCCTGGCACTGGGTTCCGTCGAAGGAAAGCTGGCCCTGCGCCCCCTGGCCTGGGCGATCAGGGACACCAGCCCGGAAGTGCGGAACCTCGCGGTTATCGCCCTGGGAAAAATGAAGACCACCGGGACGCTAAAACCGCTTGTCGCCGCCCTTGGCGATCAAAGCGAGAGCGTCCGGGTTTCAGCCGCCGGGGCCCTGAGCTTTATGAAAACCGCGCGCGCGGCCAAACCCCTGGCCGCCGCGATAAAAGATCCCAGCCCCCTGGTCCGCAAGACGGCCATAGCGGGCCTGATAAGGATAGGCGCGCCTTCCATCCCTGCCCTGATGCGGGCCCTTAAGGAGGAGAGCGGCCATATCCGTTATCTCGCCGCCGGAGCCCTCGGGATCATCGAGGATAACGAAGCCGCCGAGCCTTTGATAGCGGCGCTTGCCGACCAGAACCTGACCGTCCGGTTCGCCGCCGCGGAAGCGCTCGGGCTTATCATGGATCCCCTCGCGGTAGAGCCGCTGATCGCGGCGCTTGGAGACAAGAACAGCCTTGTAAGAATAGCGGCGGCAGTGGCGCTGGGCCAACTAAAGGACGAGAAAGCCGTCGCGCCCCTGGCCGCGGCGCTCAAAGGCGAGGACGCGCACGTGCGCACCTTCTTCGTAGCGGCCCTGAAGACCATAACCGGCCGTGACCTGCCGGCTGCCTGACATAACTGTAAAAACGGCTTTAAATTTGTTACCCTTAAATAAGCGATAAACCATGTACGCGGAGCGTGTTCGCGGCAAACCAAGACTAACAAGGAGATCGTGTTAACTGAGGCCTGACCAGGGCATAAGCAACACTTAAATTATGAGCATATCAAAGAAGGATGCTTTGGATTATCACTCTTTTCCCACCCCGGGAAAGATCGAAGTCGTCTCCACAAAACCCTGTTTTACGCAAAGAGACCTGAGCCTGGCCTACACCCCCGGCGTGGCGACCCCCTGCCTTGAGATAGAGGCCCACCCGGAGGACGTTTACAAGTATACGTCCAAAGGCAACCTGGTGGCCGTGGTTTCCAACGGCACGGCCGTGCTCGGCCTGGGCGATATCGGCGCCGCGGCCGGAAAGCCCGTCATGGAAGGAAAAGGGATCCTCTTCAAAAGATTCGCCGACATTGACGTTTTCGACCTGGAGATGGACAGCCACAACCCCGACGAGATCATCCGCGCCTGCCAGCTCCTGGAGCCGACCTTCGGCGGCATTAACCTCGAGGATATAAAAGCTCCCGAATGCTTTTACATTGAAGAAACGCTTAAAAAGACCATGAAGATCCCGGTCTTCCACGACGACCAGCACGGGACCGCGATAATCTCCGGCGCTGGTTTGATCAACGCCCTGGAGATAGTCGGCAAAGATATAGCCAAGGCCAGACTGGTAGTCAACGGCGCCGGCGCCGCCGGCTTCTCCTGCGCCGACCATTATGTCCGGCTGGGAGTGAAGAGAGAGAATATAATAATGTGCGATACCAAGGGCGTGATCTACAAAGGCCGCACCGCGGGCATGAACAAATATAAGGAGAAGTTCGCGGTGGACACTAAGCTGCGCACCCTGGAAGAAGCCATGAGGGGCGCGGACGCTTTCCTGGGTGTTTCGGTAGCCGACGTCCTTACCCCGGCTATGCTCCTCTCCATGGCCAAGGACCCGATAGTTTTCGCCATGGCGAACCCTAATCCGGAGATAGAATACAAGCTGGCCGTTGCCACGAGGAGCGATCTCATTATGGCCTCTGGCCGCTCGGACTATCCGAACCAGATCAATAACGTCCTCGGCTTTCCTTTTATCTTCAGGGGCGCCCTGGACGTAAGGGCGACGCAGATCAACGACGAGATGAAGCTCGCCGCAACCTACGCCCTGGCTAAACTCGCCAAAGAGGACGTTCCGGATTCGGTAAGTAAGGCCTACGGCGGGCAGAAATTCCAGTTCGGCAGGGAGTATATAATCCCCAAACCCTTCGATTCCCGCGTGCTCATCTGTGAGGCCTCCGCCGTGGCCGAAGCAGCCATGAAGACCGGCGTCGCCCAGAAGCCGGTGGACATCGCCCTCTACCGCCTCCAGCTCGAGAAGCGCCTCGGCCGCGCGCGCGAAGTGATGCGCAGCGTGATAGGCAAAGCGCAGCGCAACCCGAAGCGGATAGTCTTCCCGGAAGGAGAGGAGGAAAAGATACTCCGCGCGGCGCAGGAATTGGCGGACGAGAAGATAGCCGCGCCCATACTGCTCGGCAACGAGGCCCGCATTAGAGCGATGATAACCGATCACGGGCTGTCCCTGGAAGGAATAAAGATCGTAGACCCGGCCACTTTCCCGGCCCGGGTCAAATATGTCGTGGAGTACTTCAAGATGCGCGAGAGGAAGGGCGCCACGCTCCACAGGTCCGAAGAAATAATGATGGGCAACCGGAACGCCTTCGGCGCAATGATGGTCCACATGGGGGACGCCGACGCGCTTGTCTCCGGGCTGAACGACCATTACCCCCAGACGATAAGGCCCGCCCTGCGCGTCATAAAGATGCAGGAGGGGATAAAGAAAGTCTCCGGGCTTTACATGCTCGTCATGAAGAAGGAAATATATTTTCTCGCCGACACCACCGTGAACATCGACCCGGACAGCGAAGACCTGGCCGAGATCGCCCTGCTGGCGGCCGAGACAGTGAAGCGCTTCGGCGTGGAGCCCAGGGTGGCCATGCTCTCTTTCTCCAACTTCGGAGGCACGGCGCACCCGCTGTCGGCCAAAGTCAGCCGCGCCGTGGAGATAGTAAGGAAGAAAGCCCCCGGGCTGATGATCGACGGAGAAATGCAGGCCGATACCGCCGTGGTCCCGGAGATCATAGAAACCACTTATCCTTTCAGCACCCTGAAAGGCGGCGCGAACGTGCTGATCTTCCCCAACCTGGAAGCGGGCAATATCGCCTATAAGCTGTTAAGCCGCATCGGCGGGGCGACTGCAATAGGCCCGATTCTCATGGGGATGAGCAAGGCCGTGCATGTGCTGCAGCGCGACGCGGAAGTGAACGACATCGTGAACATGGCCGCGATCGCGGTGGTGGACGCACAGGAAAAAGCGAAGACAAGCGCGAAAAAACACCACACGGCGGAAGCGGTCTGAAGCCTGCCCGCCGGCCTCCCGCCGCGGACCGGAACGCGCTTTCAGAAGGCGCGGGCATATTGACTAAAAGCAAGTCGGTTGCTGCTCTAAGTCATATTTTAACCGCGGAGAAGTATGGTATTATTATTTAAATTTGGCAATAAAGAGGGTATGGAGGAATTATGAACAGAAGGAAAGTAACAGTAGTAGGCGCCGGGCACGTTGGGGAATCAGTCGTTCGCGCCCTGGCGGAAAAAGACCTGGCCGATATCGTCCTCGTGGACATCCCGGCGACCGAGAACATGCCCGCCGGAAAAGCCCTGGACATCATGCAGACCGGCCCTATCTACGGGTACGACACTAACGTCACCGGCGCGACGAGCTACGAAGCCACCGCCGGCTCCGACATAGTGGTCATAACCGCCGGAATACCGCGCAAACCCGGCATGAGCCGCGACGACCTTTTAAACACCAACGCGGGCATCGTGAAGAGCGTCACCGAGCAGGTGGCAAAGTTCTCTCCCGACTCTATCCTTATAATCGTAAGCAACCCTCTGGACGCGATGTGCCAGGTCGCCCTCCAGGCGTCCAGGTTCCCCAAGAACAGGGTCATCGGCATGGCCGGCATCCTGGACTCCTCCAGGATGCGGACCTTTATCGCCCAGGCGCTGAACGTCTCCACCGAGAACGTCCACGCGATGGTGCTCGGCGGCCACGGAGACACCATGGTGCCGCTTCCCAGGTTCTCCACCGTCGCCGGCATCCCGATAACGGAGCTGATGACCAAGGAGCAGATAAACGCGATCAACACGCGCACCTGTAACGGCGGAGCTGAAATTGTAAAGCTGCTGAAGACCGGCAGCGCTTATTACGCCCCGGCCGCTTCGGCCGTAGAAATGGTGGCCGCTATCCTTCTAGACAAGAACAAAGTGGTGCCCTGCGCCGCCTACCTGGAAGGCGAATACGGGATCAGCGGGATCTTCGTGGGCGTGCCGGTGAAGCTGGGCGCCAAGGGCATCGTACAGATCCTTGAGCTGAAGCTCTCGGAAGACGAAAAAGCCGCGCTGCTGAAATCGGCCGCGTCGGTGAAAGAATTATGCGGGGTCCTGAAATAGAAAGCTAAATTATCAAGGAGAAAACAAACAATGGAAGCCAATATCGAACTTAAAAAAACGCTGGCCAAACTGGTGCCCGCGTGGAGAGCCGACCTCCAGAAATTCGTAAAAGAGAACGCCCGCGTTAAAGTGGACGAAGTGGCCATAGACCAGGTCATGGGCGGGATGAGGGACATCAAAGCCCTGCCCTGCGACACCTCCTACCTGGACGCGATGGAAGGCATCCGCTTCCGCGGCTTCACCATACCCGAAGTAAGGGAAAAGCTGCCCAAGCCCGCGCCCGGAGCCATACCGTCGCCGCTCGCGCTGTGGCATCTCCTCCTCACCGGCGAAATGCCCACCGCGGCGGCCGTGCAGGAGCTCGAGGCGGAAGTCAGGAAGCGCGCGGAACTCCCCGCTTACGTGTTGGACACCCTGCGCGCCCTCCCCAAAGACATCCACCCCATGGTGCAGCTGTCCATCGGCGTGCTGGCCCTGCAGAAAGACTCCGTCTTCGCGAAGAAATACAGCCAGGGCTTCAAGAGGGACGAGCACTGGGACGCGATGTTCGAGGACTCGCTGACCCTCCTCGCCCGCCTGCCCGTGATCGCGGCCTTCATCTACCGCCGCACCTACAAGGACGGGAAGATCATCCCCGCCGACAATAAGCTGGACTGGGCGGCGAACATGGCCCACATGATGGGCATTGAGAACAAGGATTACCAGAACCTCGCCAGGCTCTACCTCCTCCTGCATTCCGACCACGAGAGCGGCAATGTCAGCGCCCACACCGGGCTGCTCGTCGGCTCCGCCCTCTCCGACATCTATTACTCGGTCTCGGCCGCGCTCAACGGCCTGGCCGGCCCGCTGCACGGCCTCGCCACCCAGGAATGCCTGAACTGGATCATGGGCCTGATGAAAGCCTACGGCGGCACGCCCACCAAGGAACAGGTCGAGGCTTACGCAAAGAAGACCCTGGCCGAAGGCCACGTGATCCCGGGCTACGGCCACGCCGTGCTCAGGAACACCGACCCCCGCTACGTAGCCCAGCGCGAATTCGGCGCGAAGTACCTGCCGGAAGACCCGATCTACAAGACGGTAGAGAATATGTTCCAGGTTATTCCCCCGATGCTCAGGGCCCTTGGGAAAGTCAAGAACCCCTGGCCCAACGTAGACGCGATGACCGGCTGCCTGCAGCAGCATTACGGCGTGACCGAGACGGACTTCTACACCGTCATCTTCGGAGTTTCACGCGCACTCGGCATCACCGCGCAGGCCATCTGGGCGAGGGGAGTTTTCTTCCCGATCGAGCGCCCTAAATCGGTAACGACGCAGATGCTTAAAGACATCGCCGCCAAGGCCAAGGTGGGCACCCCGGCCTAAGCGGTCAGGACTGACGCACAAAAGGGGCCGCCGTTCGCGCAAGCGCGCAATGGCGGCCCTTTTTCCGCCCTTTTTCTTGCATAGGCGCCGCAATAGTAGCTATCATTTATATTGGTCCGTCGTATATTTCAGAGGCAGGAGGAATGATGGAAATCGAAAAAGGCTCCAAGTGGGTAAAGTTCGCGACCATGGAGCGGTTCATGGCCGATGTGCTGAAGGGCGTAGGCGTGCCTCCCGCCGACGCGGCGGTCTGCGCCGACGTCCTCATAACCGCGGACAAGCTTGGCATCGACTCTCACGGGATTTCCCGCCTCAAGACCATCTACTACGACCGCATCAGGCAGGGCATACAGTTCCCGAAGACCAGATTTGAAATAATCCGCCAGACCCCGACCACGGCGGTCATCGACGGGCATAACGGGATGGGCCACGTGATCGCCAAACGCTCCATGGAGATCGCCATCCGGAAGGCGAAAAAATACGGGCTGGGAATGACGGCGGTAAGAAACTCCACCCATTACGGCATCGCGGGCTATTACGCGCTGATGGCCGCGGAGGCCGGCATGATCGGCATCACCGGCACCAATGCCAGGCCCTCCGTGGCTCCCACTTTCGGGACGGAGAACATGCTGGGCACCAACGCCTTCACCTTCGGCCTGCCTACCGACGAGAAATTCCCTTTCCTGCTCGACTGCGCCACCTCCACCACGCAGCGCGGGAAAATAGAGGTGTACGCGAAGCTCGGCAAGAAAATGCCCAAGGGCTGGGTTATCAACCACAAAGGCGAGTCCAGGACCGACTCCGGCGCCGTGCTGCACGAGCTGGTGGCCGGCACCGCCGCGCTCGTGCCGCTGGGGGGGATAGGCGAGGAGCTGAGCGGGTACAAGGGCTACGGCTACTCCACCGTGGTGGAGATACTCTCGGCGGCCCTCCAGCAGGGCGCCTATATGAAAATGCTCCTGGGGCTGAAAGACGGCAAAAAGGTCCCTTACCACCTGGGCCATTTTTTCATGGCCATAAATATCGAGGCCTTCACCACGCTTCGCTCCTTTAAAAAAATAACGGGCGACATCCTGAGAGAGCTGCGCGCTTCGAAAAAAATGCCCGGGGCCAAGAAGATCTACACGGCCGGTGAAAAAGAGCATCTCGCCCGCCTGTACCGCAAGAACAGGGGGGTGCCCCTGAACCGCGAGACCCAGAAAGAAATACTCGGCATGCAGGCCGAGCTCGGGCTAAAAAGCTACAAATTCAGCTTTTAGGCCCTTTATTTACGAAGCTGGTTTTTGATATACTCTAAATTCACC
>JAVHPG010000150.1:0-38545 GCA_036170455.1 Elusimicrobiales bacterium
TGGGGAAGCGGTAGGTCCAGTTCTGGTCCCCACCCCCGCGGAAAATTTCCTTAAAAAACACGCTGACACCGCCGCGAGCTTCGCGGCCCTGGTCAGGGAGAAAAGAAAATGAATAAATCCATAGCCCGCGGACTCTGCCTGGCCGCGATGTGTTCACTGTCCGCGTGTTCGCTGAACCGCACCGCGGCGCGGTTCACTTCCGGAGTGATAGACAAAGGACTCCCCGCCGTCTTCAGCCAGGCCGACGCGCAGTACGCGAAAGAAGCCCTGCCGGCCAATTTGCAGCTGATGGAAATACTTTTACAGAGCGACCCCGGCAACAAAGCACTGCTGGTGAACGCCTCGCAGGGCTTCTGCGGCTACGCGCTGATGTTCGTGGAGGACGAGAGCCCGGAGCGGGCCTCCGGCTTTTACGCCAAGGGCGAAGCCTACGCCGCCCGCGCGCTTAAAGGGACCGCCACGGCCGCCGCGAAAAAGTCCGACGTGCCACCGCTTTTCTGGAACACCTTCTGCAAGGCCCTCTACATAAACCTGAACCGCGACAAACCAGAGGTCCTGGCCGAGCTGCCCACGCTGGAGCCGGCCATAGAAAAACTGCTGGAGCTGGAGCCCTCGTTCTATTACAACGGGGCCCAGAGCCTGATGGGAGCCTATTATTCCCTGCGCCCCCGAATGTTCGGCGGGGACCCCGACAAGGCCAGGAAGCATTTCGAGCTGGCGCTGACGGGCGCGGGCGAGGGCTTCCTGCTGAACCGCTTCCTTTACGCCAAACTGGCGGCCGTGGCCGCCCAGGACCAGGAACTTTTCGAAAAGCTGCTGAATTCGGTGCTCTCGGCCGAACCGCGCGAGGGGAACACCCGGCTGTCCGATGAAGTAGCCAAAATCAAAGCGAAGAAACTACTGGAGAAAAAAGATGAATTATTTTAAAAGATCCGCCGCCCTTTGCGCTTTGCTCCTGGCCCTCGGCGCCGGCGCCGCCCGGGCAGAGACCATGGTGAAGTTCGCCACGCTGGCCCCGGACGGCTCCACCTGGATGAAAGCCATGAAGCAGTTCACCATAGAAGCCTCCTCCCGGACCGGCAACCGCGTGAAATTCAAGCTTTACGCCGGCGGCATTTCAGGCGACGAGAAAGACGTGGTGCGCAAGATCCGCCTCGGCCAGCTGCAGGGCGGCGGCTTCACCGGGGTAGGCCTGGGCGAAATAGCCCCTGAGGCGCGCCTGCTGGACACGCCTTTTCTTTTCAAGAACGCCATGGAAATAGACCACATTTACAAGACCTTCGACGCGGACTACCGCAAGATCTTCGAAAGCAAGGGCTATATACTCCTGGGCTGGGCCGAGGTCGGCAATGTCAATATTTTCTCCAATTCGCCGGTCACCAGGCCGGAAGACCTGAAGAACCTGAAGATGTGGCTCTGGGAGGGCGACCCGATAGCGGAAGCCATGTTCGCCGCGCTCAAAGTAAAACCCATCCCCCTCTCCGTGATGGACGTTATGACCTCGCTGCAGACCGGCATGCTGAACGGGGTGTACGGCTCCCCCCTTTCCGTGATAGCGCTGCAGTGGTTCTCTCGCATGAAATATGTTTTTTCCCTGCCCATAACCAACGCTTCGGGAGCGGCCGTGATCTCCAAGAAAACATTCAACGCGCTCTCCAAAGAAGACCAGAAGATCCTGCTGGAACTGGGCGAGAAGCATTTCAGGGCCCTGACCCTGCAGAGCCGCAAGGACAATGAGCAGTCCATCGCCATCCTCAAGACGAAGAAACTGCAGTTCACCGACCCCGCCGGCCCGGCGGTGATAGCCGAATTCGAGCGGGCCGGAGAACAGGCCAGGCTCTCCCTTGTAGGCAAGCTCTACACCAGGGAACTGCTGGACAAAGTGGAAGCCTCCCTCAAAGCCTTCCGCGCCTCCAAAAAGAACTGAAAGCCCCGAACGGCCCGGCCCCGCCCGGGGCCGGGCCGTTTTTTATTTCCAGCACCGCCCGCGCTTCAAATCCTTTCCTTATATTAAGGCCCTTACTCTTCACTGGACACCGGCATTGTTTTTTGTATAATAATTTTTGGGTAAGGGTTCACTGTTCACTTTTCACGCTTTTCGCCGCCGCGGCGCAGTTTCGCGCCCGCACGGCAGGGCAAGTGAGCTGTAAAATAACGCTTTAAGGCTTCACCGATCTGCTGTCCGCGGAAATATTATCCGCGTGATTTTATACGGGGGACGAAGATGAAGCGGCACAATAAACCCAGCGCGGCCATTGTACGGCCGGGGCAGCCGAAAGGCGCGCCCCAATTCGACCTTTTCGACCGGCTCGGCGGGCCCGTCCTCAACGAAGGCGCCCGGGGCGGCGCGGAGCTAAAGCTCCGCGGCAGGATAAAGACCCGCCGCAAAGCCCTTTTCACAAATGTGCCGGAACTCGCCTGGATAAAAGACAGCGGGGGACGGTTCATTTCGGCCAGCCACTCTTTCGCCGGCGCCTGCGGGGTAAGCCACCGCGACCTGATAGGGAAAACCGACTGGGAGGTCTGGCCGCGCAAAGTGGCCGCTTCCTACGCCGAACAGGACAGGAAAGTCCTGGACTCCGGCCTGCCCGACCGCGCCGTTTTCAACTCCGCGCGGGAGGGGGACGGCGACCGGTGGTCGGAAATAGTCAAAACGCCGCTCTTCGGGAGGAACGGGGAGGTCCTCGGCACGCTCGGGATAGCCCGGGACATAAGCTCGCATAAGCTGGCGGCAGGCCAGCTGAGGCTGGCGGCGCGCCAGGTAATACGCGCCAGGGAGGACGAGAAAAAGCGCATCTCCAGCCTTCTCCACGACGAACTCGGCTCCCATATAATGCTGCTCAGCTCTTCCCTTTCCCTGGCCCGCCAGGAAGTGCTGGAAAACGAGCCGGGCCGCGCCGCCGCAAGGCTGGAAGAGACGAAAAAAGCGGCTCGCGGTCTGGCCGCCGCGCTGCGCAATATCTGCCACGACATCAGGCCGCCGGCCCTGGGCGTCTCCGGCCTGGCCGGCGCCGTCACCGAGCTCGCGGCCAGGACGGAGCGCTGCACCGGGGTAAAAACGCAGTGTTCCCTCCGCCTAGCCGGCGAAAAAAAAATCGACGACCTGGTGAAAATACTGGCCTACAGGATCATCCAGGAAGCGCTGAATAACGCCGTCAAACATTCGGGGGCGCGCATGATAAAGATCGGGCTGAGCTGCGCCGGCGGACGGCTGAAATTCTCCGTCGCCGACGACGGCAAAGGTTTCGACGCGGACGACCGGGAGTTCCCGAACCGGAACCCCACCCTGGGCCTCCGCATCATGCGGGAGGAGGCGGAATCACTGTACGCCTCCCTTTCGGTGGACTCGACTCCCGGTTTCGGGACCGTGGTAAAAGGGGATTTCCCCCTCGACCCCGGCCTGGTCAAGGAATAATATGCCTATCAAAGTAATTATCGCGGACGATCATTCCCTTGTGATGGAAGGCCTGAAGCTTCTGCTCGAAAAGAACGCCAGGGACATAATTATAACCGGGGAGGTCCCCAGCGGGAAAAAGCTGCTCGAGCTGGCCCGGAAAAAGCCGGCCGACGTCTACCTGCTCGACATCGCCATGCCGGGGCTGAACGGCATAGATACGGCCGCGAGGCTGCTGCGCTCGGACAAGGACGCGAAAATAATCTTCCTCAGCATGTACGACGACAAGCCCACCGTGACAAAGGCCATGAAAACCGGGGCCAAAGGCTACCTGCTCAAGGAATGCGCGGCCGACGAAGTCATCAAGGCCGTCCGCGAAGTGGACAAAGGAGGGCACTATCTCAGCGCCGCCCTCCACGGCTTCATGACCGAGACGCTGCAGGGCAGGGCCGCGGACGCTTCGGAGCCCGCGCCCGCCGGACAGCTTACTTCGAAAGAGCGGGAGATAGTGCAGCTCATAGCCGAGGGCCTGGCCAACAAGCAGATCGCCCGGGAGCTGAAGATCTCCGCCAATACCGTACACGCCCACCGGAACAATATAGCGCGCAAGCTGAACATCCACAAGCAGACCGACCTGGTGCGCTACGCCGTCAGGGAAAAACTGGTTAAATTGTAAGATCCGGACTAGCCTTTTCGGGCTAGCCATATTTTCAATACCTTTCTAGCCCTATTTGGGTATTCCAGCCGTAGAGATAAAAATTTAGACTACCAGTGGGGCAGGGTTGCAGCCTGCCGGGAATACCGGGCGCGGTTCCGGGCTTTTTCCCGGAGGGCGCCGCGGACTTTTCCGGCAGGCTGTGAGGGGGGCAGATGAAAACCAAAGAACGAAAAAACCGCTCCGTAAAGACGGGGCGCGCCCCGTCCGCGGAAAAATCGGCCCGGGCGCGTTCCGGGCAGGCTTTGGATTTCTCTTTTTATCTCGAAGCCGCGCGCCTGCTGCTGTTGGCGCGGCGGATACGCGCAGGCGTGCCGGATTGAAGCGGCGGCAAACTCTGATTAGGCATTTCTCACGGGGGCGGATTTAATGGAACAAGAAGCCGGCATTGGCCTCGCGGACGGGAAGCCTACCGTTCCGGACCTGGTGGACCTTGAGAAAATGCGCGGCATTTTCGAGAAGTTCACCCTGGCCACGGGCTTTACGATAACTTTCCTGGACCACCCGGGAAAGAACACCCTCATAGCCACCTCTCCGCGCGACTTCTGCCTTAAATTCCATAAGTCCTGCCCCGCCTCCGAAGAGTGCTGCCTGAACAGCTCCAGGCGCCTGCTTAATGGTTTAAATTCTTCCGGGCAGCAGGCCGTATACACCTGCGACCACGGGCTGGCTTACTGCGCCATGCCGCTGATACTGCAGGGAAAACACATAGCCAGCATCGCCGCCGGCCAGGTCCTGCTGGACCAGCCCGACACGCAGCGCTTTAAAAAGCAGGCGGCGCAATACGGGTTCGACGAGGGAAAATACCTGGAAGCCCTGAAAGAAGTACCCGTGGCACCTGAAGAGAAACTAAAGAGCCTTACGGCCTGCCTTGCGGAACAGGTCTCGCTCCTGGCGGAGCAGAAATACTCCCTGCTCATATCGGAGGAAAGAGCGGGAAGGCTGGAAAGCTCCATAAGCGCGATAGCGGAGCGGCTGAAACTTTCGGAAAAGAAGTTTTTATCCCTGGCCGAAACCCTCCCGGACCTGGTCTGGGAGACGGGCGAAGCCGACACCTTCATTTATATCAGCCCGAAGGTCAAAGACCTCCTGGGCTACGAGACCCGGGAGGCGCTTGGAAGAAGCCCCCTGGAATTTATCTGCGCGGGGGACGAAGCGGCGGCCAGGCGCCTCACCTCCAGCCTGCTCAATAAAAAGTCTTTCCGAAATATTGAAAGCGGGACCATCCATAAAGACGGCCGCGAGAGGGTGCTGGAATCAAGCGGGAACCCCGTTTTCGTCGATGCCGGCCGCTTCGCCGGCTACAGGGGGATCAGCAGGGATATTACGGAGCGCAAGCGCCTGGAAGATGAGAACGAGCTTAAAGCTACGCTCCTGGACTCCGTAAAAGACGCGATCTACCTGCATGACCTCGAAGGGCGCATAGTCTACGCCAATGAAGCGGCGTACGGTCAGCTTGGGTACACGGAAGAGGGAATGAACGATATAAATTTCCGGCAGCTGCTCACCCCCGCTTCGGCGGGCGAATTCGCGGCGCACACGAAATACGCGCTCGAGCAGGGAAAGGCCGTGTTCGGCTCGGAGCACCTGCGCGCGGACGGCGGCATAATGCCGGCGGAAACGCACGCCCACGCCCTGGAGCTGGACGGAGAAAAATTCGTCCTGCGCGTGGTCAGGGACATTACGGAACGCAAGCAGGCGGAAAGGGCCCTGAAGGAAAGCGAGGAAAAATTCAGGGTGACCTTCGAAAGCGCCCCGGTCGGGATGTGCCTGGCCGATACCGAAGGGCGCATCCTGACCGCCAACGGCGCAATGTGCTCCGTCCTGGGCTGGTCCATGGGCGAACTCAAGCAACGCGGCTTCTCCGAATTCGCCCATACCAACGACAAAGCCTCCGTCTCGAAATGGCTGCCCAGGGTAGCGAACGGGGAGCCGGCGCCGCGCAGCCTCGAGCTGCTGTTTACGGGCCGGGACGGCCGGCTTATAAGCGCGGAAGTCTCCGCTGCCGGCTTCAGGCATTCGCCCGGGGGCCAGCCGGGGCTCATTATAGCGCTGCAGGACATCACCGGGCGCAAAGAGAACGACCGCGCCCAGCGCAAGCTTATGAAGGAGCTGCAGAGCACCAACGCCGAGATAATGCAGTTCAACAGCCTCATCGCCCACGACCTGCAGGAGCCTCTGCGCATGGTCAGGAGCTACTCGCAGCTGCTGGAAAAGCGCCTGGCCGGGAAGCTGGACGGCGTTGCCCGGGAATTCCTCGGCTATGTTATAAACGGCGGCAAGCTGATGCAGAAAATGCTGGAAGACCTCATGTATTACCTGCGGGAGGGAGCGAACCAGGAAGAGCTGCAGGAGGTGGACCTGGACAAGGTTATGGGCCAGGTCCTCTTCCTGCTGAAAAGCTCCATAGAAGAGACCAAAGCCTCGGTCACCTTCGGCCGCCTGCCGGTGGTCATGGCGAACAAGTCGCAGATGATGCACCTGATGCAGAACCTGGTCGGCAATGCCATTAAATTCCGGAGGGACGAGCCCCCGCGGGTCTCGGTCACCTGCGAGGCCGCCCAGGGCGAATACATTTTCAAAGTAAGCGATAACGGGATAGGGGTGGACCCTAAATTCTCGGAACGCGTTTTCAAGATCTTCCAGAGGCTGCACTCGCGGGAAGAGTACCCGGGCACCGGCGTCGGGCTGGCCTTATGTAAAAAGATCGTGGAGAACCACGGCGGGCGCATCTGGCTGGAATCCGAGCCGGGGAAAGGGACCGCCATCTATTTCAGCGTAACCAGACGAAGCGCCGTCCCCGAAGGGCGGAAAGCGGGCCTGAATGCAGGAAAATAAAAAGAACGCAGTCGAAATATTGCTCGTCGAGGACAATCCGGCGGATATCCGGCTCGCCCGAGAAGTGCTGGGCGTCTGGCGGAGCCGCTTCAATCTGAACGTAGCGCGGACAGGGGACGAGGCGCTCGCCTTCCTGCGCCGCGAGGGCGGCCGCGCCGGCCAGCCGAAGACGCACCTGGTACTGCTGGACCTGAACCTGCCGGGAAAAAGCGGGCTGGACGTCCTGGCCGAGATAAAGAGCGACAAGGAGCTGAAGCGCATCCCGGTCATCATACTCACGAACTCTTTTATGCAGTCGGACGTGGAGAGCGCTTATGATTCCCACGCGAACTGCTATATCGTAAAGCCGATAGACCTCGCCGAATTTGGGAAGGTGGCCAGGGCGATAGAGAATTTTTGGTTTACGGTGGCCAGGCTTCCGGAGGCTTGTTAACTATGGAAACACTGAAAATTAAAGTGCTTGTAATCGAGGATGAAAAACCCTACCTGCGGCTGATCGACGCTTTCCTGGCCGAAGCCTCGGGCCATGGGAGGGATTTCGAGGCTGCCAGCGCCGAAACCCTCAGGGAAGCGCTGGAGGCGCTTAAAAAAGCGCCTTTCGACATAATCCTCTGCGACCTCTTCCTGCCCGACAGCGCGGGGCTGGAGACCTTTACCGCCGTCCACGGCCACGCGCCGGATACGCCGGTAATACTGCTTACCGGGCTGGAGAACGACGCCGTCGCCGAGGAGGCCATGCGCAGGGGCGCGCAGGACTACCTCTTGAAAAAGTCCATCAACCCGGAAACCCTCGCCCGCGCTGTAATGTATGCCATCGGGCGCAACGGCATAGAGGTCAGCCTCCGCGCCTCCGAGGAGAGGTACCGCACGCTGATAGACGCGCTGGACGACGCTATAGTGGTGTTCGACCAGGACCTGCGCGTCATCATGGCGAACCCGGCTTTTAAAGCGGCGCTCAGGCCGGAGGACCCCGGCGCGGAGGTCACGGGCAGGAAGCTTCCGGAGGTGATCTCGGCCCTGCCGGAGAAATGCGAAAAACTATGCCGGCAGGCGCTTTCGGAGAGAAGAATTATTACGGCCGAGGAGGCCTGCGTCTGGAATAACCGGCAGAGCGTGCTGGAAATTAAATGCGTGCCCGTACTGACCGGGGGCCGCCCGCAGCGGGTAGTGGTCGTCGCCAGGGACATCACCGAGCGCAAGCAGGTGGAGCAGCTGAGGGACGATTTCGCCTCCCTCGTCTCGCACGAGCTGCGGTCCCCGCTCACCTCCATAACCGCCGGGATAGGGATGGTGCTGGAGGACGGGGGCAGGCGCCTGACGGAGGAGGAAAAGATGCTCCTCGCCGTCTCTTATAAAGACGCCCAGCGCCTGGACAGGATCATCAGCAAGCTCCTTGAAATGTCGCGCCTGAAATCAGGCCCCTCCCGTTTCAAAAAAACCGTGGCGGACGTGGTCGGCCTCGCCGACGAAGCCATAGAGAGGTTCACCCCCCGGGCTAAAACCCGGAACATAGAGCTGAGGAAGCAGTACTCGGCCCCGAAGATAGAGACCCTGCTCGATACCGACGGGATAACAGAGGTTTTCACGAACCTGCTGAGCAATGCCCTGAAATTCACCGCGAAAGGAAGCGTGGAGATAGGGGTGGCGCAGCAGGGAGACAGCATCGAGTGCTACGTGAAAGATACGGGCACCGGTATTCCAAAAGAGAACCAGCCCAGCCTTTTCCAGAAATTCATGCGGTTCGGGAAGCCCGTGGCGGAGGATGAAAAAGGCACCGGCCTGGGACTTTTCATAGTTAAGGAGATCCTGAGGCGGCACAACGGCACGCTGTCCGTCTCCAGCGAGCCGGGAATAGGCACGACTTTCACCTTTACCCTCCCGAGGCTCCTGCAGGAGGAGGTCCCTGATACGGGTGAAAAAAAAGAAACGAACTGCAAGTGAATTGATATAATTAATCCGAGGCGATGATGTCCGCCGCCCCGGAAGCCCGGGGGAACCGTCCATAGGGACTAATGACCTCTACCCTAAAGGTAGAGGTTTTTATTTATGGAGAGAGAAAAAAATGGAGCCTGACAAGATACCTCCGGTAGCCGGGCTTATAATTTTCACGGCGAGCGTTCTGAGCCTGCGGCTCGGGATCTCGGTGGCTGTTTTCGAGATACTGCTCGGCCTCGCGGCCGGGAACCTCGGCCTGCGGGCGCAGGACTGGATGGTCTATATAGCCGGCTTCGGCGGGATACTACTTACCTTCCTGGCCGGCGCGGAAGTGGACGGGAAACTGCTCAAGGACGATTTCAGGCGGGCCGGGCTTATAAGTTTCTCCTCGTTCTTCGCGCCGCTGGCCGCCGGCTTTATTTTCTGCAGGTATCTCGCCGGGTGGAGCGCGCCGGCCTCGGCCATAGGCGGCATCGCGCTCTCCGAGACCTCCCTCGCCGTAGTTTACTCGGTGCTGACGGAGACGGGCCGCGCCGGCTCGAAGACCGGCAGGCTGCTTATGGCCTGCACCTTCCTCACGAATACCCTGACGGCGCTGGCGCTCAGCGCGGCTTTCCTCAGGCCGGACCTTTACACGCTTGTTTTCCTGGCCGTCTCCGGAGCTTTCCTGGTTTTCGCGTGGCGCTTCTCGGGAAGGCTGCTCGGGCACCCGGCGCTGGCCGGCAAGGTGATAGAGCCGGAGATAAAATACATTTTTTTCATGCTGCTGGCCTTCATCTACCTGGCGGAGCTGGGCGCCGGCCAGGCGATGCTGCCGGCTTTCCTCTTCGGGCTGCTCATGAGCGGCCACTTCAGGCCAGGGTCCGCGGGAGCCGCCGTTAAGAACCGCCTGCGCACGGTGGCTTACGCTTTCATAACGCCTTTTTTCTTCATAGTGGCGGGAATGAAAGTATCGCTGCCGGCGCTTTGGGCGGCGGCGGGGCTGTTCACGGCCCTTTTCCTGGTCAAGCAGGGCGCCAAGTTCGCCGGCGTATATTTCCTGGCGCGGAAGTTCTACCCGCGGAACAGCGGCTACTTCACGCTGTTGATGTCGACGGGCCTGACTTTCGGGCTGATGGCGGTACTGTTCGGGCTTAACTCGGGGTTCCTCGACGCCGGGCAATATTCCGTGCTGACCGGCGTGCTTATAGCCAGCGCCGTCCTCCCGACCTTCGCGGCCCAGCGCTGGTTCCCGCCGGTGGAAGACGAAGATATAATTTAGTTAAATAGGACGGGGACGCCGACTATGACAAAATTCCGGATATTGCTGGCGGATAACGGCTCGCTGGAGCCGGGCTCCACCCTCGCGCTCCGCTCCCTCGCGGTATCGCTGGGAAAACTTATCGGCCATGAAGTGCGGCCGGTTTCGGTGCTTCATTCCGGAAAAGTCCCACCGCACCTCCTCGGCGGGGAGCCGGCGGTCCTGTTCAAAGAGGCGGTAAAAGCGGCCGCGCGGGACGGCGCGGAAGAACTTATCGTGATCCCGCTTTTCCTCGGCCCCAGCCGGACGGTCACGGAGTCCATACCGGAACAGGCCCGGGAAGCCGGCGCCTGGCTCCGGCTGCGCGCGGCCCCGCCTCTCTACGGTGCCGACGGAGCGATCAGAAAGATCCTGCTCGACAATCTTATGGCGGCCGGCTGGGCGCGGGGAACCGGCAGCATCCTGCTTTGCGACCACGGGTCCCCCTCCCGCGAAATGACGGCCGTCCGCGACGCGCTGGCGGCCGAACTGAGGGGCGAACTCAAACTTTCCGGGGACGATCTTATGGCCTGCTCGATGGAGCGGCGTCCGGGAAAGGATTACGCCTTCAACGAGCCGCTGCTGGAATCGGCCATCGGCAGAGCGCGCGGCGAAGCGGTCGTGCTCATGCAGTTCCTTCTTCCCGGCCGCCACGCCGGCACGGGGGGCGACGTGGCGGAGATCTGCCGCGAACACGCGCCCGAAGGCCTGCGGTGGGAACTTTCGCCGCTGATAGGCGCGCACCCGGGGCTCCCCGCCCTGCTGGCGGAGCGCTTCAGGCAGGTCGCGCCGGAACTGGTTTGAAAGCCGCCTAGAACAGGCCGGTGATGTTACCGTTCTCGTCTATATCGATATTCTCGGAGGAAGGATGCTCGGGCAGGCCCGGCATGCGCATGATCTCGCCGGTGATCGGGATCAGGAACCCCGCCCCGGCGGCTATCTCTATCTCGCGCACGGTGACGACGAAATCCTTGGGCCGGCCTATCAGGTCCGGGTTGTCAGAGAGCGATTTCTGCGTTTTAGCTATGCAGACCGGCAGTTTATCCAGGCCCAGCCCGATTATTTTTTCAAGGTCTTTCTTCGCTTTCGGCGTATAATCTATATGTTTCGCGCCGTACATTTTCCCGGCGATGGCCTCTATCTTTTTCTCGACGGGCCATTCCCATTCGTAGACGGGCTTGAAGCCGCAGGTCTTCACGGCCTCGACGGCTTTAGAGACCAGCCCGGCCAGCTCCAGGGCCCCGGCCCCGCCCTGGCCCCAGACGTCGGCCACGGCCACGGGCACGCCCAGCTCTTTGCACCGCTCCTTGATAACGGCCATTTCCTCTTCGGTATCGGAAGTGAATTTATTCAAAGCTATCACCGGCGAAAGCTCGAACTGCTTCATGTTCTCGATATGTTTCTCGAGGTTGGGAAGGCCGCGGCGTACCGCTTCCGCGTCCGGTTTATTAAGCTCTTTAAGACCGACGCCGCCGTGATATTTGAGGGCCCTGACGGTGGCCACCAGCACGGCCGCGCTCGGGCAGAGCCCGGCGTAGCGGCACTTGATGTCCAGGAATTTCTCCGCGCCCAGCTCGAACGCGAAGCCGGCCTCGGTGACTACATAATCCGAAAGGGTCAGGCCCATCCGGGTGGCGATTATTGAATTGCAGCCGTGGGCTATATTGGCGAATGGACCGCCGTGGATTATGGCCGGGGTGCCTTCGCTGGTCTGGACCAGATTGGGCAGGAGGGCGTCCTTGAGCAGGGCGGCCATGGCGCCGTTGGCTTTAAGGTCGCGCGCGTAGACCGGCTTTTTATCGTAGGTATAGCCGATAAAAATATTGCCGAGCTTTTCTTTCAAATGCTTCAGGTCGTTCGAGAGGCAGAGGATCGCCATCACTTCGGAGGCGGCGACGATGTCGAAGCCGGTCTCGCGCGGCACTCCGGACATGGTCCCGCCGAGCCCGACGATGATCTTGCGCAGGGACCGGTCGTTCATGTCCATCACGCGCCGCCAGGTGACGGTGCGCGGGTCTATGCCGAGGCTGCTCTTTTTATTCTGGATATTATTGTCGATGAGGGCGGCCAGGAGGTTGTGCGCTTTCTCGATGGCGGCGAAATCGCCGGTGAAGTGGAGGTTGATGTCTTCCATCGGCAGGACCTGGGAATGGCCGCCGCCGGTGGCGCCGCCCTTCATGCCGAAGACGGGCCCTAGCGAGGGTTCGCGGAGGACTACGGTGGTCTTCTTGCCGATCTTATTGAGCCCCAGCGATAGGCCGATGGAAACCGTTGTCTTCCCTTCCCCCGCCGGGGTAGGCGAAATAGCCGAGACGAGGATGAGCTTGTGCTCTTTAACTTTCTCGAGATCAATAAGTTTAAGCGGAAGCTTTGCTTTGTGTTTGCCGTAAAGCACCAGGTCGTCCTCGGCCACGCCTAACTGCGCGCCTATCTCCCTGATATGCTTCAGCTTCACGGTCCGGGCTATTTCGATGTCTGTTGGCATAGTTTTGCTCTGGAGATCGTTAGGATTGCGGCAGGGCGCCGCGCTGACCGGAACGCAAAACGCGGCCGGCCACGCCGTGGCCTCCCTCCTCTCTCGGGCTCGGCGCTATGCAAGCCTCGCCCTCAAGAAGGTTTTGCTTATCCGGTCACCGCGTCACCCTGCCGGTACACTACTTAAATCGCCTACTAGGGCTGCGCTTTGCCGGCGGGCAGGGTATTGTCCACGAAGACGCGGACGGAAAGTTCCTTGTCCAGCATGAAGAGACCGTCTTTGGACTCGCCGATCTGCTTCAGTTTCTCGGTGATCTCGGAGGAGTTGGCTTCTTCCTCGACCTGCTCGTCCACGAACCAGTTGAGCATGCTGGCGGTGGCGTGGTCGCGCCCGGCCAGGGCGATGTCGACGATATTGTTGATCATCCCGGTCACTTTCTTTTCGTGCTCGTAGGCGGCGGCGAACATCTCGAGCGGGGCTTTCCAGTCGGTGCTCACGCCCTCGATGGCCGGCATCACGGGGTGGCCGGCGCGGTCCAGCACGAAGCGGTAGAACTTCATCGCGTGGGTCATCTCTTCCTGGGCCTGGACGTAAAGCCAGTGGGCCATGCCCTTCAGGTTCAGCTCGGTGCAGCGCGACGACATGCCCAGGTACAGGTAGGCCGAATATATTTCGGCGTTGATCTGCTTGTTTATGGCGTCCTCAATTTTCTTGTTTATTTTCATTTTATCCTCCGTTCCGACAATTCTAAAGCGATGTTTCCCCGCCCCTTCCTGAAATCATCATACAAAAATAACCGCGTTTTTTCACGGCCCGGCGGGAACGGCGGAAAGCCGCAGGCCCGCCCTTCATACCCGGTCCCTAGCCCGCCCCGCTCTCCCCTTGCGGACGGGGGCGGCATTTAGGATAATGATAATATGCGTGTCCTATTTAAAATAGAGGATTATATAGTGAGGTCCGAGAAGGCCCTTGTGGTGGGGCTGATCTTCGCCATGGTCGCGCTTTCTTTCATGCAGGTGCTGCTGCGCATTTTCTTCCATTCCGGCATTGTCTGGCTGGACCCGCTCCTCAGGCACATGGTGCTCTGGGCCGGCCTGACCGGGGCCGCCCTGGCCGCGCGCTATTCACACCATTTCGCGCTTGAAACCTTCGTAAAACTGGCCCCTAAAGCGATACGCCGGCCGCTGGAGACTTTCGCGGACGTCTTCACCGCCGCCGCCTCGGGCCTCCTTTTCTACGCCGCTTACAAGTTCATCCGCGACGAGTTCGCCGCCGGCTCCATAGCTTTCTATATAGGCCATCTCGGCGTCCCGGGCGGCTGGGCGGAGATAGTTATCCCGGCCGCTTTCGCCCTGATAGGCGTCCACACCGTCATAGGGATCTTCCGTCCTGAAGACCATTTCGAGGGGCCCTTCTGATGGTTTTTCTCATCGTCCCCCTTATCCTTTTACTGGCCTTCCTGGGCTCGCCGGTCTTCACCCTGATCGGCGGCGGGTCGATCCTCCTTTTCGCGGGCGCGGGGATAGATTCTTCGGCGGTCATAGTGGAGATGCTGCGCCTGGCCTCGCTGCCGGCCCTGATCGCCATCCCGCTTTTCACTTTTTCCGGCTATATGCTGGCCGAAAGCAAGGCGCCCCAGCGCATGCTGGCCCTGGCCGAGGCCATGTTCGGCGCTATGCCGGGCGGGCTGGCCATCGTGGCGCTTTTCACCACGGCCCTTTTCACGGCTTTTACGGGCGCCTCGGGCGTCACCATCATAGCCCTGGGCGGCCTGCTCTACCCAATGCTTTCGAAACAGGGCTACCCGGAAAAATTCACGCTGGGCCTGCTCACCACCACCGGCAGCCTGGGCCTGCTTTTTCCCCCCAGCCTCCCGATAATCCTTTACGGCCTGGTGGCCAAGATAGACATAGACAGGCTTTTCAAGGCCGGCGTCCTACCCGGGGCGCTGCTCCTGCTCGCCCTCTCCGTCTACGCCCTCTATACCGCCCGGAAGGCGGGCATAAAAGGCAAGCCTTTCCACATGACCGAATTTAAAAAGGCCGCCCGCGCCGCGGCCTGGGAAATACCGCTGCCTTTCGTGATAATCGGCGGCATTTATATGGGAATGTTCACGGCCAGCGAGGCCGCCTCCGTGATGGCTTTCTACGTGCTGGTCACCGAAGTCTTTATCTACAGGGACCTGAAGCTGTTCGGCGATATCCCGCGCGTGGCGGTCAAAAGCATGCTGCTGGTCGGCGCTATCTTCATGGTACTGGGCACGGCGCTTGGCTTCACCAGCTACCTGATAGACGCGGAGATACCGAAAAAGCTCTTCGACTGGCTGCACGTCTATGTCTCCAGCAAGATAGTGTTCCTGCTGCTGCTCAACGCTTTCCTGCTGGTCATCAACATGATAGAGATCTTCTCGGCGATCATCATCGTGGTCCCGATCATAGTGCCGGTGGCGGCCGGGTACGGCATCGACCCGGTGCATCTTGGCATTATTTTCCTGCTGAACCTGGAGATAGGCTATATGCTGCCGCCGCTGGGCCTGAACCTTTTCCTGGCCAGCTCCCGCTTTAACAAGAAGCTCCCGGAACTCTACCGCGCCACAGGGCCCTTCCTGCTTATCCTGCTGGTGATGCTTGCGCTCGTGACCTACCTGCCGTCTTTAAGCCTGCTGGGGGCGGTGGACTGAGCGGGAGGCCCGAAAGTTTAGTAAAATAAGAGATAACGTGAACACTGAAAATAACAAACCCGCGGCCCGCCCCGACCCCGAAATAATTTCCGGAGGCATGGGCGTGCGCATTTCCTGGTGGGTCCTGGCCAGGATAGTCTCGATGATGGGCGGGCTCGGCGTGGTCTCGGGCACGGCCCTCGAAATAGTCTACCCGCGCATCCTGCAGGACGGCGACCCCGGCGGCAATGTGAAGCGCGCTTTCACCGAACTGGTCCGGCGCCAGCCCTCGCTGGCGGGTCCCGTCTGGGAACTTTATAATAAATATTACATCGAAGGCGGCCGCGCCCCCGGGACCCCGTATAAGCCGGTCTCCCCCTGCCGGCTCACGCGCATAGAGAATTTCAAGCCGGGCCCGGACTCTTTCTGGGAGCTCCCCCGCGAGATGCAGGTTCTGGTGCTGGCCGCCAATTTCGCCGAGGTCTGGCTGGCAAAGGAAGGGCACGACAAGCCGGTGGGCATAAATTTCCTGCGCAAGGTGGAGCGGCCCCTGCCCTGGGCGCTCTACGGCGCCATGCTGGCCGGCGCGGCCTACGTGCTGGTCGGCGCCGGCAGCCCGGACGAGATCCCGGCGATGATAGAGAAGCTTTCCAGGCATGAGCCTACGGCTATGTCTTTCAAGGTTTACGGCTCCCGCTCCGATTCCGGCAACTTCTACGCCGCGGTGCGCCCGGAAACGCTCCTGGGAGGTACGGCCCCGGCCCTCGAAGCGCCCAAATTCCTCGCCATAGTTTCTTCTTTCGGCCTGGCCGACGCGCTGGCCGGAAATCCCGCCACCCGCCCTTACGGTTTCGTGGTGGAAGGCTCGGAAGCCGGCGGGCACAGCGCCGCGCCGGCAAAGATGCGCTTCGACGCCGCCGGCCAGCCGCTCCTCGTCTACACCGACCAGGACCAGGCCGATATCGGGGCCATAGCCGGCATCGGGCTCCCTTTCTGGCTGGCGGGCTCTTTCGGCAGCCCGGCCCGCCTGCGCGAGGCCCGGGCCCTTGGCGCTTCCGGCGTACAGCTCGGCACGCTCTTCGCCCTTTCGGGCCAATCAGGTACCGCTCCCGCCCTTAGAAGCAAAGTGATGAAGCTTCTGGCCGCGGGCGAACTTAAAGTTTCAAACACCATGGTCTCCCCCACGGGTTTCCCCTTTAAAGTAGCGCAGGTTCCCGGCACTATTTCGGACCCGGCCGTTTACCAGGCCCGCAAGCGCATGTGCGACGTAGGCCTCCTGCAGGTCAACTATTTAACCCCCTCGGGGGAATTGGGCTACCGCTGCCCCGCGGAGGCCGTCGACGCTTTCACGGCCAAGGGCGGCCGCGTCCAGAACACGGTCGGGCGGGTCTGCCTGTGCAACGCCCTTATCGCCGCTTGCGGCTTACCGCAGGTGAGGCCCGGAGGTTACGAGGAGCCGCCCATAGTGACGCTGGGAGAGAACCTGGATTCAGCGAAGGAGCTGGCTGCCCGGCTGCCGCCCGGTCAGGAGTCCTATACCGTCGGCAAGGCCCTGCTTTACCTGCGCGGGACGGTCTGATTTTTTTAACTATCCGCTTACGTGCATAGACAGGGGGGATTATGCGCGGCAAAATACTACTGGTAGACGATAATAAAGACCTGCGTACGGACTTCAAGCTCTGGTACGAGGAATACGATATCACAGGGGCGTCCTGCGCGCAGGACGCCCTGAACATACTTAAAAAGCCCAACGAGCTGGACCTGGTGATCCTCGACGTCCAGATGCCAGGCATGGACGGCCTGGCCGCGCTTGAAAAGATAAAGACCCTCGCGCCGGATAAAAGCGTCATTATAATGACCGGCTTCAGCACCAAGGACGTGGCCATCCACGCCCTGATCGCCAAAGCCGACAATTACATAGAGAAGCCTTTCGATATAAAGACGATGCGGGAGGCTATAGAAAAAGAGCTTCTTAAAAGATCCGGCTCGGCCCGCCCCGACGACATGGACATAGCGGGGAAAATAGAGCATGTCCGGTGGTTCCTGGAGGGCAACTGCTTTAAAAAGATAACTCTCAAGGACGCGGCGCTGACCGTGTATATGAGCCCGAAGTATTTAAGCCGCCTGTTCCGGGAAAAGACCGGGATGGGCTTCAATGAATATAAACTTAAAGTAAAGATGGCGCAGGCCAAGAAAATGCTCCGGTCGACCGGCAGCAGCGTCAAACAGATCTCCGCCAAGCTCGGCTACGCGAACGCCGAGTCCTTCATCAGGCAATTCGAAAAGATCGCCAAAGCCACCCCCTCCTGCTACCGCAAAAGCTGCAAAGAGCGTAAAGACCGCCATTAACCTCAATAATAGCCTGACTAGTGGATAAAAGTCAGCAGAAAAGGGAATCCGCCAATTGTAAAACACGGACCCTGCCTGTATACTATTTATGCAGCAGGGAGCCTAGCTTACAAATGAGCGGCACATTACGAGGGCGTGGTTATGGAAACGTTCACTCAGAATAATCCGGGAGCGGGGATGAACCCGGCGTCCAGGGCGGCGCAGGCCGCGGGAAAGCCCGGCCAGCGCCAGGCGCCGGCGTCCAGGACCGTGCTGGTAGTAGACGATAACAAGGACTACCGGGAGCTGGTCAAGCATCTCCTGACCGTTAACCATTATAAGGTCCTGGAAGCCGGCAACGGCGAAGAAGCCCTTGTCGTTCTCGCCAAGTCCATGCCGGACTTGATACTTGTGGATTTTAACATGCCCAGGATGAACGGGTATGAACTTATACAGGAAGTGCGCAGCAACTACGAAACCCACAGCCTCCGCATAATAATGTTCACCGGGGCCACTAACAGGCAGCACCTGCGCACCCTGAACATGGATATTTCCGATTTTCTCGAGAAGCCGGTCTCGAACGCCAAGCTGCTGGAGAGCATAGCCAGGATTTTTGAAGTGAAGCGCGCCCCGGTCCCTGAAAGCAGGCCGGCGCCCAAGCCGGAACCCGGTCCTGCCCCGGCTAACGGAACCCGGGAGGCGGTTTCATTGGAAATAGAAAGGTTCGAGATGGCCGCCCCCGAACCGCATACGGCTTACGAGCCCGAACCGGCGGTACAGGCGCCCGCGCGCGCTCCCGCCCCTGCCCGGGCCGTTCCGGTAGAACTGCCGCCCGAAGCCCGGCTGCCCCCTGAACCGGAGCCGGTTCCCGAGCAGGCCCCCGAACCGGAGCCCGCCCCGGAAGCCGCGCCCGAAGCGGCGCCCGGGGCCATGCCCGAACCAGCGCCCGAGCCGGAGTCGGAAGTCCCGGAGATAGACATGCTCTCAGGGAGCAGCGACCAGGACCTGGAAATGCTTGAAAGCGGCGCCCCGCGCAAAGAGGAGCCGCAGAGCGCTCTGGGCCTTGAGAACCTCGCCAGCGATTCCCCCCTTATCCAGCGCGTTAATAAAATACTTATGGCGGCGGTGGAAATGCGCGCTTCAGATATCCATATCGAGCCGTTCGAGGACCGCGTGCTGGTAAGGGCCCGCGTAGACGGCGTGCTGAAGCAGCTGACCACCCTCCCGATCTCCATCCACCCGCGCCTGACAGCCCGCATCAAGATCATGAGCAGCCTGGTGATAACGGAGAGGCGCCTGCCGCAGGACGGCCAGTTCCGCGTGATGATCAAAGGGAACAAGATAGAATTCAGGGTCAGCACCCTGCCCTGCATCAAGGGCGAAAAGATAGTGATGCGCATACTGGGCCAGAGCAAGCTCAACAGCAGCCTTTCGCAGCTTGCACTGACGCCGCGCGAGCTTAAAGCCGTGCAGGGCTCGCTTAAAGGCTCCAACGGGCTGGTGCTGGTGACGGGGCCCACCGGCAGCGGCAAGACCACCACGCTTTACACCATGATCAACGTCCTCAACAAGCCGGACGTGAATATAATGACGGCCGAAGACCCGGTGGAGTATGAAGTCCCGAACGTGAACCAGGTGAAGATCCTGTCGTCCATCGGCCTGACTTTCGAATCCACCCTCAGGGCTTTCCTGCGGCAGGACCCCGATATTATGCTGGTCGGAGAAATCCGCGACGTGGAGACCGCCGAGATAGCGATAAAAGCCTCCATCACCGGGCACCTTGTTTTTTCCACCCTGCACACGAACAGCGCGCCGGCCACCATAGTCCGCCTCACCCACATGGGCGTGGCTCCTTACCTGGTGGCGGCCAGCGTGAAGATGGTCATAGCCCAGCGCCTGGTGCGCACTCTCTGCACGCACTGCCGGGCGCCCGGCGCCCTGACCACCGACGATAAAAAATTCCTGAACCCGAAAGAGATAGAGCTGCTGAAGACGGTCTACCACCCGGTGGGCTGCCATTCCTGCAGCGGTGGCTATTCCGGCCGGAGGGCGGTATTCGAGGTCATGCCGGTGGAAACCTCGGCGATGCGCCAGCTCATTACCACCAGCAACAATGTGGACCTGCTCACCGAACTGGCCGTAAAGGAAGGGATGACCTCGCTGCGCCAGTCCGCCCTCGAGGCCGTAAGGCAGGGGCAGACCTCTCTGTCGGAAGCTTTCAAGATAATGATGGGGTGATCTATATGATACCGCTGAATCAGGAAACCGCAGGGGAAGGCAATGAGCCCTATACGCCGGGAAGCGAGAGGTACGCGCTCTCCTACCCGGAGCTCTGCTCAGAATTCCTGGGAGGGCTGGCCAAAGCCATAAAGAATACCGCGCTTTATACCTTGAGCCACCCCGTGGTGCTCGAGTCCCTGCGCAAGAGCGGCGTCCTCCTTGGCATGCTTTTCGACGCTAAAAAAGAAACCTCGATAACCCTTACCTTCGCCAATGACAGCTGGCTTTTCAACGACACCGCCGTTCCGGCCGTCACGCAGGAATCCCAGAACCTCAACGCTTTTTTCAAGGCGCACCGGCTGCAGGGGCTGACCTTCGTCGACGGCGTGCAGTCATTCGAGATCGGCGCCCTGTGCGAGTTCCTGGGCGCCCAGGCTAAAAACCGGCCGGCGGGTTACATGGAGGAATTTTTCGCGGGCAAAGGCGTCAGCAATATCAGGCTGGAAGCCGTGCATTATGTTAAGGAAGGCGGTTACGGGTCTCAAGCCCAGTCTTACCGCGGGGCCCCGGAAGCCGCCCCGGCGGCCAAACCGGCGGCGAGGCCGGCCGCCACAAGGCCGGTTTCGGAAATTTTTCCGGAATTCCAGGCCCGGCCCGCCGTCAGGCCGCCGCAGTCGGTACGGCCCGCCCAGCAGCCGCAGCCGGAAGCCGCGAAACCGCCGCAGACCGTCCTGCCCCAGCAGCCGAAGCCCGCGCCCGCGAGGCCGCCCCTGGCGGCAGCGCCGCTACAGCAGCCGCGGCCGGCCGTCACGAGGCCCCCTCAGGAACTTAACAACCAGCATCGGCCGCCGGCCGGCCCGGTAGATCTTGATTCGATGTTCGGGCCAGGGAAGGCGGGAAGCGGCCCGGGCGGCGGGAAAACCACCGGGGGCCAGGCGGCAGGCAAGCCGGGATTTGGCGCGATGTTCGGACCCGGGGAGGGAGGCGGCGGCGGAAAAGCCGCTGAAGGCCCCGGCGGCGGGAAACCCGCGCAAGGGCCGGGCGGCGGCAAGGCCCAGGAAAGCCTGCTGTCGAACATGAGTTTCGGCGGGATCCTTAAGGGGCTTGTGGAATCCGCGGTAAAAGATCCGAGGGACCGCGCCCGCGCCTACGAGGACGCCATCAAGTCCCTCCGCGAGAGCATGGAACAGCAGATAGCCAAGTCGACCAGGGCCCTGGCCGCGGAAAAAGAAGCCGCCCTGACCACGCGGGCGCGCACCGAGCATGTCCTGTCCCGGGTGGCGGACGGCAAGGTCATCGTAGACAAGGACGGCAAGATCCTGATGATGAACCCGGCGGCCGAGGAGATAGCCGGCACTAAATTCGCCGACGCCGTGGGCAAGCATATCAGCGAGCAGCTGCGCCCGGGGGAACATATCCTGACCCTCTCCAAGGACATGGACCTGTCCGGCGGAAAGATAATTTCAGGCGAGGTGGAAGTACAGGGCGACGAGAGCATGGGGCGCACGATGCGCCGCTCCGTCGCGATGCTGGTCGACGACGAGGGGCGCGTGGTCGGAGAATTAAGCACCATGCCTGAGATAACGAAGTATAAAGAGGCCCAGCGCATGCAGGAGGAGTTCCTCTCCCGCATTACCCACGACCTGCAGTCGCCGCTTTCCTCCATCACTTCGGCCCTCGAGATGCTCACCGAAGCCTCCTCGAAAAAACTGGACCCTATGGAGACCAAGTTCCTGGACATCAGCATCAGGAACAGCCACCGCCTTAGCCAGATGATACGGGGGATACTTGATTTCTCGAAGCTCCAGTCCGGCAAGATGGACGTGCACCCGGTTCCGGCTCTCCTGTCCGGCATAATGGCCGAAGCCGTGGAAAGCCTGACGCCGTGGGCTAAAACTAAAGCGATAACCCTTACCCTGCGGCAGCCCGCCGAGGACCTGTGCGCCCTGGCCGACCCGCCCCGCATAGTGCAGGTGCTTACCAACCTTATTTCGAACGCGATCAAGGCCACGCCCGAGGGCGGGTCGGTGGTCGTGGCCGCCGCCCCTTCGCCGGAGCATGACGGGAATATACTTATCGGGGTAAGGGACACCGGGCACGGCATCCCCAAAGAGGACCTGAACAAGCTCTTTCAGAAATTCGTGCAGCTGGACTCGCGCCAGTCAATGGAAGGGGTGGGGCTGGGCCTGGTGATAGTGAACGATTTCCTGAAACTGCATAACGGGAGGATCTGGGCCGACAGCGAGGTGGGCAAAGGGACGACCTTCTACTTCACGCTGCCCGCCGCGGAAATGAAGCAGCAGTTCGAATAGCTTATTTGCAGACGCTCTTGTCGAATCTTATTTCAGAATTCTCCCCGACGTTAAGCTGATCTTTGCGGCCTATCACGGTGGCGCTCGGGCCCACCAGGGAACCGCACAGGTTGATATTCGTTATCACCGCGTTCTCATTGACTATGGAGTCGGAGATAATGGCCGAGTCTATCCGCGCCCCGTCGCCTATGGAAGCGTAAGGCCCCACTATGGAATTCTCGACTTTAGCCGTCGGGGAAATATAGACGGGCGGGAGGATCAGCGAATTTTTAGCCTTCGGCGAGAACTTCTTTTTGTCCAGGATGTGCCGGTTGGTCTCCAGCAGGGTTTCGGGCTTGCCGCAATCGTACCAGCCTTCTATCGCTACGGGCTTTATCCTGTGCCCCTCTTTCACCATCAGCGCCATCGCGTCGGTGAACTGGATCTCGCCCCTAGTGGTCAACCCGGAATCCACCAGCCGCTCCAGGCTGTTGTAGAGCTGCGAGGAATTGTGGAAAGAGTAGATGCCGACTATGGCGAGGTTAGTCTTCGGCTTTTCCGGCTTCTCCGCCATGGCCGTGATATAGCCGCCTTTGACCTCTACCACGCCGAAGCGGCGCGGGTCGGCCACTTCCTTCACGGCCAGGCAGTCATCTTTCGAGGTCATGAACTTGGAGAGGTCGGCGTCCAGGATGGTGTCGCCCAGCATCACCAGCACCGGACCCGTCACGCAGCGGCGGGTGAGCCAGATGGCGTGCCCCAGGCCCTTCTGTTCGCTCTGCTCCACGCAGGTCACTTCGAGGTGTTTGTAATTCTTAGCGACATAATCCTTGATCTTGTCGCCGAGGTAGCCGGTGACCAGGCAGACCTTATTTATGCCCGCCGCGGAAAGCTCGTCGAGGATATGGCCTATGATGGGCTTGTCGCCCACGGTCAGCATCACCTTGGGATAGGTATAAGTGTGCGGGCGCAGGCGCGTCCCCGTCCCCGCCACCGGCACCACCGCGGTAAATTCTATCTTTTTCATAAGCACCTTCCCCTAGTCCTGGGTCATCTGCAGCATGACTTCCTGGTAGGACAGCGGCCTTTTTATGCCGGCCGTGGCGTATTTCTGCGAGTCCCAGAAATTAGGGCGCGAGAGCGCGGCCTTGTAATCCGCCAGGGCCGTCTCCCGGAGGCCGGCCAAATCCAGCGCCTGCGCCCGCCGCAGGTGGCAGTAGGTCACCCAGCCTTTCTGCGGGAAGCCCGTCTTCTCGATGCCCCCGGACAGCCAGATCACCGCGTCCCCGTAGCGCTTCAGGCCTATCAGCGCGTCTCCGGCGGCCAGGTAGACCGAGGCCAGCTGCTGCTCAAGCCCGCGCTGCGGGCTCACCTGCCAGGCCCCGAGGAAACTTTCGGCCTTGCCGAGGGCCCCCTGCCAGTCCTGCGCCTGCACATGCGTCATCAGCTCGGCCAGGCGGAAAAGCATATTCGTCTGGTCCTGCGCGCGCAGGGCCTCGCATTCGGCGAAAGCGGACTTGAAGTTGCGCTCGTGCCGGGAATATATTTCTATAAGGAAAATGCGCGCCTCCAACTTGAAGAAGCGGCCTTTGTCGCGGGCGATCTTCACATATTCCATGCCCCGGACCCTGTCCCCGCCGGCGAACAGGTGGGCGGCAAAACCGAGCGCGCCGGGCAGGGTGGCCGCGTAATAGTCGAAGATGCCGAGCCCCAGGTAAGCGTCGTAGATAGCCGGGTTGGTCTCGACGCACTTTTTCAGGAACTTGCGCGCTTTCTTTCCCCTGCTGTAGGCCTTGAACCAGCTGCGCTGCACCGCGTACCAGCGGCCCTGCAGGCCGTAGGCGCTGCCCATGAAAAAATAGGCCTGGTCCAGGCCGCGCCCCTCGTCGATCATCTTTTTTGACAGCTCGATGACCTTGTCCGAATTAAAAAGAAACTCTTTCTCCACGTCCTTGAGGGCGGTCTCCATATCGAAATTCTGCGAGTAGCGCCACCAGGAAAGGGCGGCCAGCGCGCAGTAGCCGGCCGGGCTCGCGGGGTCCAGGACCGTAACTTCGCGGAATTTCGCCTCGGCTTTGTCGAATTCAAGCCGGTACATGAGGGCTATCCCGATATCATATCGCTCGTCGGCTCCGGGGCTCAGGGTGAAGGGCCGGGTGGAGGCGCGCAGGTCCACCAGCGCGGGGCCGAGGCCGTCGCCGGCCGCGGAGGAGGCGGCGGGTTCGGCCGGCGGCTGCGCCGAGGCCGGACCGCAGAAAAGCATCGGGAGAAGCAGGAGAGCTTTCATAATTAATATGCTACCTAAACCAGCAGCGACACGGCAAGCAGGGCCAGGACCGCGAAAGAGGCCAGGGCGAAATATTTTTCCCCGCCCCGCCAGTAGCCGTAGACGAGCATGACCACCCGGGCGGCCGGGGTGAGCAGCAGGGCAAGCACGCCGGCCTTGAGCAGGCCGCCGCCCGCGGGAGAGCCGGCCAGGGAAAGGCCGATCCCCGGGAAAAGCAGGACAAGGCTCAGGAAGATCCCCGCCCGCAGGGTGCGCTGTATCAGTTTCCCGAAATATTTTTCGCTGAAGCCTTCCATTTATATCGCCTTCATCAGCATCTTGACCGCCACCAGCAGGGTGAACGCGGAGAACACCATCTGCAGTTTTTCCGACCTGGCCTTGTAAAGCGCGTAGATGCCGAGGAAGGAACCGAGAAGCACCCCGACCACTACCACGGAGGTCAGCTGCAAGGGGATAAGCCCCTGCCGGAAATAAATATACGCGCTTGCAGCGGCCGAAACCCCTATTATGAAGTTGCTCGTCGCCGCCGCGGCCTTCATGGGCACGCCGCACAGGAGGTTCATGACCGGGACCTGGATTACGCCCCCCCCTATCCCGAGCAGCCCCGACAGGGAACCCGCGAAGAAAGAAATAATAGAGGCCGGCGTCATATTTCTCACCCGGTAATGAGTATGCGAATCGACCGCGGGATCGAAAAAAACGGAATCAAAAGAGGAAGCCCCGGCGGCAGGGAAAGGCTCGGCGGCCGGGGAGGGAATTCTTTTAAGCGCGCTCCGGCCCTTCATGAACATCAGGACCGAGACCGGGAAAAGCATGAGGGCGAACAGGAGCTGTACTGTCGCGCCCGGGATCCGGCTGGCTATCAGCGCGCCCGCTATCGAGCCGAGGGCGGTAGTGACTTCCAGCGTTATCCCCAGCCTTATATTCGCGAGCCCGCGCTCCACGTTCACGGAGGCCACCGCGCTCGAGGTGGCCACTATGGCGACCAGCGAAGCCGCGACCGCCTGGTGGATGGGGAGCTTCAGCGCGAGCACCAGGAACGGGACCAGGAAGATCCCCCCTCCCACGCCCAGCGCCGAGCCGAGCAGGCCGATGAAGACCCCGAAAAAGAGGAGTATGGAAAAATTAAAGGCGGTGAGTTCGATCACGGTCTGGCGGGCTGCTCCAGGTTATGCAGGAAGAGTTTGGCTTCGGCTTCTCCGATATCGAAAGCTTTTTCACACTTGGCCCCGTCGAACTCGAGCAGGTTGAGGCCGAGGTCGGTGGGCGGCTTTATCAGGTACACGTCGGGCTCGGAGTTCAGGAACACGCGCGACTCGTAGATCTTCTGCGTGTGCAGGGCCAGCATGCGGCGCGCTTTGCGCTCGAAATAACCGATCGGCCCTTTGCCGTGGAAATCCATATCCTCCGGGCGGGAGTTGCCTATCATGATCACGGTACGGCAGCCTTCGAAGATGCTCAGGTTGATGGTGGCTATGCCTATGACGCCTCCATCCACCAGGTGGTACTTGCGGCCGTGCTCCTCCACCGGTACCGGCGGGAAGATCATCGGGATGGAGCAGCTGGCCACCAGGGCGTCAGTGAAAGAGAGGTTATGGCTCTGGGTGGAGCCGTCGAAACGCACGATATACGGCAGCTTCATCTCCACCGCGTGGCTGATGACGTAAAATTTTATATTGCGGGGGAACTGCGGGCCGCTTTTCACCAGCCAGCCGTTGAGGAGATTATAAAGCTGCTTGTTGGAGAAAAGAGTGAGCCTGGCCAGCTGGTTCTGGAAAAAGAAGTTGAACTTGTTCGCGAAGCTGCCCTCGTGCTGCTGGTAAAGCTCCAGCGGGATATTGTAATACCTGGGCTTGAGGCTCAGGACGGTCTCCGGCTTCATGTCGCGCCAGACCTGGCGCAGCTCCCCGGTCTTGTTGTAGCAATAGGCGGCGCCGTTCAGGGCGCCCACGCTGAAGCCGGCCACCACGTCGAAGTGCAGGCCCTGGCGCACCAGCTCCGCCAGCACCCCGGACTGCCAGGAGCCCAGCGCGCCGCCGCCGCAAAGAAAAAGCCCCACCGGCCGCTTGAACTTGAACATATCGCTTTTGATATCCTTTTTAAATTAATAGAATACCATTGTAGCACAATACTTGTCGCGGTGCCGTAATCGAAACGTCCCGAGCAAGGGACGGGGGCCGCGCACCATTGTCGGAGGTCCAGTGAATATTATGTCAGACTACTTGGCGCTAGCCGGTTTAGGGGTGATAATGAGCCTCACTCTGATATTGCCTTTTTCCGTTAAGCGGGTGGAGGAAGATCTGGAGGCCTTCCTGTTCGTCATGGGCCTCGGCGCCGTCAGCATCTCCGGGCTCTGGAACATGCACCTGGTGAAAGAAGCTTTCAGGGAGCCCCTCGCCATCACTGCGACGGTGGGGATAGTAGGCTGGCTCTTCCGGGAGGTGCGCCACCACCTGCGCGGCTGGATGGAAGCGCTCACAAAAAAACTCGGACTCGGCGGGGCGATCTTCATCATAGTCCTGGTGCTGGGCCTCGGTTCAAGCGTTTTCACCGCGATAGTCGCCGCCATCATGCTGGCGGAGGTCGTGACGCTTCTGAAGCTCAGCCGGGAATACGAGGTAAAACTGACCGTTTACGCCTGCTACGCCATCGGCCTTGGCGCGGCGCTCACTCCGCTGGGAGAACCGCTCTCGACGATAATAGTATCGAAGCTCAAAGGCCCCCCCCATAACGCGGATTTCTTCTACCTGATAAAGCAGGTAGGGCTCTGGATAGTCCCGGGAGTAATCCTCTGCTCGGCCCTGGCCGCCCGGGGCGCCAAGGTCGCCGACACCGGCGCGGCGGGCCTCAGGGAGGACGCGCACGACACGAATAAAGTCATTCTTACGCGCGCGGGCAAAGTGTATATCTTCGTAATGGCGCTTATTTTCCTGGGCGCCGGGCTCTCGCCCCTGGCCGAACGCTTCGTAGCCAGAATGCCGACCTGGGCGCTCTATTGGGCTAACTCCGTCTCCGCCATACTCGATAACGCCACGCTGGCCGCCGCCGAGATAACCCCGGTAATGACCGACAGGCAGATAACGTTCATCCTGATGGGGCTGCTGGTCTCCGGGGGCATGCTGATCCCAGGCAATATCCCTAACATCGTAAGTTCCGCCAAGCTGGGCATAAAGTCGCGCGAATGGGCTAAAGCCGCCCTGCCTTTCGGAGGCGCGCTGATGCTGGCCTATTTCGTGCTGATGACGCTGCTGGTTCACTAAAAGGAGAAATATCATGGAATGGAAATGGAACACTATCATCGAGCCTTTCAAGATCAAAAGTGTCGAGCCGCTGGGCCTGACCACGCGCGAAGAGAGACTGACCGTGCTGGAGCAGGCGCATTACAACCTGTTCAATATCCGCGCCGAGAAGGTGCTGATAGACCTCCTGACCGACAGCGGCACCGGCGCGATGAGCGCGGCGCAGTGGGGCGGCATCATGGTGGGCGACGAGTCCTACGCCGGGGCCCGCAGCTACTACAACTTCGAGACAGAAGTGCGCAGGCTGACCGGCTTCGACGAGATCATCCCGGTGCACCAGGGCCGCGCCGCGGAAAAAATACTTTTCGGCGTGATAGGCGGGAAGGGCAAATACATAATTTCCAATTCTCATTTCGACACCACCCGCGCCAACGTTGAATTCTCCGGGGCCGAGGCCATGGACTTCCCGGTGAAGGAAGCCCTGGACTTCGACAAGCCCGCCCCGTTCAAGGGCAACGCCGACGTGCCCGCGATGGAAAAATTCATAAAGGAAAAAGGCGCCAAAAACATCCCGCTGGCCGTTATGACCGTCACCAATAATTCCCTGGGCGGCCAGCCGGTCTCGATGGAGAACCTGAAAGCCGTGCAGAACCTGTGCCGCAAATACGGCATCCCGATGTTCCTCGACTGCGCGCGCTTCGCCGAGAACGCCTATTTCATCAAGCTGCGCGAGAAGGGCTACGCGCAGTGCCCGGTCCGCGAGATAGCGGAGGCGATGTTCGAGCTGGCCGACGGCGCCTGGATGAGCGCGAAGAAAGACGCGCTGGTCAATATGGGCGGCTTCCTGGCCATGAACAATAAAGACTGGTCCGCCAAGGCGCGCCAGATGCTGATCCTCACCGAGGGCTTCAGCACCTACGGCGGGCTGGCCGGCCGGGACCTCGAGGCCATAGCTATAGGCCTGCGCGAAGTCCTCGACGAGAATTACCTGCACTACCGCATCCGCTCGGCCCAGTACCTGGGCGAGGGCCTGCTTAACCACGGCGTACCCATAATAAACCCGCCCGGCGGGCACGGGGTCTACATCAACGCGAAAAAATTCCTGCCGCATATAAAGCCCCACCAGTTCCCGGCGCAGGCCCTGGCCTGCGCGCTATACCTCGAGGGAGGCATCCGGGGCGTAGAGATAGGCACGCTGATGTTCGGCAAGCGGGACAGGGACGGGCACTTCATAGGCGCCCCGATGGAGCTGGTGCGCCTGGCCATGCCGCGCCGCGTCTACACGCAGAGCCATATCGACTACGTGATAGAAGTTTTAGGCTGGCTGTCGAAGAACAAGAAAGGGATCAAAGGGCTGGAAGTGGTGGAAGCGCCCGCGATACTTCCCCACTTCACGGCAAAACTGAGGCCCGCCCGCGAGAGCGCCGGAGTACGGCCTTAAAACAAGCCGGGCTTTAAGACATCTATGTTCAGACACAACAGGATCGGCGCGGTGCGCGCGCAGCTCGAGTCCATAGTCGGCAGGGAGAACGTCCGCGAGGACGAGGCCGAGATACTGATGTATTCCTACGACGCCGGCATGGCCCGCGCGCGCCCGGAGGCGGTGATAAACTTCACCGCCACTGACCAGGTCGCGCCGGTGGTCAAAGTTCTGTACGGGGCCGGGATTCCCTTCCTGCCCCGCCTGGCCGGCACGAACCTTTCCGGCGGAACCATCCCCCTCAAGGGCGGGGCCATACTTAACCTGTCCCGCCTTAAAAAGATCAGGCAGATAGACACCGGGACCCGCCTGGCCCTGGTCGAACCGGGAGTGGTCAACCTGGAACTCCAGAAAGCGCTAGAACCCTTCGGCTTCTTTTATGCTCCTGATCCCGCAAGCCAGAAAGTCTCCACCATCGGCGGCAATATCGGCGAGAATGCCGGCGGCCCGCTCTGCCTTAAATACGGCGTCACCACGGACAACGTGGAGAAGCTGGAAGTGGTGACCCCGGAGGGCGGGATAAAGACCTGGTCCTACCGGGACCGGGGCCCGGACCTGATGAGCGTTATCGTCGGCTCGGAGGGCACGCTTGGGATAGTGATCAACGCCTGGCTTAAAATACTCCCGCTCCCCGCGCACATCAAGACCGCCTCGGCGGCTTTCCCCTCCCTGGACAGCGCGCTGGAAGCGGTGACAAGGATAATCAGCAGCGGCATACTCCCCCGCGCCCTGGAAGCCATGGACAGGGTTTCGATGGACGCCGCCCGGCGCGGAGGCGAGACCGCTTTTCCCGAAGGCACGGAGGCCGTCCTGATAATAGAGCTGGACGGCTCCGACGAGGCGAGGATAGAGAAGGAGCTGGAAGCCGTGCGCAGGATCTGCGCGGATAAAACCTGCTCCGCTTTTAAAGTGGCCGGGGACGCGGCCGAGCGCGAGCTGCTGTGGGCCGCCCGCAAGGGCGCCTACCCGGCCATGGCCCGGCTGGCCCCCGACGTGCTGGTGGAGGACGGCGTAGTGCCGCGCCCGCGCCTGCCCGAGGCCCTGCGGGAAACCCGCGCGATAATTTCGAAGTACAAGCTCACGGCCGGCCTGCTTTTTCACGCCGGGGACGGAAACATCCATCCCAACATGATCTTCGACCGCCGGGACATACAGGAAGTCAAGCGCGTTAAAAAAGCCGGCTACGAGATACTCAAAGCCTGCATCCGCCTGGGCGGGACCATCTCCGGCGAACACGGCATCGGCGTGGAGAAACGGGTGGCGATGAACTGGATGTATGCCCGCGAGGAGCTTGATTTTTTCCACGGGATAAAGCGCGCCTTCGACCCGGCCGGGCTGGCCAACCCCGACAAGATACTGCCGGTAGCGAACGAGACGGACGCGGGGGACACCGGCACAAAAGCTTTCGGAAGCCGCCCCTCCGGGCCTGAAGCGTCTTCAGTTTTCTCCTCCAGGTCCGCCCTCAGCCCCTCGGCGCGCGGGATCCTGGACGAACTGCGCCTGCGCTCCGGCGCCGGGACCAGGACCGCGGTAACGGGCCTGGGCACCAGGCTGAACCCCGGGCGCATCGTGGAAGGCGCCAAGCCGCTTGACTTGCGCCGCCTTGCCGGCAGGGCCGAGATCGACAGGGAGAATCTGACCGCGAGGGTCGAGGCGGGGCTGGCCTTCGAAGATCTTGCCCGGCAGCTGAAGGATGCCGGCTTTTACCTCGACCTGCCGGAACTCAAAGGCAGCGTAGGCGGGCTGATAGCCTCGAAAGCCTGCCCCGACATGCGCGCCCACCTGCTGGGGCTGGAGGTCGCGCTGGTTGACGGCTCGCTGCTCGAGCTGGGCGGAAAAACCGTCAAGAACGTGGCCGGCTACGACGCGGTGAAGCTTTTCTGCGGCTCGCTGGGCGCCTACGGCGTAATAATAGCCGCCACTTTCGCGCTTTCCGCCGGGCAGGCCCCGGACCGCAAAGCCGCCGGGGAGGCGCCGCCCGACTGGGACGCCTTTGAACCGGACGAGATACACCGCAGGCTTAAAAGGGAATTAGACCCGCGCAACCTGCTGAACCCCTGGGTCTATAAGGGGCACGGATGAAGGAAGATAAAAGCTCTGCTAATATGAACGACGCCGACTTGACCGGCGGCAAAGCGCGGTTAAAAACCGCGCCGGAACTGGAGCACGAAGGGGAGGCGCCGGCCCGCCATTTCCATAACGAGATAAACGAGCTCTATCCGCACGAGGACTCCGGCAGGCACCTCGGAAGCCTTCTTACGGACCTGGGAGAGAAGAACCTTTATGACGCCGCCGCCCAGTGCAACCGCTGCGGCTACTGCGAAACCTCCTGCCCCACCTACATGCTGACCGGCCGGGAGACCATCTCGGCGCGCGGCCGCAACCAGTTCGTGCGCATGCTGGTCGAAGGCCGGGAAAAGAACCCGGCGGAGGCGGCCGAGTCCCTGTCCACCTGCCTGCTCTGCGGCGCGTGCACCAGCGCTTGCTACGCCAAGGTTCCCACCCCCGACATAGTGCTCGAAGGACGGCGCGCTCTTACGGGCTACGGCGAAGGTTTCTTCGCCAGGGCGGCCGTGGCCGGGCTTCTTAAAGCGCCGCGGCTTTTCGGCTTCTGGCTCAAGCTGGCCTACCTCGCGAAGAAAACGGGCCTGCCGCGGCTGGCGGCCAAGATGGGCCTTTACGACTTCATCGGCATGCCCGGGCTGGCGGAGGCGGAGGACACGATAGAGCATACGCCGCTGCGCTTCGCAGCGGAGCTGCTGCGCAAGGACGCGGCACTGACCCCGGGAGGAAAGGGCCGGGTGAACTGGGCTTATTTCGCGGCCTGCGGGCCGAACTATATCTTCACGGAGACGGCCCTCGCCACTGTCAGCGTTCTTAAAAGGACTTCCGGCGAAGGCATCTTCATCGATAATTCCTGCTGCGGCCTGATGGCCCATAATTACGGCCGCCTCGAGGACGCCCGCGAGTTCGCGCGGCGCAATATCCTCCGCTACGAGGAGCTGAAGGCGGAAGCCGGCGAGTTCCCCGTGATCGCCGATTGCTCGTCCTGCGCGGCCTTCATGAAATCCTACGAGCAGCTCTTTACCGGGGATGAAGCGTGGCGCCCGCGGGCCAAAGCTTTCTCGGCGGCAGTTAAGGATATCCTGGAATTTATCCCGCCCGGAAAAGCCGGGGACGCCTCGCCCGAAGCGATTAAAAAATCCGGCCGCGTCACCTACCACGACTCCTGCCGCGCCTGCCACGGCCAGGGGATACGGGTCGAGCCCAGGGAAGTGCTGCGCAAGCTGGCGGGAACTAATTACCGCGAGCTGCCGGAGAGCGACTGGTGCTGCGGCGGGGCCGGGGCCTTCGCTTTCACCCAGCCGGAGCTCTCGAACAAAGTTCTGGACCGCAAGCTGAGGAACATCGCTTCGATACAGGCGGATACGGTGGTGGTCGGCGCCACCTCCTGCCTGGCCCAGATAGGGGCCGGCCTCAGGAAGGCCTATCCCTCCGCCCGGGCGGTACATTACAGCGTTTTCCTTAACGAGGCGGCGGGCGAAGAAGGCGAAAAACGCCGGATTCAGCCGGAATTCAGAGCAAAGATTTGAAGATTAATTAACAATTATTTTACCGTGATAATGCTAAAATAACGCTATGACCAGGGTCGAAGAACTAGAGAATTTCCTGCGCCTCCTTGTAAATTTCGGGGGAGTCGTCTCCAAGGAGACCAACCTTAACAAGCTGCTCGAGATTATCGCCGAGCAGGTCAAGACCATTTTGGTCTGCGACCGCTGCAGCGTCTTCATTCTCGACCGCCAGACCAACGAGCTCTGGTCCAAGGTGGCCCTGGGCATGCAGCACACCGAGATCCGCGTTCCTTTCGGGAAGGGCATCGTAGGGCACGTGGCCTCCACCGGCATAACGCTGAACATCCAGGACGCCTACCAGGACCAGCGCTTCACCCACGACATAGACAAGCTTACCGGCTACCGCACCCGCAGCATCCTGGCGATGCCGCTCAAGAACGTGAGCGGCCACATAATCGGCGTGTTCGAGGCTATGAACAAGGCCGGCAAGCCCTTCAATACGGACGACGAAGGCCTGCTGCAGCTTATCAGCTCGCTGGCGGCCTCGGGCATAGAGAACGCCCAGCTTTACGAGAGCCTCTCGAACTCGCAGCTTGAGACCATTTACCGCCTGGCCGTCACGGCCGAATACCGCGACCAGCAGGACACGGCCATCCACCTGCGCCACATCAGCGAGTACTCCGCCCTGATAGCGCACGGCCTCGGCCTGCCGGAGCGCGAGGTGCACAATATCCGCTACGCGAGCCCGCTGCACGACATCGGGAAGGTCGGCATCACCGACGCCATCCTGCTGAAGCCGGGCAAGCTGACCGCGGAGGAATTCGAGGAGATAAAAAAGCACACCCTCTACGGCGCGAAGATCCTCTGCAACGCGGAGAGCTCCCTGCTGCAGATAGCCTGCAAAGTGGCCAGTTCGCACCACGAGAAATTCGACGGCACCGGCTACCCCTCCCGCCTGAAAGGCGAACAGATCTCGATCTACGCGCGCATCGTTTCGGTGGCGGACGTCTTCGACGCCCTGTGCTCGCAGCGCGTCTACAAGCCCAAATGGGACCCGGAGAAGGCCCGTGAATACATAAACGGGGAAAAAGGCAAGGCTTTCGACCCGGCCGTAGTGGAGGCGTTCGAAAAAGTCTACGGCGAGATCCTTAAAATGCATGCTCTGGGCGACGGGAAGAGTACTATAATTCCCGGCATTACCAAAGAGCTGAACCGGCACGCTTTTTAGGCTTATCGCGGCCGGCAATTGAAAAAGAGCCTGAAACTTTCAGGCTCTTTTTACATCTGATATTTGAGAGGTTTTAAGCGGCTTATTTCAAGGAGACTATATGAGCGATATGGAGATAGTATTCCCGGGCGGGAAAAAAGTGACCGCGCTGTGGCACGGCTTCGAGATAAAGACCGACCAGCCGGCGGGCGGCGGCGGGGAAGGCTCGGCCCCCACCCCGTTCGACCTTTTCCTGGCCTCTTTGGGCACCTGCGCCGGCATCTTCGCCCTGGGCTTCATCCAGTCCCGCGGCCTGAGCGCCGAGGGCTTCAAAATAACCGTCTCCTTCGAGCAGGACCCCGCCACCCACCTCCTGGCCAAAACCTCGATGAAGATAACGCTTCCCAAAGACTTCCCCCCCAAATACAAAGACGCCGTAATAAAATCCGCCGAACAGTGCCTGGTCAAACGCACCATGGACAACCCGCCGAAATTAGAAATTACAGCAGAATAGGAACAGCGTATCTCGTGGCGGCCTACCGTACGGGCCGGAACGCAAAACCGGCGTCGCGCACACCGTGCGCGCGCCTGCCGCTCTCGGCCTCGGCGCTTACGCAAGCCTCGGCCTCCGAGAGGCTTTTGCTAACCCGGCCCGTACGGTCTCCGCCATATTACTCGTTTAGCGAAAGATGTGCTGACGCATAAAGCTGTACGGAGGGGTGGCAAGGGTATGGGTTCGACGGGCCTTCCCGGAGGCCGGAGCTTACGTAAGAGCGGAGGCCGAGGGAGGAGGGCCGAGCACGGTGTGCGAGAGCCCGTGCCCGGCGGGCCCATACCCTTGCCAGGACCCCGACTTCGCATCTCGCGGTTCTTCTCTTCCCCGCGGTTTATATTTTTATTTTTGCGATGGCGGCGCCGACGAGCAGGAATTCTACTAAGAGGAAGGCTACGATGAGGACGCCCCAGCCGAGCGGGACCTGGGTGATGATCCAGGCGAAGACGGAGAGACCGAGGCTGACCAGGGAGGAGAGGCGGACCACTTTACGCCGGGAGAAGCCGATTTTTTCAAGCCGCAGCGCGAAATGGTCCTGGCTCCCGACGAAAGGCGAGTGACCACGCCGCATGCGCATTACCGAGACGAAAAGAGTGTCGTAGATAGGCACGGCCAGGATGATGAGCGGGGCGTAGACGCCCAGCGGGTTCACTTCCGTGTATTTGGTACCCATAGCGATCACCGCCAGCACATAGCCGCAGAGCAGGCTCCCCGAATCCCCCATAAAGATCTTGTACTTGTAGGACATGTTGTAAGGAAGGAAGCCGAGCGCCGCGCCCGCCAGCGCCGCCGAGGCGAAATTGACGTAGATGGATTCCGACGGAAAGGCGATCAGGAGGAAGCCGAAAGCCGCCAGCACGGCCTGCCCGGCCGAAAGCCCGTCCATGATATCGATGATATTAAGGGCGTTCGAAACCCCCACTATCCAAAGCACGCTCAGCGCGAAGCCGAGATAATCCGGCTGCACGAAATGGATCCTGATACCGTAATACGCGGTGCAGAGGGCGACCGCGAACTGCACGGCGAACTTTGTTTTCACGCCGAGGCCGTGCGGCTTGCGCATATCGTCCGCGAAGCCGAGGGCGAACATCACCGCCCCGCCCAGCAGCAGCACCCGCAGGTCGCGCAGCGTGCCGGTAGGGAAAGCCGTGTAAAACCGCATGAAGACCAGGGAAACAGTAAAAGCGGCGAAGATGGCCGCCCCGCCCAGCAACGGCGTAGGGACCTTGTGCGTCTTTATATTGGTGGGCTTATCGAGGTGGCCGAACTTCACCGCCAGCTTCCGCAGCAGCGGGGTAAAGCCCAGCGACAGCAGCAGCGGCAGCAGAAAAGCCAGGAAGTAGAGCCTGAAATTATCCAGCAGGTCATTCATACTGTTTTATGATCGAAGCGATCTTGCGCAGGCTTTCCTCCGTTGGGGGAAGGCCGCGGCCGAGTTCGCGGGCGAGCTTATCCGTCTTAAGGCCCGCGATAAGGGGCCGCGCGGCCGCCTGGCCGAGCTCCGAGGTAAGCCTGGGCTCCAGGAAAGCGGGGTCGAAGCCGAAGGCAGCGCAGGCTTTCAGTGCGAAATCGTACCGGTTCAACCAGTCGGGGCCGACCACGTTATAGATCCCGGAGGCGCCCTTTTCTACGAGGGCGAGCGTCGCCGCGGCCAGGTCGGGGGCGTAGGTGGGATTAGAGAACTGGTCGGAAGGCACGCGCATTTTGGCGCCGGAGCGGCAGCTGTTTATCAGCTGCATGATAAAATTCTTGGAGGCCGGGTTATGGCTGTAAACCACGGTGGTGCGCACCGCGAGCGCGTTTTCCAGGGCCAGCGCGGCGCGCTCGCCCTCCAGCTTCGTGCGGCCGTAGACGCTCACCGGATTTACGGGGTCTTCCTCGGAATAGGGCCCGCTCTTGCCGTCGAAGACGTACTCGGTGGAGAAGTAGACCAGTTTGGCCCCGCCCCTGCGGCATTCCTCGGCCACCAGGGCGGGCCCGGCGGCGTTTATCTTCCGCGCCAAAGCGGGATCGCTCTCGCAGCCGTCCACGTACGTCATCGCCGAGCAGAGCAGCACCAGGTCCGGCCGGGACTTTTCAAAGGCGGCGGCTATGCTGGCGGGGTCGGCCAGGTCCAGGTAAACAAAGCCCTGGCCTACGCGGGAAGTGGGGTAAACCTCTATCTTGCGCCTCACGCAGAGAGAAGCCAGGGTTCCCCCGACCTGTCCCGAAGCGCCTATTATCAAAGCTTTCATCAGTTAAAATCCGCCCGCCTGAGCGTGAACCGCAGCTCGAGGATCTTAAGCACGCCTTTTATGGCGTCAGTGTAATTTATCTTCTTGCCTTCATGCCTGGAGCGCGAAGCGTACACGACAGGGACTTCCTCGAACCTGAGGCCCAGGAAAGAGGCCTTGCAGGACATTTCAGCCTCTATCTCGAAGCCGGTGGAAACCAGGCGCATTTTTCTCAGGAGCGGGACGCGGAAGGCCTTGTAGCAGGTGTAGGAGTCCGTGATCCTGGAGCCGAAAAAAAGGTTGACGAGGAAAGTGAGGAACTGGTTCCCCCAGAGATAGAGGATATTATAGGTTTCTGAATTGCCGGAGAGGAACCTTGAGCCGAACACCGCGTCGGCCCGCCCCTCCTCTATGGGTCTGACTACCGAGCGGATGTCGTCGGGATCGTATTCCAGGTCGGCGTCCTGGACTATTACGATATCCCCGGAGGCGGCGCCGAAACCTGTGAGAAGGGCCCCGCCCTTGCCGGTATTCTCTTCGTGCTTTATAAGCTTCAGCTCATAGGGAAATTCATTGGCGGAAATGGCCTTTTCCACCCATTCACGGGTCCCGTCGCGGGAGCCGTCGTCCACCACTATGACCTCTTTTTCGAGCGCGACGCGGGCGAGGGCTTTCAGGACAGCCGGCAGCGTTTTCATCTCGTTATAAGACGGGATTACTATAGTGGTTTTCATTCGGCTTTAATTATAACAAAGTGATAATAAGCATTGATAGCGAGCCGTATTGCGTAATTTCTTTCTTTCCGTTGCTATTGCTCAAGTGGTCTTCCGCGGCTTTCTTTAATATAATAATCATAGACAACTATCCAGGAGGACGATCATGAAAGTACCAATGGTAGACATGCTGGCGGGATACCCCCCCATAAGGGAAGAGATCGAAACGGCCGTAAAAAACGTTTTCAACAAGGCTAATTTTATCCTTGGAGAGGAAGTAACTAAATTTGAGAAAGAGTTCGCCGCCCATAACGGCGCTAAACACGCCGTGGGCGTGGCCAACGGCACCGACGCCATCCGGATGGCGATAATCGCCTGCGGCATAAAGCCCGGGGACGAGATCATAACCTCCCCCTTCACTTTCATAGCGACCAGCGAGACCATCAGCCAGGCCGGCGCCGTGCCGGTATTCGCGGACATCGACCCGGTCACCTATAACCTGGACCCGAAAGCCGCAGAGAAGAAGATCACAAAAAAAACGAAGGCCATAATCCCGGTCCACCTCTACGGCATGCCCTGCGACATGGACGCCTTCATGGCGCTGGCGAAGAAGCATAACCTCAGGATCATAGAGGACACCGCGCAGGCCTTCACCGGCAAGTACAAAATGGGCGGCAAGGACTGGAAATACCTCGGTTCCATAGGGGACTGCGGAACCTACAGCTTCTTCCCGGCCAAGAACCTGGGCGCTTTCGGCGACGGCGGGGCCGTTACCACCAGCGACGACAAGATATTAGAGACGCTCAAGCAGCTGCGCAACCACGGAAGCAAGGTGCGCTACCACCACGAGATGGAAGGCTTCAACAGCCGCCTCGACACCGTGCAGGCGGCCGTGCTCTCCGTGCGCCTAAAGCGCGTGGAGAAGTGGACCGAGATGCGCAACAAGGTAGCAGCCAAGTACGCCGAGGCGCTTAAAGGCGTCTGCGTGACCCCGGTGGTACCGGCCAACTGCAAACATTCCTTCAACTATTACACTATCCGCTTCGACACCAAGGCCAAGCGCGACAACGCGCAGAAGCACCTGACCGAGCAGGGTATAGGCAACCAGATCTACTACCCCATAGCGCTGCACCTGCAGGAGGCCTA
>JAVHPG010000151.1:0-2104 GCA_036170455.1 Elusimicrobiales bacterium
GCTTTTAATGTTTATATCGCGCTCTGGCTGGCTTTCAGGCTGAGGCTGGGGCCGAAAGGCCGGTTCATCGTCTATGAAACCGCGCTCCTGATCTCGGCTTTTTATCCTCTGGCCAGGGTTTTTGCCTCGACCAATTTCGGCGGCATAGCGGATATTATACTGTGGCTGGCTTTGTTCGGTTTCGGGAGCGCTTTCATCTCTTTCTGGGCGCTTCTTGCCTGCGACCTCTCGCTCTCTATCCTGAAGGGCCTGGGCGCAGATTGGGCGAGGACGAGGACAGCGGCCATCGCTGTGCTGCTGCTGGCCGCAGGGTTTGTAGCCCAGGCCGTCTGGAAGGGGGCCGCGACGCCGGCCCTGAAGCGCGTGGAAATAACCGTAAAAGGCTTGCCGAAGGCGCTGGACGGCTTTACTATAGCGCAGATCTCGGATCTGCACCTGGGGCGGATGGTAAAGATGGAAAGGCTTGAGAAAATAGCCGGAACCCTGAACGAGGCGCGTCCGGACCTGGTTGTTATCACGGGAGATTTCTCGGAAAGACGCGAGCCTATGCCCGAAGGGACCTGCGCGGTCATTAAAAGCATCTATTCCCGCTACGGCAAGGCCGCGGTTCTAGGGAACCACGATATGTTCGCGGAAAGCGATATCGCGGCCGGTTTTTTTGAGAGCTGCGGGGTAAAGATGCTCCGCGGCAGCGTTTATGAGCCCGTCCCAGGACTTCTCGTGGCCGGCGTGGACGACCTGCGGCGCGGGGACGGAGAGGCCGTCAAAAAACTGGCGGCCGTTCTGGACCGCTCCAAGCCGCTTATTTTCCTTTCTCACCAGCCGCAGGGCTTCGACGAGATAACCGCCTCCGGGTCAGGCCTTGTGCTGAGCGGGCACACCCACAAGGGCCAGATCTTCCCTTTCGGGCCGATGGAGCGGAAGATGTTTAAATATTTCTACGGCCTTTATAAAGCCGGAGATTTCAGCGTCTACGTGACCTCCGGCGCCGGCGCCTGGGGCCCGCCAATGCGCCTTTTCGCCGATTCCGAACTGCCTGTTTTCATCCTGCATCCGGGCTCCTAAATCCTTTTCCTGACTTTCAGCAATTGACATTTGACAATATCGGCGGCAAACAGTAGAATTTGGGCAGGTACAGGAGGGAACTAATGAAAAAGACGATTAATCTTATTATTTTAGCCGCGGCTTTCGTCGCCGCGGCCACGCCGGCTTTCAGCCAGCAGACCCTTTCGGGGGATGTTAAGCAGCAGATCAAGGAAGTGCAGGCCGCCATAGCCGCAAAAGGCGCCAAATGGACCGCCGGCGAAACTAATGTCTCCTTCGCCCGCGAAGACTGGAAATACCTGGTGGGCCTGAATTTCGAGCCCGTGGACGCCGAGCCCATCGGCCTGGTGGCCGCGGCCGGGCTGCCCGCCGCTATCGACTGGCGCGACGCAAGCGGAAATTTCGTCACCCCGGTCCGAAACCAGAAAAAATGCGGTTCCTGCTGGGCTTTCTCAATGACCGGCGGTCTTGAAGCCTATACTCTTCTTAAGGAAAACACCCCCGGCAGGGACCTGGACCTTTCAGAACAGGTCATGCTCTCCTGCAGCGGCGCGGGCTCCTGCAACGGCGGCCGCCTCTCAGCCGGCTACCTCAAGAAAACCGGGCTTCCCGCGGAATCCGCTTATCCTTACACCGCCACCGACGGCTCCTGTGCGACAGCGGCTCCCGGCTGGCAGGCCGGGGCCAAGAAAATAGGCGCCTGGGGTTCCGTGAAACAGGACCTGAACACAATAAAGACCGCGCTGGTGAAATACGGGCCGCTCCCTATAGCCTATATGGTTTATGAGGACTTCATGCATTACAAATCCGGTATCTACTCCTATACCACAGGCAAAAGGCTGGGCGGCCACGCCGTCCTGCTGGTGGGCTATAATGACGCGGAGAAATATTTCATCGTGAAGAACAGCTGGGACCTCGGCTGGGGCGAGAACGGCTTCTTCCGCATCGCTTATTCCGAAATGGACAATTCCGTGAACTTCGGCCTGAGCACCATCGCTTACCGGGCCTCCAAGGATGAGGTCCCCGTGGGCGAGTCAGTGCGCGCCGCGAGCTTCGCCAG
>JAVHPG010000152.1:0-2076 GCA_036170455.1 Elusimicrobiales bacterium
CGGGAGGAACGACCGTGCGGCGCAGCCCCTGCCAGGGGTAGCCGCGCTTTGCGCGGCGGGCCCCCAAGGTCGGCGCAGCAGGCCGCCGGAGGCCGTAGGTGCGCATTTCGGCGAACGTGACCGGTGATTTCGGGAACGTGACCGATCCGAGGCTCGGTGCTGGGTTGCGCGGTTGAGATTGTAGGAATGAGTGTGATCCGGCTGGTCGGCGGCCTCCTTGGTGACTGTTGACGGCCCGACGATGTCTGAGCGGCGCGCGGGGTATTGCTTGTACTTCTCCATCTTCCGTGGTGGGGCCCTGTGGAGCTTGTGGGCAGCCGACGGCCTGTGGGTGGGCGCGTGGGCAACCCGCAGGGTTGTCCATCCGGCCATCCACAGGTGAACGCCCCCCGGGGCGTTCAGTCGGGAAGCCCGCGCCAGCGGGCCTGTCCACAAATCCACAGGGCTGGCGGTGTTCAGTGCGCCGCGTCGGCGGTGGCGCTGCCGCCGGTGGTGGCCGGGGCGGCGCCGGGCCTTTGCGTGCGCAGCGACTTGCCCTTCAACGCCAGACGGTGGCTGCGCGAGAGCAGCCGGTCCAGGATCGCGTCTGCGATGCTCGCGTCGCCGATCCAGGCATGCCAGTGCTCCACCGGCAGTTGGCTGGAGATGATGGTGGCGCGCGTGCCTGCACGGTCGTCGATCACCTCCATCAGATCGGCCCGGGTGGGCCCGTCCATGGCCGCCAGCGCCCAGTCGTCGAGCAGCAGCACGTCGGTGCGCGCCACCGCCGCCAGCCAACGCGTGAAGCCGCCGTTGCCGTGCAGGATGCGCAGCTCTTCGGCCAGCCTTGGCACGCGCAGGTACAGCGCCGATTGCCCGCGCCGGCAGGCGTATTGCGCCAGCGCGCAAGCCAGCCACGACTTGCCCGAACCGGTGGGCCCGGTCACGAGGATGGCCGCGCCGTCCTCGACCCAGCGCGACAGCGCCAGGCTCATCAATGCGGGCCGCTCGAAGCCGCGCCCGGCGCGGCCGTCGACGTCCTCGATGCAAGCCTGCGGGTACTTCAGCCGCGCCCGCTTGAGCAGCGCCGCGTGGCGCTTGTCGGCGCGCTGGTGCACCTCTCGGTCGACCATCAAGGCCAGCCGCTCCTCGAAGCTCAAGGTCGTGCTGGCCGTGCTGGAGAGTTGTTCTTCGACGGCGGTGGCCATGCCCACGAGCTTGAGCTCGCGCAGCTGCGCCAGGGTGTTGTTCATCATCATGGTGAGATCCTTCAATTCGTTGCGGTCGGTGCTGTCGGCAGTGCCGGCGCCCGCAGTGGTGTCAGTGGTGTCAGTGGTAATTCGCCGCCCCGCGCACGTTGTCGTGCACAGGGGCCACCCACTCGGGCGCGGGCTCGCTGCGGGGGACGAGGTCGCGTCCATTGGCCAGGATGTCGCGCACATGGCGGTAGTGCCCGGCGCGCAGCTCCAGGGCCAGCGTGCAGGCCGCCTCCAGCCGCACCGGGCCGTAGTGCTTGGCCTGGCTGAGCAGGCCCAGGCAGCTGCGGTAGCCGTGCTCGGGATGCTTGAAGCGCTGCAGCAGCTGGGCCACGAACTGGCCAGTGTTCGGGCCGATGCCGGCGCCCCAGTGGATCAGCCGCTCGGGCGTCCACTGCTTGTGCGCCCGGTGCGCCGCGGGCATGTGCGCGTCCACCGTGGTGAAGCCGCCGCGCCGGCTGCTGCGGGCGTGGCATGCCACGCGCTGGCCGCGGTGCAGCACCTCCACCAAGGCGTCGGTGACGCGTGCCTCCAGCTCCAGTCCCACCAAGGGATGCGGCACGCTGTAGCGATGGAACTCGACCTCGACGTGGTAGTCGATGTGCGCCTTGACGGTCTTGAAGGTGGCCCACTGCCAGGGCTGCGCCGGCAGCGGCGTCAAGGTCGGGCCGTCCAGCGTGGCGAAGAGGCTCGCGCGGCAGCCGTCGAGCTTCTGGAAGGGCCGCTGGTTCAGCGACGCCAGCAGCGCCGAGATCGCAGCGTCGGCGGCGTGTACGTCGGCCAGCACCGTGTGCCGCAGCCGCGCCAGGATCCAGCGGGTGACGACTTGCACGGCAGACTC
>JAVHPG010000153.1:0-2074 GCA_036170455.1 Elusimicrobiales bacterium
AAGAACTGCTAGTGGGCGCTGGAAAATAAAGTAGCCTGTCCCCATTATTATGACTCCCGCGGGCTACCAGCTATTGCAACATTTCTGATGCCAAGTAAATTGTGCGGCAAGTTGCGTTCTTTGTGTATCATAACACGAGGGAGCAATAATGCCTTACAAACGAGTAACTGCGGAAGAACGGGGCCTGATTTATCGTTGGCTTCAAGAGGGGCTGAAGCAGAATGAAATCGCCAAGCGCCTAAAGCGTAATCCTGGAAGCATCAGCCGGGAGATAACGCACAATACTGGACGGCGAGGCTACCGCCCCAAACAGGCAAATGAAAAGGCGCAGGCCAAGGCAAAGCGGCCGGGCCCGCGGCGCTTCACGGAGAAGGTTCGGGCGGACGTCGAGACACGGCTTAAAGCTGGTTGGGCGCCGGAGAGCATCTGCGGCAGAGCCCAGTTGGAAGAGCGACCGCATGTGTGCAAGGAAACGATCTACAAGCACGTCTACGCTGACGCCAAGGCCGGCGGGACGTTATGGACGCACCTTCCCCGCGCCAAGCGTAAACGGCGCCGGCGCTGCCCCCGCAAAGATGGCCACAGCCGGGGAAGAATTCCGAATCAACGGATGATAGCCACCCGTCCGGCTGAGGTTGAGACGCGCAAGACCGTCGGCCACTGGGAAGGGGACCTTATCAACGGAGCGCGTACCACTGGCAACCTGGTGACGCTGGCAGAGCGCAACACACGGTTCACGCTGGTCGGACGCACGGACAGCAAGGATGCCGAAGAGGTAATGCGTGAAATCTGCGCCTTGTTTAAATCACTGCCCCGGAAAGCCAGATCGAGCCTCACGCTTGATAACGGGAAAGAATTTGCCAGGCATGAAGAGATTTCGCGAGAGGCTGCAATAGACGTGTTCTTCGCCAACCCGTACCATTCATGGGAACGCGGCACGAACGAGAACGTGAATGGCCTAATTCGGAGGCTTTATCCCAAGAAGTCATCTTTCACTGGGATTGGTAAAGCGGAACTTAAGCGGATAGATTTGTTCTTGAACGACCGGCCCCGCAAGTGTCTGGGATGGATGACATCAAGGGAGAAGATGGCCGCCTTCCTTGGTTGTGCCCCGTAAATAGCAGGGTAAAGCGAAGCTTTCCCAGCGCGGGGCATAAAACCGGCCTTGCCCATTAAAGGGCACACTTGTTGGACCCGCCAACACTGTGCCCGTGCTGCGGCTTGTCTGGGAGCGGGAAATCCCTTGAATTCCACTGGCTCAGTACAGTAAACTATGGTTAGTCACGAAGACGCGCGCTGCGCTGTCAGCAAATATTGCAATAGCTACTGGCTATCGCAGGCGATAAAAAAGCTGGGAGGCTTGAGGGAACGGGCTAAACCTCGTCCCTTATAAAGAGCGCCCGCGCGTCCTTATCCGTGGCGCCCGGCGCGGTTTCATCCGGGCGGCTGGCGTAGCCGGGCCAGGGCTGAGCGTCGCGGCCCGTGGCTACCAGCAGCCAGGCCGGCAAAGCGTGGTTGCGCGCGGCGATCTTATATAGCTGGCTCTTTTCGCTGCCGAAAACGGCCCAATTGGAACCAAAGCCCGAATCATCTATAGCTATGGCGTAAGGGTTGGTTCGCCTTTTTCCTTTTCCCTTTGGCCACAGGGACGTGAACGCCGAAATGGCGTCGCAGCATAGATAGCAGAAAAGGACGCGCTTGGGCCCGTGGCCGGAGTCATATTGCGGTTCGCGTTCCAGTACGGCCCAGATACCCCACTGCAGTTCCGGCGGGTGGAACTCGTCTATATCGGTATAGGTCTCGCGCAGGTTCTCCCAGCCCAGGGGGAAAAAATCTTTTTCCCCGCCTTCTATAACGAACAGGGTTCTATAGCCCGGCAGCAGATTCCCCGGGGTTTCACACAGCAGCCTGGCTATTTCGCCTCTCTTCACACCGTAGTCGGCGTAAATAAAACAGTGGGCGGCGTGCGCGCGGGAGAAAAGCAGGAGCGGCTGGCCGTCCGTGCCCGCCCCGGGATAAAAAACAACGCGGCCTTTCATTAATTCACCGGCGGGGAATTCCGGCAGGGACATGT
>JAVHPG010000154.1:0-2073 GCA_036170455.1 Elusimicrobiales bacterium
CCGGGGCTTCGAGGGTGCTTTTCCACCAGGGGAGCATTTCGGATCTTTCGGCTATGATGCTGTCGCCGCGGGCTTCGCTCAGGCGCAGGACCGCGGAGACCATCAGCTTTATGGCGTTGACCCGGGTTTCGGGCACGCTTCTGTCGAAAACGAGCGAGACGGAGAGTTTCTTTACGCGGAATTCGCTGGTGCGCTGGCTTTCTTCGCGCTGCTGCTTGAGGTACTGGCCGGTCTTCTCCAGGATGTTGACCGAGGCGTAGCCGGGCAGGGTGAGGGTATCTTCGGCGGGGGCGCCGGACTCGCTCTTGCCCTTCAGGACTATTTCCCCCTCTACGGAGACGAAAGAGCGGGCGCGGCCGCGGCCGACCAGCTGCTCGAGCAGGCGGGAGACGTCCTCCTGCATGCGGGTGGAGATCTCGGCGGCCTGCGCGCTGGGCGAGCCGACGGGAACGTCCTGCGCCTGCGCGCCAAGGGCGAAGCAGAGGATAGAAAATGAGAAGAGGCGTGAAATTAGTTTCATGGTTACACTATTATTCTATATAAAGCACGTTACAGAGTTATTACAGGTTTATCGGGATCTCCAGCCAGAAGAGGGCGCCGCCGGAGGCGGCTGGCGCGCAGCCTGCGGAGCCTTTGTGGAGCTCGGCGATGGATTTTACGAGCGCGAGGCCGAGGCCGGTGCCGCCGTGGCCGGGGGCGGCGGAGCCCTGCGCGAAGGGAGCGAAGAGTTTTTCGGCTTCGCCGGTCTTCAGGCCGGGGCCGGTGTCCTCTACTTCGGCGCGGTATTTCCCGCCGGAGACGGAGGCCCGTACGGTAACTTTACCGCCGGGCGGGGTGAACTTTATTGCGTTTGACAGGAGGTTGGTGAGGGCGTGGGTGATAAGTTCCCTGTCCAGCATCGCGCTGCCCGCGCCCTCCGCCTGTATGAAAAGCGAAACGCCTCTCTCCTCCGCTTTCGGGCGCAGGAAATCGGCGGCGTCGCGCGTAAGGCCCAGCGGGTCTTCGCGCGCGGGGCGGAGCTCCATTTTTCCGCGCTCTATTTTCGCCAGGTCGAGCATGGCGGTGACGAAATTGGCCAGGCGGCCCGCGTTCTCTTTTATCCGGCGGAAAACCTCGAGGTCTTCGGTCCTGAAATTTTCTTTTTCCTTAAGCAGCAGGGCCGCGTAGGTCTCTATCACTCCGAGCGGAGAGCGGAGCTCGTGCGTGACCGAGGCGGTGAAATTCTTCTTCATCGTCTCCAGCTCCAGCAGCCTGTCCGACATGGCGTTCAGCGCGCCTGCCAGTTCCGCTACTTCATCCGAGCCGGAGGAGTCCGTCTTGACGCCGAATTTTCCCTCCCCCACCTCGGCCGCCTCGGCGGCCAGGCGGCGCAGGCGCCGCGTGAGGCGGCGCGCAAGCAGGAGCCCGATAAGTGCGGCCGCGGCCATGGAGGCCAGGAAGGCGGCCGCCAGGTCGTGCCAGACGCCCGAGAGCGCCGCGCGCCGTTCCCTGTCCAGGGCTTCGGAGGAATAGTTTATCAGCGCCGAGAACTTCCTGCCGCGTATTTCCCGGGGCAGCGGAACGCCCGGCCCGGGCCTGTCGCGCCTGGCCGGGGTTTTTACGGGGCTCATGCCGCGCCCGATATCCAGCCGGCAGGAGTCTATTTCGGCCCTGGAGGAGCAGAGGCCGGAAAGATAATCCACGGCCATCAGGGGGTCGCCGCCCAGTTCCGCCTCGCCGAGCATGGCGGCTACGGATTGGTCCAGCGCCGAGAGGCGGGCCTCCTGCGCCTGCCGCACTGTGCGGTTCTGGAAACTGAAGAAGATAGCGGAGAGCAGCAGGGCCGCCGCGAGGGCGGCGGCCATCAGCGCCGCGCTTAATTTATGGAAAAGCCTCATTACTCTCCTCTTTGCGGTCCGCTACCGCGAGAGCCTGATTATGCGCTCCAGGGCTTTTTTAGCCTGCGTGTTCTGGGGGTCCTTGGTAAGTATCTTGCGGAAGGCGTCGGCGGCCTTGCCGTATTCTCCCTTGGCGTAGAAATCGGCGCCGGACTGGTAGATCTTTTCAATTTCCCGGGCGTCGGCGGCGGCCTTG
>JAVHPG010000155.1:0-2070 GCA_036170455.1 Elusimicrobiales bacterium
CCCGGCCTATATCGACGGCGGGCCCATGATGGGCAAGGTCATGACGGATTTCGACGCGCCGGTGGTTAAGGCCTCCGGCGGAATAATAGTTCTGCCGAAAAACCACCCGCTGATAGTTAAAAAAGCGCAGAGCCGGCCCGTGTTCACCCGCGTAGGCCGCTCGACTTGCGACCAGTGCTCTTTTTGCACCGAGTTCTGCCCGCGCTACCTGTTGGGCCATAATGTGCAGCCGCACCGCGTGATGCGCACTATGCTTTTTTCCGGCGGCCCGGAACACAAACTGCACAGCCAGTACGGCCTGCTCTGCTGCGAATGCTCGCTGTGCAGCCTCTACTCCTGCCCCGAGGGGCTCAATCCGCGCGAGGCGTGCGTGGCGGCCAAGTCGGACCTGCGCGAGCTCAAAATGGGCTTTAAGAATTCTCCGTTGAACACAGGCCGGCCTCCGCAGGTTCACCCCGTGCGCGATTTCAGGAAGGTTCCGGTTTCAAAGCTGGTTAAGCGTCTTGGCCTTGAGGATTACAATAAGGACGCTCCCTGGACCGACATCTCCTACAAGCCTTCCAAGGTCAGGATTTTAATGAGCCAGCACATAGGCTCGCCCTGCGTTCCTTCGGTAAAAGAGGGGCAGAAGGTTGAAAAAGGCGCCGTGGTGGGCGACGTTCCGGCAGATAAACTGGGCTGCCCGGTGCACGCGAGCATCTCAGGCACCGTCGGCAAGGTCAACGAAAAGTATGTGGAGATCTATGCTTAACGCTATAGGCGGGGTTGAACTCTCAAGCGTGGCGAAAGGCCTGGAAGCGGCCGACGCCATGCTGAAAACGGCAAACATCAAGCTGCTGCTGTCGCGCTCTATCTGCCCGGGCAAGTACATCATCCTGCTGGCCGGCGACGTGGGCGACGTGAACGCGGCCGTGGAAGCCGGCACCGCGAAGGCCGCTCACGCCCTGGTGGACAGCTTCGTTATCGCCAATATCCACCCCGACGTTTTTCCGGCCATAGCGGGAACCACCGTGGTGGAAGGCCTTGAGGCCCTCGGCATAATCGAGGCCTTCTCAGTCTCCGCGCTGGTCGAGGCCGCCGATGCCGCCGTCAAAGCCGCGCCCGTAAAACTTCTTGAGATCCGCCTTGCCATGGCGCTGGGCGGCAAAGCCTTCGTCACCATGACCGGCTCCGTTGCCGCCGCTGAAACCGCCGTGTCCGCCGGCGCCGCCGTGGTAGCCAAAAAAGGCCTCCTCGTAGAAAAAGTAGTCATCCCCCAGCCCCGCCAGGAGTTGCTGCGGGAGATAATTTAGTTTCTAATAAGCCTTGACAATCTTCAGAGGGGAATGTATACTCAATGTAGATACATTTGGAGGGCGTTATGACAACTATCGTTCAAAAATGGGGAAATAGTCTGGCGCTGCGTATTCCGAGTGCGCTGGCCAAGGATATCCATTTGCACCAGGGCTCAATGGTAGATGTGGCTATCATAGAAGGCGAGATGGTGGTGAAGCCCCAAAAGCGGTCCAAAATATCTCTCGCACAGATGCTCAAAGGTATCACCAAGAGCAACCGTCATTCCGAGCAGAATAGCGACGGCCCTGCCGGCCGGGAAATATTCTAATGCCCCAGTCCTATTGCCCAAAGCGGGGCGATATCGTCTGGCTGTCCTTCGCGCCCCAGGCAGGCCATGAGCAGGCGGGACACAGACCGGCCTTGGTTCTTTCCCCCGAGGCCTATAACCGAAAAGCCGGCCTTGCCCTCTTCTGCCCCATAACTACACAGGTAAAGGGATATCCTTTCGAAGTCCCGCTCCCCTCCGGCCTAAAAGCTTCCGGAGTCATACTGTCAGATCAGGTTAAAAGTCTGGATTGGCAAGCCAGGAACGCCCAGTTCTGCTGCAGGATCCCAGGCGCAACCTTGTCTGAAGTCTTAAAAAAATTCAGCGTCTTACTGGACGATTAACAATTGTTGCTTCGCTTATTTATGCGGATGAGTAAGGGTAGCTCTCTTTGACGCGGGCGCCACGGGGACCGGAACGCAAAATCGGCGTCGCGCACACCGTGCGCGCGCCTGCCGCTCTCGGCCTCG
>JAVHPG010000156.1:0-2063 GCA_036170455.1 Elusimicrobiales bacterium
AGCGGACAGGTTTGCTCGCCGGTCGCCGGGGCCTATGTCAGGAGGTCTGGAATCAGCGTCAGATTTCAACGCAAAGGCGGTAGAGTAGCGGGGGCCGGCGTTTCCGCCGGCTACCCCGCCCTCGTCACACCGGACGTGCGGATTTTCCGCATCCGGCGTTCCCGGACACGTCACCATCGGCATGCACAGTTCAGCCACGCGCTGCTGCCGGCGCGATCAGACCGAGGTCATGAACGTGCTGGTAGAAGCTCACCCCTTCGGGAGGTCGATAGGGGCGTTGGCTGCGTCGTCGGAGATGTCCAATCAGGCGTTTCTCAGCAAAGCGGACGAGGCTCCTGCGCGCTTTCGCCGGGTGTCCTTTGGAGAAGTAGGCGAGCCAGCCGCGCAGCAGCGCGTTGGTCCGGTCCACAACATCCTTGATGGGCATCCAGCAGAATCGCACGCTCGTGATGTCGCGCAGCTTGTCTCGCGCGCGCATCTGCGCCTTGTTCGACGCCTCGAGTCGCCAGTACCGCGGCCCGCCACCGATTCGGTGGCTCCGGCTGAAGCGGAACGTGTAACCGAGGAAGTCGAGCGTGGCGCCCTCGTCGTGCATCCGCACGACCCGCGTCTTGTCGCGGTTGATGACCAACCCGAGTCGACGCTCAATCTTCTCCTCGATGAACCCAACGATGCGCTGGTCGATAAACCTCGCCATGACGACGAGTCGAGTAGCCCGGGGGGATTGCACCCCCGGGCCCTCACAGAACCGGACGTGAAACTCTCGCCTCATCCGGCTCCTACTTCCCAGCCTCGGGTACGACGCCGAGCTGCCACAGGACAAAAAGCTTCTTGTCCCGCTGCGCGATGCACCCCAGCCAGTGCATCGACGCGCGCTCCCGACGTCGAAACCGCTTGTACTTCCGACGCACCCATGCAGCGAGGGCCTCGTTGAGATGGCGCAATGCCTGAACGCACTTCGACCGATAAAACCGGCCGTAGTAGTTCATCCAGCCACGTACCGACGGGTTGGTGAGCCGCGCTAGATCCTCCAGGCTCTGGTTGTTCCTGGTGGACCCCATCCGCCACTCGCGGATGGTCGCGCGGATCCTCTTGGCGGCCTTGGTGCTGATCGCCGGCAGGAAGCTCACGAAGAACTTCCCCCAGCGATTCTTCGCTCGCCGAGGTTGGAAGGTGTACCCGAGGAAGTCGAACTTGACATGCTCGAAGTCCCCAGGCCGGTCGGCATCCTTGCAGTAGACGATGTGGGTCTTCACTGGGTGAAGCTCCAAACCGCACTGCTCGAACCGACCACGGATAGCGTCGAGCACCGCCCGGGCCTCGCGCTCGCTCCTGCAATGGACGATGGCATCGTCCGCATACCGCTCGAACTGGATGCTCGGGAAACTCCTTTGCATCCAGAGGTCGAACGCATAGTGCAGGAAGAGGTTCGCCAGCAGCGGACTCACGACCCCGCCTTGCGGCGTGCCCTTGGTCCGCTCCTCCAGGGTGCCGTCGGGCCGCTGCACGGGAGCACGAAGCCACCGCGAAACGTACAGACGGACCCATTGCAGGTCGGTGTGGTGCGCCACGGCGCGCTCGACCAAGTCATGCGGAATGGAATCAAAGAAGGCCTTGATATCCAGGTCGATGACCCAGTCGCTCGTCCAGCATCGCCTCCTCGCCACCGCTACCGCATCGAGCGCCGAGCGGCCGGGCCGATAGCCATACGAGTCCTCGTGGAACATAGGCTCCACCAAGGGTTCGAGGACCATCTTCGCGACCGTCTGGGCTACTCTGTCGGCGACGGTGGGAATGCCGAGGGGGCGCTTGCCGCCGTTGTCCTTCGGTATCTCGACGAGCCGCACGGGCGGCGGGAAGTACGAGCCCGACGACATCCGGTTCCAGACCTTGTAGAGGTTCCCCTTCAGGTCCTTCTCGAATGCCGTCAGTGTCTCGCCATCCACGCCCGCTGCACCTCGATTTGCCTTCACCCGCTGGTACGCTTCCCAGACGAGTCGCTTCGGAATCACATAAGGCTTCGCCTCAGGCACAGGCTCCTCCCATTGCTGGTTGACCTGCGT
>JAVHPG010000157.1:0-2057 GCA_036170455.1 Elusimicrobiales bacterium
AAAAAACCCCGCTCGCAGGCATCCCGCCGGGAGTCGAACCCGCGCAGTCCCGCATTCTTTCTGCGGAAGTGATTCCTTTCGGGATGAAAGTGGAGAGGAGCATTGCTGCTCCTCTCGGTAGCGCTGTGAAGAAAAACTAGAAGGCGGGTTCGCCTTCCAATTCATCTTCGGGAACTGCCGCGTTTTCGTCAAAAGTGAACGGCTCGATGGACAACGCGAAGATCGCCATCTTCTGGCGTTTCGCGCCATCCTTGTCGGTCCACTCTTCCATGCCCATGCGACCCTTCACGGTGAAGCGCTCTTTGTTCTGGATATCGGCGATGCTCTGCACGAGCGCGGGGATGTTGTCGTCTTTGGAGAACGCTTTTACGTCGAAGAAGAGCGACGGTTTGTATTCGCCGCTCGTCTTGTCTTTTCCCTGAGAGAGAAAGGCGCGAACGAACGCGAAGGGGCGACCGGCTTGCGAGAATTTCATCTCGCCCGCGGCGATCGCCATGAGCGTGAAGATGACGTAATTGGACGGGCGGTTCTTGAAACTGGAATTGCTATTGGCAGCCATAGCGGCATACCTCCTTATATGAAATGTGCGGGCGTTCAGCGTCATCCCGCGTTAGCCTGCGTAATCAAGACGCAAAATATTCCTTCGGGGATCGAACCCGAGCGCGCCCTTTGCGCGGAACAAAAACACTCTCCTGAGAAAACTTCCCAGGAGAGTGTCGTGCGTGGGCAGGTAGCCCAGTTATTCAGGCGCTTCGGCAGAATGCCCCGCTGTGCGCGGACAAAAAGTTTCAGGATTCTGCGTAATGCCGTTCAGATCGTATATGATCGTTTCGAGAATGTCATCGTCGCTCGTATGATTATCTTGCGCCCACTTGAAGTAACGCAGGAGCGCATGAATATCGTACATGCAGGCAAACACAAGCAGCATATCCAGGACGAGGATGCGAGGAAGTGACGCCTCGCGTTCAAGGAAATCAATCAGGCGATCTAATTTTTTTGTAATCATAATGATGTGCCTCCATATGAATTGAATTATTTATTCAGATGTTTCTTTCGCAGGCTTGCCAACTGGCGAGCCGTGCAGTTGTTCGCAATGCGCGCGCACGGCGCAGAAGTCGCAGCGCCACAATTCATCCGCGTCGTCAATGATGGGCGGAAGATTGTCAGCGAGCAATGCGCTCAGGCGCGTTTTCAATAACGTCACGGCTGTCGCGCGATCAAGTTGAACGTCGCAACGCGTGACGCCTTTCTGCGAAAGATATGCGATCTGCGCGCCGCTGAAGTTGACGGGATCAACCAGGTTGTGTTTCTTTACCAGCGCCGCGGCGTTCTTCTCGATCAACAACGCGTACAAGTTGACCTGCTCCGCGTGCGAGGAACGCGCTTGCGCGGGACGATACACGCGCGAGATGGCGGATGAGCGCAGGTTGAGCGCTCCACAATTGGGACAGGTCAAGCCGTCTTCGCCTTTGAACATTTCCAGATCGCAGTGATTGCAGATCGGAACTTTCTTTCCAAAGGGCGGGTTGCCGGTGACCTTGTAGTCCGTGATGAACCAGCCGTCTGGTCTCAACTCGATCAGGTCAGGCGTTCCAACCAGCAGGACAGACTTGCCCAGAAGTTTGAACTTCCAGTTGAGCGTCTCTTCGGCGATTCCTGCGGAATACTTTGAGAGCGCGGCATGATACCCTGAGCCAAAGGTCATGCGATACATGCCCGAAGGTTTTTCCCAATACGGATGTTGTTTCTTCAGCCGATATTGGCGCGGGCAGCCGAGCAGTTCGGTGACGGAAAAACCAACTTCCGCGCCAGCCTGTTTTGCGAGTTCGTTGGCGTATTCGGGGTCGCGGATGGAACTTGCGATATCGTGAATGATGGCAGGTACCATCGGACAGCCGGGCGCGCCGCGTTGGGCGCACTTCAGGCATTCTTGAAATGTGACCGGTTCTTCGGTGACTTCGCAAAGAAGTCCGACCAGACCCGTTTGTTGTGTTGTGGTCATGGATGACTTACCTCCGATGTGAAATGTGAATCGGCAAAGCCGCTTCTGCGCGCCA
>JAVHPG010000158.1:0-3422 GCA_036170455.1 Elusimicrobiales bacterium
CGGTGGTGTGGTGAGGACGGCGGGTGAACTAATCACCCGCCTCCTACCCGATTGCCTTGGTTCGCTTGTCTTACCGGGCTGCGGGGGAGCGGAGGCTGTCCCAGGGGTAGACGGTATTGAGCAGGTTGAAGGCCGGGCCGGGGATGGTCAGGTCTTCGCCGGGGCCGAAGTCCCTGCCGGCGGGCGGCAGGAGCTCCGAGGGCTTTGCCGGCTTGTACCAGCAGAGCGGCCGGAAGCCCGCCTGGAAACCGGCCGCGCGGGTGCAGGTTCCGACGGTGGGGTCGGTGCCGCTGAGCGGGGCCGAGACGGGCTGCGTGCAGAGCGAGCCCGCAAGGTAGGTGTCCATCCGGCACTGGGTCGGGGGATGGGTGGTCATCATCGAGGTCACCACTATTGCGGAAGGGGTGTCGAAGCGGGGGATAACGGTCTCGTTCCTCAGCATCTGGAACAGGTAGGCCACGGATTTCCCGGCCATGGCCGCCCGGTAGCAGACGGCGCGGTCCTGCGGGTCGGAGTACATCGTCTCGCAGCCTTTCTGGGCTACCTCATCGCCGGCCGACAGGCGGGTGAAAGCGCCGGAGGAGGAGTCCGCGAAGACCTGCTTGAGACATTTCATATTGGCGTAATAGTCGGACTGGCCTTCATTGGAGGCCCAGCTTGAGACCTTGGGCGCGCCGCCCAGGTGGTGGCCAAGCTCGTGGCAGGCTACCAGGGCCATGCCGTCCATGGTGATGGTCTCGTGGCGGGCCAGGCCGCCGTACATATTGAGGATATATTTATTGCCGCTCTGCATGGCGGAGGCGTTGACGGTGGCGTCGGTCCAGAGCCGGCGGATCTCCAGCACTTTACCGAGCGCGGCCACCTGCGGCTTGTAGATCTTTTCCACGGTATTCATGACCTGGTTGAACTGTTCCTCCAGGATGCCTTTGTCGGCGGCGGAGCCCACCGGGATCTTGAGGTCGTTGGGGGGCAGGAAGCCTGTGCAGTCGGAGGCCGAGGCGGGCATTAGGGCCGCGCCCAGGAGCAGGGCGGAGACAACTGAGAACATCAGGTTTTTTTTCATTTATTGTTCCTTAGCGTTTTATTTTGCCATCTCTACGAGATAGGCTATTGCGAGCTTCGCAAATTTGAAGGCGTGCCGGGAATGCCCGCCGCTTTGGGCCAGGGTATCATTGGCCGAATGGATATAGGGGTTATCGTCGTTGAATTTGGCTTCGAAAGGGAAGGAGGCGGGGTAGCCGTTCTTCGTCCAGGAAGCATGGTCCGAGCAGGCGTAGCCGCACTTCGTCTCGCCCACCTTGTAGTCCGTGTAGGTTTTGGCCAGGTTCTTCAGGAAAGCGTTCTGTGCGGCGTTGGTATTATCGGTTATGAGGAAAATGTCCTCGGCCGAGCCGTTGTAATTGGTCATGTCGAACTGGATGACGCCGTCAACTTCCCTGCCTTCCTTCCTGAAGGAGGCGGCTATCTCCTGCGAGCCGCGCAGGCCCACTTCTTCGGCGGCGTAGCCGATGAACTTTATGGTCTTGGAGGGTTTGTAGCCGGAGGCGACTATCACCCTTATAGCCTCCGTCAGCGCCGCTATGCCCGAGGCATTGTCGTCGGCGCCCGGAGCCACGGTATTGCCTCCGCCCCCGGCTATAGAGTCCAGATGCCCGCCCAATACGACTATTTTCTGCGGTTCTGAAGAGCCTTTTATGGTCAGGATCACGGACTCCTGCGCCCAGCTGGCATGTTTGAAGGCCGCTACCGAGATATCTTCTCTTCCGGCCGCCAGGCCCAGCCAGTAGGACTGCAGCCATTTGGAGGAGTCGACCCCGGTAAGCGAGGTGTAATACCGGTTCTTATAGGCGGAAAAGGTGTTTATAGTGCCGGTCAGGTTTTTTTCGTCCGCCAGTTCGAGCATGCCGAGTACCTGCTCCCGGCGGTCTATGGTATAGGAAATGAAAGCTGAAACGGGCGCGGGCAAAAGGGCTTCTTTGGCTGATTCCAGGGTAGGGTGGGTGAAGAAACCGGCGCATTTATGGAATTTCCGGTGCATAGCTTCGGACAGGATGCCCAGTTCCGAGTTTTTAGCCTCGTAGACCGAAGTGTAGCTGTTTTTAAACGCCGCTTCCTGCCCCTTGAAATAGAAATTCTCCGCGAGATCGTTTATATCCTTGTTGGACAGGCTGACCCAGACGGACGTATCATTGGTCCTGTCCAGGCTTGGTGCTGGCAGCTGGCCGGCGGCGGGACCGGTAAACGCGGACAGATCCAGGGCAAGGTCGAAGTTGACCTCAGGAGCCGACGCGAAGGCCTCTCCGGACAGAAGCATGGCCGCCAAAAGCCCGGTTAGTTTAGATGTTTTCATTAGCATGCGCTCCAGACTTTGCCGCTCCCGGCGCCCGCAGTGAGGGCATCCGGCCGTTCGCTTAGTTGATTTTGGTTAATGACGAAAGTCAATGTCCAGTTATTATACCCTTAGAGAGTCGCGATTGTAAAGAAGAACGTGAAATAGCCGTGGCGAAAAAAACCGCCCTTTTTGGAGTATAATTCTAAAGAGAACTCAGGGGGGACTTATGATAAATTACGGATTCACGAAGGAACTGGGGCTGCCTTTCGCGGCGGCCGTGGAAGCGGTGACCGGCGCTTTGAAAGCGGAAGGGTTCGGCATCCTGTCGACTATCGACGTGCGGGAAAAGTTCAGGGAAAAGCTGGGTATCGAGTTCCCTAACTACGTCATCCTGGGCGCCTGCAACCCGCCAAGCGCGCATAAAGCCATCCTCGCCGAGGAGAATATCGGCCTGCTGCTGCCGTGCAATGTGATCGTCCGTGAAAAGGGCGGAAAGACGGCGGTCGGCATAATCAAACCTACCGTGGCCATGGGGATGGTCGATAACCAGGCCCTCAAACCGCTAGCGCTCGAGGTGGAAGCCCGCCTTAAAAGGGTCTTCGATTCCCTGTCATAAAGAGAAACGGCGGCGCCGCTTGGCGGTTGTCGGCGGAGTCCGCTATGCCTGAAAGAAGAGCTCGCTTCAAGCCAGGAGAAACAAATGCGCTACTATTACGCGGATTCGAATAATCAGCCGACGGGGCCATGCAGCCTCGAGGAGCTGCGGCAGCTCCATATCGGCGGGACGCTGAAGGCGAACGCCTGGGTCGTGGAAGAGGGCGGGTCCCAGTGGCGGCCCTACTCGGAGCTTGCCGCCGCCGCCGAGGCCGGACCGGCCGTTCCGCCCGGGGCCGGCGTTCCGGCGAACGATAAAACCGTGAGTCCCGGCAGCGCTGTACTTTGGTTCATTTGCTGCCTGCCTATCGGTTTTATGCAGTGGGGGCAGACCGTGAAGGGCTGGGTGTGGGTTGTCGCTTCGCTCCTGTCGGGGGGGCTGGCGGGGATCCCCGCGGTCGTAGATTATTGGATGAATTATTCCGTCCAGAAAAAA
>JAVHPG010000158.1:3522-10162 GCA_036170455.1 Elusimicrobiales bacterium
CCGGCTTTTGCCGCAAACCCGCTTTGGTGGCTCTGGCTGTTCTGGAGCGCTGTTTCATTCGCGGACCTCTGGCACAGGGTGGTCCGCTCCCGCGACACCTTCGGGCAAAACCTGCTTGCGCGCGCGATGCAAAACCGCTGGCTCAAAAGCGTGCACCTGGCCGCGGCCCTGCTCGCTTTCCTGTACGGGAACATGGCTAAATGAGCCGTGCCGCGCCGGGCCGCCGCGGATGGCCCGGCGGTTTGATTTGGTAGAATTCAGGGGAGCCGTAATTAATTCAGGCGCTGATTTATGAGAAAGCTGCTATCACTGACGTTCGCGATTTATTTTTATTGCGCTCTCTGCTTCCCGGCCTCCGCGGCCGACTGCGGGCGGAGCGACTGCGGGTGGGACAGCGCGAGGGCTTACTGCAAAAAAAAAGGCGAGCGGCTGCCCACCATCGACGAGCTGCTCCAGGCCTGGGAAGCCAAATGCACGGGCGGCAAGACGTCCGACCTGTGCTCCGGGTGGTACTGGACCTCGAAGGAGAGGGATTCGATCCGGGCCTGGGGCGTGTCCTTTAAAGAGGGCGCGGCCGACTCCTATAAAAAAAGCGAAACCGCCGCCGTCTATTGCAAGCCGCTGAAAAAGGCCGCCGAAAAGTCGGCGCCGGCGCCTGCGGAAAATAAGGGAGCCAGGTGCGCTAAAGAGCCGTGCAGCTGGAACGAGGCCGCGGCCTATTGCCGGAGCTCGGGCGTCCGCCTGTACAAAGTGAAGGACTGGTACGACCTCTGCCACGCGGAATGCAAGAACGGCGAGGTCTCCGACGGCTGCAAGCGCTGGTTCTGGCTGGGCGAGTCCGAGAACGCGAATTACGCGTATAGCGGAACGTGCGATTCCCCGGCGGACGCTTCGGTGCACAGCGTCGAAAAGACGGATCTGGTCTATGCCCGCTGCGCCCCAAAGTAACCGCGTAAATTTTCCGGAGGGTAATTAATGAAAGTGCTTATAGTGGACGACAGCGCCGAAACCAGAAGCCTGATAAAGGTTATCCTGGAAAACAAAGGCCATGAGGTCGTTGGCGAGGCTGAGGACGGGGCGGGCGCTCTGAAAGCCTTCGCGGAGCTGCGGCCCGAAGTGGTGCTTCTCGATATAATCATGCCGGGGATGTCCGGGGTCGAGGCGCTGAAAGAGCTGCGCAAGCTCGATCCCGTGGTCAAAGTGATCATGGTAACCGCGGTAGAGCAGGACACGATAAACAGGCAGCTTCACCTTATCGGCGCCGACGGAATAATCTATAAGCCCTTCAGCGCCTATGATTTTGAAAAAACCTTCCTCGCCGTTCTCCGCCGCGATGCTGCTGCGCTCCGGGGATATCGGGCATATCTCCAGCTGTTTCGTGAACGGCCCGCTTTACCGGACCGGGGGCATCACGGAGCTGGAAGAGGGCCTGGCGATAGAGATAGGCAATATCATACTGAACGCGATGGTAAACCCCCTGATCAACGCTTTGAGCGTAAGCGCCATCGCTTCCGTGCCTATGTTCATCAAGGGCGGACCGGGCGCCGTCTCGGCCGGGCTGAGCGCCTGCCTGAACCCGAAGCTGGATTTCAGGATCATCTCCGCCTCGCTCGCCATGCGGCGCGACGGGCGCCTCGCCAGGGCCGGGGTGCTGGGCGTCCTCCCCGAGGAGCTCGCAGCGGAGCTGGAGCGCTGGGGCGCGGGGGACGCCGCCGTTTAATTTTCTCCGGGCTGCAGGGAGAAGGGGTCTTTTAAAAGGGATAACTATTTTTCCCCGGGTCCCAGGTAGGCGCCGGCGGGAAGCGCAAGCAGGAGGAAGAGGACCGCGGTATTTTTTTATGGCTATTAAATACTATTTTACACGGCCGTTAATCAACCGGCTCCGAAAAACTGCCGGCCCTTTTGCTAGAATGTCAGAATGGGGATCAAAGAGATAAAGGTGAAAGCGGCGCTGGACCAGGAGCTGAGCTCGGGCGGGGATAAATTCCTGCTTTTTTACTCCCCCTGGGATCCTTTCTGCGTTGAGTTCAGCCCGGTTTTCGCGAAGCTGGCGGCCGGCAGTCCCGGCTCTTTCTGCAAGCTTTCCGTCGAAACGGTGCCGGAGGCGGCGGGGGCTTATTCCGTGGAAACTGTCCCCGCGGTGCTTTTCTTCCGCGGCGGGAAGCTGAACAGGCGCCTGGACGCGCTACCCGAGAAGGGGCTCTCGGCCGAAAGTCTGGCGGAGTTCGTCTGGCTTTGCCGCGGTATCGCCAACAGGTGATCCCGGCAAGGCCGGTTCCCGCGGCAGCCAATAAAAAACCGCCGCCCTTTTCAGGACGGCGGTTCTAAAACCGTTAAAGGATTTTAGATTACCACTTGCCGCCGCCGTAGCCGCCGCCGCGTCCGCCGCGATCGCCGCCGCGTCCGCCGCGGTCACCGCCGCCGGTGCGGGCTTCCATGGGGCGAGCTTCGTTGATGGTCAGCTTGCGGCCGCCGAAGTCGGTGCCGTTAAGCTTTTCCATGGCAGCGACAGCTTCCGCGTCATTGGCCATCTCGACGAAGCCGAAGCCGCGTGACTGGCCGGACTCCCGGTCGGTGATCAACTTGGCGCTGGTAACCGCACCGTGCGTGGCGAACAGGGCGTTCATTTCCGCTTCGGTGGTTGAAAAGGGCAGTCCGCCCACGTATATTCTCTTGCTCATTGTGTTATTCTCCTTGCAACTTTCATACCTGACTCAACTCTCTCTGCTCTATCTTTTCCTAAATGTTGCTCGGTAGAATAGGCTTCAAAAACTTGAGTTCTGGTTTACTACCCTTATAGTATGACATTATTTCGGACCGAAAAGGGAATTATTATTCTTTTACTTCTTTTTACCGGTAAACCGGGATAGGGCGCGGGCGCCTTTCAGGACGGGCTTGGGCGCCTTTCAGGCGCCCACCCGGAGACGCAAAGTAAACAGGGCGGTTTTGTTTGTAGAATAAAAGGTAGGTTTAAAAGACGGCTTCCGGAGGCATAATGAACAGCATCCTTTCCAACACGCCAGTATATATCAAGAACCGCGAACTCCTGAAATGGGTAGAGGAGACCGCCGCGCTTTGCGCGCCGGACCGGGTGCACTGGTGCGACGGCAGCAAGGAGGAATACGACGCCCTCTGCGAAGAGATGGTGAAGGCCGGGACCCTCCGGCGCCTGAACCCTGAGAAGCGGCCGGGCTGCTTCCTGGCTTTGAGCGACCCGTCGGACGTGGCGCGGGTGGAGGACCGCACTTTTATCTGCAGCGGCAAGAGGGAGGACGCGGGGCCCAACAACAACTGGGAGGCCCCGGCGGTTATGAAGGCCAGGCTTATTAAACTTTTCCGGGGCTGCATGCGGGGGCGGACCCTCTATGTGGTTCCCTTCAGCATGGGGCCGCTCGGCTCGAAGATAGCCCAGATCGGGGTGGAGATCACCGACAGCCCGTACGTGGCCGCCAGTATGCGGATCATGACGCGCATGGGAAAAGCGGTCTACGGCGTCCTCGGCAACGGCGCTTTCGTGCCCTGCCTGCACTCGGTAGGCATGCCCCTGGAGCCGGGTCAGAAGGACGTGCCCTGGCCCTGTAATAAAGAGAATAAATATATTGTCCACTTCACCAACCGCTCCATCTGGAGCTTTGGCAGCGGCTACGGGGGGAACGCGCTGCTCGGGAAGAAATGCTTCGCGCTGCGCATCGCCAGCCTTATGGCGCGCGAGGAGGGCTGGCTGGCCGAACATATGCTGATCATGGGCTTCGAAGGGCCGAACCTGCCGAAGACCTACGTGGCCGGCGCTTTCCCCAGTTCCTGCGGGAAGACCAACTTCGCCATGATGCAGGTCCCTAAAGCTTTCAAGGACTATAAGGTTACCACGGTGGGGGACGATATAGCCTGGATCAAGCCCGGCGCGGACGGCCGCCTGTACGCCATAAATCCGGAAGCGGGCTTCTTCGGCGTGGCGCCCGGAACCAGTACCAAAAGCAATCCTAACGCCATGGCCACCATAGCGAAGAATACCATCTTTACCAATGTGGCCATGACGGCCGACGGCGACGTCTGGTGGGAGGGCATGACCGGGACGGCCCCCGAGGGCCTGACCGACTGGCAGGGAAAGCCCTACGATCCAGCGGGCGGGAAGCCGGCCGCGCATCCCAACTCGCGCTTCACGGCCCCGGCCAGCCAATGCCCCAGCATCGATCCCGATTGGGAGAAACCGGAGGGCGTGCCTATCAGCGCTATCCTCTTCGGGGGGCGGCGGGCAGACACGATCCCGCTTGTGATACAAGCCTTCAACTGGAACTTCGGCGTCTACATGGCCAGCACCATCGGGAGCGAAACTACCGCCGCGGCCGCCGGCGCCACCGGGAAAGTGCGCAGGGACCCCATGGCTATGCTGCCTTTCTGCGGCTACCATATGGGGGACTACTTCAATCACTGGCTGCAGATCGGCCGCGATATCACCGAGGCGCCGCGCATCTTCTGCGTTAACTGGTTCCGCAAGGGCGCGGACGGGAAGTTCCTGTGGCCGGGCTACGGGGAGAATATCCGCGTCCTCAAATGGATAGTGGACAGGGTTAACGGGCGCGGCCACGCGGTGGAATGCCCCGCCGGCTGGGTTCCCAAGGAAGGCGATATCGATACCGTCGGGCTGCCCGGCTTCGATTCTTCCAGTTTCAGGGAGGTAATGCGGTTCGATCATAAAGAATGGCGGAAAGAGCTGCTTCTTCACGGCGAACTTTTCGAGGGTTTGTACGACCGCCTGCCCAAAGAATACCCCTCAATGCGGGGGCTTATCCTGTCCAGCCTTTGGCGCGCCCCGATACGGAGGGAGCTCGCCTCCGAACGCTGACCGGCTTTGGGCTTCCAATAAAGCAAAAGGGTATAATATAAATATCGCGGCGATCCTTCCCTTAAAGGAGACTTAAATGGGCTTCAACCTAAGAAACAGGAACTTCCTCAAAGAACTCGACTTCACAAAAAAAGAACTTGGTTTCCTCCTCAAATTATCCGGGGACCTTAAAGAAGCCAAGTACGCCGGCACCGAACAGCGGCGGCTTATAGGCAAGAACATCGCCCTTATATTCGAAAAATCCTCCACCCGCACCCGCTGCGCTTTCGAAGTGGCCGCGCATGACCAGGGCGCGCATGTGACCTACCTTGAGCCGAGCGGCAGCCAGATGGGGCACAAAGAAACAGTGAAAGATACCGCCCGCGTTTTGGGCCGGATGTACGACGGCATCGAATACCGCGGCTTCGGCCAGGAGATAGTCGAAGAGCTGGCTAAATACGCCGGCATCCCAGTCTGGAACGGCCTTACGAACCAGTGGCATCCCACCCAGATGCTCGCCGACGTTCTGACCATGACCGAGCACTGCGACAAGCCGCTCGAGAAGATCTCTTACGCTTATGTCGGCGACGCCAGGTTCAATATGGGCCGCTCGCTTCTGGTCATAGGCAGCCTGCTCGGCATGGACGTGCGCATCGGCGCGCCCAAGGGCCTGCAGCCCGACGCGGAGCTGATAGCGCAGTGCCAGGAGATAGCGAAATCCTCCGGCGCCCGCATCACCGTCTCCGCCGATCCGGCGCAGGCCGTAAAAGGCGCGGACTTCATCCACACCGATGTGTGGGTGTCGATGGGCGAGCCCAAAGAAGTCTGGGCCGAGCGCATCAAACTGCTCAAGCCCTACCAGGTGAACGCGGCGCTGATGAAGAAGTCAGGCAACAAGAACGTGAAGTTCATGCACTGCCTGCCGGCTTTTCATAATGCCGACACCAAGGTGGGCAAGCAGGTCTCCGAGCAGTTCGCCCTGCACAACGGCATCGAGGTCACCGAGGACGTGTTCGAATCGGCGGCCTGCATCGCCTTCGACCAGGCCGAGAACCGCATGCACACGATCAAAGCCGTAATGGTGGCGACCCTCGGAAGCTGAGAAAGCCGCCCGGGACCTTCCCTGTCCGCCTGCCCCGCAAAGGCAGGCGGACATTTTTATGGGCCCAGGGCGGCTAGGCCTATTAACTTCCCGTAAGTAGGCCTATGGGCGCTTGGCCTTCGCTCCCAGCGAAGGTAAACTATATTTAATGCTAAAGACTATATTTATATTCCTTGTCTCTTTTTTGTTCCGTGCCAATAGCTGTTTTGCCGCCCCGGAGCCGGCCCTGGAGGCCGCCGGGCAGCTGGGTTTTGTTCCCGCCGACATTTCCACCGAAGCGATACCCGCGCCTTCCCGGGTGGGAGCGGACCTTACCGCCGATTATCTCAGCATCCGGAATACCCCCGGCCAAGGCCTTGGCGAAAAAGAAATAACCGAACTGCGCAAATGCAAAGTGCTGCTCGTGCGCGGTTTCCTGACCGGCGGCTATGTGGAGCCGTTCGAGCTCTTCGGCAAGAAGGTCTGGATAGGCCGTTATTTTAACGACCAGATGGAAGAGCTTAAGTCCCTGGGTGTTGAGTTCGGGATGGCGGATATAGATTCAGTAATGCTGCCGGAGCATAATGCGGCCAAACTCGCCAAAGAGATCCAGGCCTCGGAAAAACCCGTTATTTTAATTTCACACAGCGACGGCGGGATGTACGTGCTCCAGGCGCTTGTAGAGAATCCCGGCCTCGCTTCCAAAGTCCGCGGTTTTATTTCACTGCAGACCCCGT
>JAVHPG010000159.1:0-37550 GCA_036170455.1 Elusimicrobiales bacterium
CCTTTATTATCCCCCCGACCACGGCGGTAGCGTCGGCGCCGGCCGCTTCCAGCGCGGCGGCCGTCATGGTGGTGGTGGTGGTCTTGCCGTGCGTGCCCGCGATAGTCACGGTTTTTTTAAGCTCGGCGAGCTTGGAGAGCATCAGCGCGCGCCGCGCCACAGGCAGGCCCCGCCTGAAAGCGGCTTTAAGCTCCGGGTTGTCCGGCCGGACGGCCGAGCTTACCACTACTATGTCGGGAGAGCCGAGGGCGCCCGCGGAGTGGCCCTCGGTTATCCGGGCCCCTTCCCGGGCGAGCGCGCGCGTGATCTCAGAGGCCTTAGCGTCGGAGCCGCTGACCTTGTAGCCCAGGCCCAGCATAAGGCGGGCTATGCCGCTCATACCGATGCCGCCTATGCCTATGAAATGCGCTTTTTTAATTTCGCCCATCGAAAAATCTTCGGTGTAAATCATTTCTTGTTGATCTCCATCTCTCCCGCCAGGCGGTCCAGCCAGGCCTCCGCGGCCGCTACCGCTTCCGCCCAGCCGGCCTCGGTCAGCTCAATTATAACAGTATCGCTCATTTTGGAGAAAGCGTCCTCGAAGACGGCCGCGCCGCGCCGGTAAAAGACCAGGCAGGGCGCCGGCGAAAAAAAAAGCTCCACAACGCGCTCGCTGAATTTCCCGGACTTCATGGCCATAGGCCCGAGCTCGTCGAAAAGCAGGACCTTCCCCGCGGCGGCCGCCTCCTCCAGCGCCGACAGCGCGGTGGCTTCCAGCGCGGCGAGGTTCAGCGCGTACTTATTGAAAGAAACCGCGGAAACGATATCCCTGGAAGCCAGGACCGCTCTCCCCCCGCCCAAAGCCTCTATCTCGAACCCGCCGCGGGTTTTGCCGCGGCGCAGCTCCAGCGTGCGGAACCCGCCGAGCCAGCGCCCGTAGGCGGCGCAGAGCCTGGCTGAAAGGCGCTCCTTGAGCGCGCAATCGGCGAAGCTGAAGACCAGTTTTGCCGGGGGCGGTTTCATCTATCGGCGCCCTCCAGCCAGGCGCGGTTGGCCAGCGCTGTCTTGTTGGCGGGCTCGAGGCGCAGCGCTTCCCGGCATTCGGCCAGGGCTTTCTCCTCGGCGCCGGCCTCCACCCAGGCCGCGGCGCGGCCGAGCGCGGCCTGCGCGCCCGTGCCGGAAAACTGTTCAAGAGCCAGGGAATGCTCTCCCATCAGGAGGTAGCCCAGGCCTTTGATCAGCCTGAATTCAGGGTCAGGAGAAGGGGCGGCCGCCTCTATCTCCTCCAGCGCCTCGGAAGCGTTGTCCAGCCAGTTGTCGCCCATCACCCACAGCCCCATATCGTTTCCTACGTCGCGCGGCTTGTACAGGGCCTTGTTTTTCGAGTCCTTCCGGGAGGATGAGGGGGCGGCGGTCTCGATATTGAAATTAAGGCGCGCGTCGCTCCCGGAGGAAACGCCTTTGACAAGCTTGTCGCTTTCAGCGGCGATCTCTCCCGCTTTCTTCAGCCTTTCCTCAGGAGAGGAAGCCGGCAGGAAATATTCCCGCTTCGTATAGCCGACGCTCGGCCTTTTGAAGGCGGACTGCAGCCTCCCGGCCAGCTTCTCGCCGCGCGGGGGATCGGCGAGGACCGCTTTCGGGGTCTCAAGGAGCTCGATGACTATCCTGGCTTCCTGCTCCGGAGGGATCTTCGAGAGGGCCGAAAAGAGCGGGCTCTGCTGCTGCTCGGCGCTCCCGCCGGCGGTCCCGGCGCCGGCGGCGCTCCCGGCGTAAGCGAGAGCCATGGAGATGCCGCCCTTCTCGTTCGCCGGCGCCAGGAGGAAAGCGCCGTCCAGCGCTTTTTTCGCTTCGGCGCCGCGGCCGGCCTTGCGCAGGGCCCAGGCGAGCCTGAACCTGACCACCGAATCCCGGGGCTTGATCGAAAGGGCCTTGCGGTAAAGTTTAACAGCTTCGTTAAGCCTGCCCTCCCGCTCCCTCAGGACGGCGAGCTCCAGCAGGGCGTCCTCGTAATCGGAGAAAAGCGAAACGGCTTTTTCGAACTGGGCGGCGGCCTGCTCGTAGCGGCCCGAGCGGGAGTAGAACATGCCGAGCTGGAAGCGGTAAAGCGGGTTGGAGGGTTCGCAACCCACCGCCGCCCTGAAATAATCCAGGGCCTTCCCGGGCTCGCCCAGGGCCTGGTAAACGGAGCCGGCGTTCATCTTTACGTCGGAGCGCTCGGGGGCCAGCCGCTCCGCCCCGAGGAAATCCTCCAGGGCTTTAGCGTAGTCCCCTGAGCGGGCGCGCACTATGCCGCGCAGCTGGAAAGCCATGGAGTTAGCGGGGTCGAGGCGCATGGCCTCCTCGAATTCGGAGAGAGCCTTTTCCGGCTCCCCCAGCCAGTAAAGCGCGGAGCCGTACAGCAGCCGGGGCCAAGGGCTTCCGGGATCGTTGCGGGAGGCTTTATAGAATTCGTCGGCGGCGGCGGGATAATTCTCGTCCCCCATCAGGGCGTAGCCGCGGCGCAGGTTTATGGCGCTCTGGTCCTCCATAAGGCGGTCCCAGACCGTCTTGCCGGAGGCGGTTCCGGTGACCGCCGCGGCCGGCAGGGAAAGCGCCGCAAACAGGAAGCCGGAGAGAAAAAGGAACCGGGCCGCTTTCTGGTTGATGAAATAAATACCGGAAGATGTTTTCATTCGGGAGTGACGGCTGCGGGCGCGACCGGTCCTGCCTGCGGCCGCGCGGGCTATCTGCCGCCGCCTACTTTCAGAGGCCGGGGCGCGCTGAACTTTCCCTCGAAGCCCAGCAGGTCCACCAGCGCGATGCGCATGAAGTAATTGCCGGGAGGCAGCAAATCATTGATGTCTATCTTGTCAAAAGCGTCGTATTCCTTGTTGAGCACGGTGGTGGTAAAAGTCTGGTCCTTAGAGACCTGGAGGTGGTAGCTCTGGATGGGGTTGCCAACCGAAAGCATCTTTACGATCTCGGCGGTGTCTATGTTCTTGTCGTTCAGATCTGCCTTCGGCATCTCCTTGGGCAGCCCGCCTTTGGGCAGGTTCGCGGCCGGGCCGCCGGTCTTGCCCATGGGTTTCATATTAGCGATGGACACGACCCCGCCGTCGCTGTTAAACTGCGCCTTGCCGGAAGCCGTAAGGGCCGTGTCCGAGCCCTGGTCGAACTGCGGCAGCGGCGGCAGCTTGACCGGCTGGGAAGGAGGCATGTCCATCTTGACCTCGGAAGCGAAGCCTTCCGAAACCTCGACCGTCTTGCCCTGCGCTTCGACGTCGACCTTTCCCTTGGTGACCTGCACCAGGGTGGTAAGGTCGTCTTTAAGCTTGGCCCCGAACTCGGTGTCCCTGGTCTTGGGCGTGATCCTGGCCGAGGCGGTGATCACGCGGGACCTGACGCCGCGGAGCTCGCCGGCGAGGAGCTCCACGTCGAAGTTCTTTTTGCCGGGAGGGCGCAGGACCGCTATGGAATTAGGGAAAAGGTTGAGGATCTCGCCCGTATAGAACTTAACGTCGGCGCGGGCGTCGGCCATGGTGCGCAGGGTGTCGTTCTTGAACAGGTCCATCTTCATGTTCACGCCCTGCCAGTCGGTAACCCCGGTGCGCCTGAAGAGAACCTCGTTCAGAGAATAAACAAGCTTTGCCGCCCGGTATTCCTCCTTCAGGAGGGTCGTAGGGACCCGGAGGGGCATGCCGGGCAGGGCGATGGACGGGTCCGAGGACGGAAGGCGGTTATACTTCAGGATCACGTTCCACTTCTTCGGATCTTTCAGGTAGGTGTTCGAGATGCTCCAGAGCGTGTCGCCGGGCTTTACTACTATGGTCTGCAGCTCCGCTGCGGATCCTGATGGTTTGGCCGCGTATGCCGAGCCCGACCGCAGGAGCATGAGCAGGCTTATGATAACTATTTTCATACCGTCCCCCCGGGGTTGATAACAACCCTCCCGGCGTCGTCCTTGGCGAGGTTCTTCGGAATGGTGAAAAGGAACTTGGCGCCCTTGCCCTGCTCCGATTCCGCCCAGATCTTCCCGAGGTGGGCCGAGGCCACGTATTTGCAGATCGTCAGGCCCAGGCCTGTGCCGCCCGCTTTCTGGCCCTTCACCTGCTCGAATTTCTCGAAGACCTTGTCCAGGTATTCCGGCGGGATGCCGTCGCCGGTGTCGCGCACCCAGGCGGTCAGGTGGTCCCCGTCGTCGGAGATGCCGCAGGTGATGGCCCCGTTCTCAGGGGTGAATTTTATGGCGTTGCCGATCAGGTTGGTGAACATCCGCTCCATCAGGCCGGAGTCGGCGTTCACCAGGGTCTGCTCCGCGCCCTCCACCTCGAAGCGGAGGTGCTTGCGCTGACCCAGCGACTCCATCAGCGAGTTGACCCTCAGGGCCACCTCGCGCAGGTTCAGCGGGGCCAGGCTTATCTCCATCTTGCCGGCGTGCATCTTGGCGGAGTCGAGGATATTGTTTATCATGCCGAGCAGCCTGAAGGAGGCGCGGTCGATGGAGATCAGCATTTTTTTCTGCGACTCGTTTATCGGCCCGGGGATCTCTTTGAGCATGAACTCGACGAAGCCCTTTATCGCGCCCATCGGGTTGCGCAGGTCGTGCGTGATGGAATGGAGGAAGTCGTCCTTCATGCGGGCGAGCTCCTTGTCGAGCGTGATGTCGTAAAAGCCCACGAGCCGGCCCAGCGCCTCGGAGCGGCCGGGCGCCGTGATGGGCATGGCGAAACATTTGAAGAAGCGGTGCGATTGCTCCTGGGAGATCTCTATTTCCCGCGAATAATTTTCCTCGCGGCTCGCGAAGACGTCCATTACGGGTTCTTTGATGGTTTCGGACGCTATCAGGCCGGCCAGGGCCTTCCCCTCGACCGGATCTTTCTGCCCTATGCCGAGCACGGACCTGGCTTTGCGGTTGGCCACCTGGACGCTGCCGGCCAGGTCGGTCATGACTATGGCGTCCTCGGTGGAGAAAAGTATGGCCTCGGTATTTTTCTGCTCGCGGATGATGCGGTCCACCTGCATGTCGGAATAGGACTTCAGCTGCGAGACCATTTTATTAAAGGTCTCGGCGAGGTCCTTCAGCTCGTCCGAAGTATCCACGTCGGCGGTGCGCGAAAAGTCCCCCGCGGCCACGTGTTCGGCCGCGCGCGTTAGCACCGTTATGGGTTTCGTAAGGCTGCGGCTCAGGAACCAGCCGGCGGCCACCGCCAGCGCCAGGAAAACAAGCACGGCGTAAATGGCCTGTTTGCGCATGAACATGGCGTAGCGGTAAGCGCCTTCGCGCGGCTGGCTGACCACGACGGCGCCGCCCAGTTCGGTAATGGGCGAATAGGCGCCCAGCATCTCGCCGCCCGAGGCGTCCAGGAACTCCCCGGAACCGGAGGAAAGGGACTTAACTGCGTTCTTCGAGATCTCCCACCCGGCCGCAGCGGCCGCGGTTTCCGCGGGCAGGTCCCTGGGCCAGGCTATGGGAGTGCCCGAGGCGTCGAGGATCACTGGGAAACCCTTTTCCCCGACCCGCTTCAGGTCGAGGGAGTCTATGAAAGCGGGCAGGTCGAGTTCCGAGCGCAGCGCCATGTCTTTGCCGAAAGGATAATAAAAGACCGCGCGGTGCGTCTTCCCGTCGACCGAAAGATAGCGCTTGCCCGCCCTGGCCGCCTTGAAGCCTTCGGCCCCAGGGTATTTCTTCAGCGCCCCGCTGCCGCCGTCGAAAGGCGAAATGATCTTTACGACCTCGGAGCCGTCCTTCAGGAGCACGGAAATTTCCTTGATCTCGCGGCGGGTCTCCAGCAGGGCCGCGAGCATGGTCTGCTTGTTTTCCCAGTCCATCCGGGCCATCGCGTTTATAGAGGAGCGCAGCCCGGCGTCGGCGCTTCTGAGGTAGGCGTTGAACTCCGAGGCGATCTTGTCCGCTGTTGTCAGGTGCAGCTCGAGGATGGCCGTCCTGACTCCCAGCTGCCCCAGGCTTATCAGCCTGAAGCCGAGAAGCGCCATAGGGAGCACCGAGATCAGCGCCATCACAGCGATGAATTTATGAAGCAGCCTTAATTTCATATTCGTGTTTATTATAGCATTCTATAGTCCGGCGCCTTAAGAGGCCGCCTGGCTTAAGGCCGCGCCCCGGGGAACAAGCGCAGCAGGCCGGGAAGCAGGCCCTTCAGTGCCAGCGCGCGGTGGCTGACCGAATTCTTTTCCCGCTCGGAAAATTCAGCCAGCGTCCTGGAACCGCCGGCTACCTCGAAAACAGGATCGTAGCCGAAACCTGCCGTGCCGCGCCCCCCTTCGGTTATCCTGCCCTCAAGAACTCCCCGGCAGGTCAGGAGGTCCCCGGACGGGGAAGCCAGCGCCGCCACGCAGGCGAAGCGCGCCAGGCGTTTTTCGGAAGGCAGCCCGTAGAGCGCCGAGAGCAGCTTGGCGGTATTGTCCGCGGCCGAGGAACTCTCGCCGGCATAGCGGGCCGACCTGATCCCCGGCCCGCCGCCTAAAGCGTCCACTTCCAGCCCGGTATCGTCGGCCAGGGCCCACAGGCCGGTAAAGCGCGCGGCGGCCAGGGCTTTTTTCGCGGCGTTCTCCTCAAGCGTGGCGCCGTCCTCCTCGGCAGGCTCGGAGCCGGGGAAATCGGAAAGCGCCTTCAGCGCGAACGAAGCGGGAAGGATAGCGCGTATCTCCAGCAGCTTATGGGGATTGAAAGTGGCGACCACCAGTACTTTTTTCATGCAAATATAATAGAATGTATCCTTGTATGGAGAATTCTCCAAATCTTAACATTTTTGAAAGCGCGCCGGCCTCGTTCCTGGACGCCCTGCCGCTTTTTTCCGCCGTACCCGGCACGGTGCTGCCGGTACAGGCGGAAGCCGCGGGCCAGGCCCGGCTGTACACTCTCTCCCCGGTCCTGGAGGAGGGCCAGCCGGCCCTCCCCGCTTTCACGAGCGAGGCCCTGCTGAACCCGCCCCTTATCAGGAAGAGCCTGGCCGAGACCGCGGCTCTTTTTTTCCACGCGCCCACCCACGAGATCTTTATCTTCAATCCCTCCCACCCGCAGTCCCGACTGGCCGCGGCGCCTCTTAAAGCTTCCCGGCTGGACATCTCCCTGCTTGCCGGGTTCCTGAGGCTGGCCGGTAAAAATTTGCAGGCGGACCCGGCCAACCTGGCCGCCGGGGAATTCGCGCTGGGCAATTTGCACGAGGCGCATTACCTGTTCGCCGCGGCGGCGGCCCGCAACCCGGCCTCCCGCGCGCGGTTCCGGCTGGGCACGGCGCTCGTGGAGCTCGGCCTGCTGCAGGAAGCTTACGATTCGCTTAAAACGGATACGGATCCCGAAGCGCTGCTTTGCCTCGCGGTGATACACAGGAAGACCGGCAATACCGCCCTGGCGAGAAAAGCCCTTGCCGCCCTCGGCCAGGGAACGCAGCTTGAAGAGCGAAGGGTCATGGAGTCCGCCTGGCTCGACCTCGAGGAGGGAAAGGAAGAGGAAGCCGTAAAGACTTTCCAGCGCCTCTCCTCTTCCGCCTTCGATAAAACCGAAGCCCTTTCGGGGCTCGGCGCCGCGATGACGAAGACGGCTTTCAAGACCAAGGACAGGGGCAGGCTGGCTGCCGCCGCCTCAGCTTTGAGGTCCGCGCTTGCCACCCCCTCCCCGATCTCAGCGCACATTTTTTTTCAGCTCGGGAACCTCTATTTCCGCTCGGGAGAAACGGCGCAGGCGGAAGCCTGCTACCGGCGCTCCGCGGCCCTGGCGCCGGCGATACAGGCCCTGGCCAACCTGGCGCTCACGCTCGTTAAAACCGGCAAGAGGGAGGAAGCCGCCGCGGTCACCGCCCAGATCGCTCTTACGGACATAGCTTCTGCCCGGCGCCTGATCGCCGAATTCCCTAAAGACAGCCTGGCGGCCCTGTTCCAGCCGCAGGTGCAGGAGGCCCGCAGCGCGCCCGTCCCGCGGCCTGCCGCGCAGGCCGTGCCGGCGCCGCTCCCGGAGAAACCGCGGCCGGAGCCGAAGCCCCCGGCGCCCGGAGGTTCGGGGCTTGAAGCTGCCGCCGGCAACTTCCAATTCATAAATCCATTGGCGAAACCGGCCGCCGCGGAGGCAAGCGGGCCGAGCCTGCTTTCTCCAGCCGAACCGAAACCCTCTATTTCCGGCAGGCAGCCAAGGGCGGCGGCCCCCGCCGAGTCCGCTCCGATCCAGTTCGAAACGGTGCGGGACATCATGTCTTCGGCCTCCCGTCCCACAGAGGTGGAAAGCCGGAAGGACGATTTTATCTCGCGCGCCTTCAAGCTGGCCTCCGCCCTCGAGGACGAGCTCGGCCGCAAGATCTACTTCAACCTCGACGGGCTGAGCGAGGTCGAGCGCAAGCTCCGGGTCAAATTCATAAAATCCGCTTCGAACCCGCAGGGGACCCTGGAAGCGGTCAGGGACTGCTCGGCTTTTCTCTGCTATTTTCTGCAGGAGCGGTACAAGGGCCGCCTGATCAAAATGGCCGATTTCGACCCCTGGGGCTGGCCCATGATCTTCGAGCAGCCCGGCCAGAAGATAACGACCTACCCGATACAGCGCGCCTGGCGCCTGCTCTGGGAAGATACGGTGCCCGAGCCCGGCTGGCTCACGAAATATTCCCACTGGCTGGAGGCCAGGCTCAGGCAGACCGGCCCTCTGCCCTGCGGCGCCGCCGCGGCGAAGGGAAAGGTGATGAGCCACACGGAAAGGATCGTAGACGCGCAAACCGAACATAAACGGATGATGGTGCTGATCTCCTCTTTGAACGAGACCTCTCACATAGAGCTGGGCCGCTCCGGGATGCTTAAGATGGAAACCGCCATAAAGAACAATTTCAAGCCCGCCATCCCCCCTGCCGCGGACGGCTGGAAGCTGCTGCGCTGCTACGGCCACCTGATGGCGGCCATCCTGGCGACGGACTTCAAGGCGGCCTGGTACAATGTGGACGGCGACGACGGCGGCTGGTCCATGCAGCTGCCCTGGAAAACCCTCGTCTTCCCCATAGGCAAGATCTACCGGACGGCTTCGCTGCGCGACGACCTGGACGCTTATTACGAAACGCTCCTCCAGGAAAAGCTTAAGTACCGCGGCGGGCCCACGGCCGGCTAGGCCTTTCGACCTTGCTTATGCCGGCCTTTTTCAGCAATAATTAATAAGCATCAGCTAAAACGATTATGTTCAGGAGCCGACCATGATTCTTTCTTTCCTCTCTTCCCTGCTTCTGCTTACGGCCGGAGCCACCCCGGCCATCGACTCTCTTTCTTCCCAGGCCGGCCCCTCTTCGGCCTTAACCTCACCGGAACCTGCCCGCCCCGCGCTCCGCGAATGGACCGTAATGGTCTATATGAACGGGAAGAGCAATATCGAGCCCTTCGCCCTGGGCGACCTGAACCGCTTTGAAACCGTCGGCTCCAGCGAAAAAGTGGCGATCGTCGCGGAGATAGGCCGCTCCAAAGGGCTGGACAACGACACCACGGCCGACGGCGACTGGGCCGGAGTGCGCCGCTATTTCGTTACGAACGACCAGGACAAGGAGCACATAGCTTCAACGCTGCTTTCCGACCTGGGCAGCCCGGACATGGGCGATTGGAAAGAGGCCGCCTCCTTCCTTAAATGGGCCCGGGCCGAATACCCCGCGAAAAAATATTTATTCATTATCTGGGACCACGGCTGGGGCTGGCTGGACCCGGTGAAGCCCGGCGCGAACCTTCTGGACGACAACAAATCCATCTCCCACGACTTCGTGACCGGCAACTACATCGCCACGCGGCAGATGGGAAAGATCTTCAAAGAAGCCGGCAAGGTGGACATGTACGTCTCGATGGCCTGCTTCATGCAGATGGCCGAGGTGGCCTACGAGATCAAAGACGGCGCCGACGTGATAGTGGGCGCCGAGGAAGTCATACAGCTCCCGGGCCTTAACTGGGAGGATTTCCTTGCGCAGCTCGAAGCGAACCCCGCCGCCGCCCCCGAAACCGCAGGAATCTACATGGTGGACACTTTTAAAGAGATGTATTCCCGCCCGGAGATGCAGCAGTTGCTCGCTGACGGCGGCTACGGCACGCAGCTCTCGGCGATACGCGGCGCGAAGATGCGGGCCCTGGCGAAAAAGATCAGGGAATGGCACACCCTGGCGATGGCCGCCGGAGACAAGGCTGCGCTGGCCAGGGCGAAGGCCGGCGTAGTGCGCTTCGAGATAGGGGACCCGGCTACGGACCCGGAAAAGCGCATCGCTTTCTACGGCGACCTGCATAATTTCGTGGACCTCGCCGCGCTCAACGCGGACAAGTCGCTCCCCGGCGCCGCGGAAGCGCTGGCCGCCGGCGAGAGGCTGAACAAGTTCATCACCTCCGACCTGGTGATCAAGAACGCCGCGGTGGGCAAGGACCGCACCGGCAAGGATTTCTCGGCCGTGAAAGGCCTGGCCATCAATATCCCGGGCAAGCCCGGCACGCTGATAGAATATTACCCGACCTATTCGAAGCTCTTCTTCGCGCAGGACAGCGGCTGGGAAACTTTCATGAAGTACCTGGACGGCGTAGAGAACAGGTAGCCCCTATATATAGGAAAGGAGCGGGCCCGGACAGCGGGCCCGCTTTTTTCTTTCCGGGAAGCGAGTTTCAATTGCACCCCCAATTTTATAGAATTAACTCCGGGTCACGGGAAATTATTAGCCTGGAGCGACTATGCTGAAATCCGACGCGTGGATACGGGAAATGTGCCGCAGGAAGAAGATGATCTCCCCCTTCGTGGAGGGGCTGGTGGCGAAAGGCAGGGTTTCCTACGGCCTCTCCTCCTACGGCTACGACATAAGGGTCGCCGACGAATACAAGGTTTTTACCGACGTCCACAACTGTGTGGTGGACCCCAAGAATTTCAACGACAAGTCCTTCGTGGACATCAAGGCCCCGTACTGCATAGTGCCCGCGCATTCCTTCGCGCTGTCCCGCTCGGTGGAATATTTCAAGATCCCGCGCAGCGTCATCGGCCTCTGCATCGGCAAGAGCACCTACGCGCGCTGCGGCATAGTGGTCAATATCACCCCGCTTGAGCCGGAGTGGGAGGGCCACCTTACCCTCGAGATCTCGAACACCACCCCCCTGCCGGCGAAGATCTATTCGAACGAGGGCATCGCCCAGCTGGTCTTCCTGGAATCAGACCGGGAATGCGAAACCTCATATAAGGACAGGAAAGGCAAATACCAGGCCCAGCGCGGCGTAACGCTGCCTAGGATACTGAAACCCAGATGAGGACTTCCCGCGGCCCGAAAATAATACGCGCGGCGGCCGGCTTGCTGGCCGCCGCGCTGTTTTCTCACGGCCCGGCCCGCGCCGAGGAAGAATTCAAGCGCGCCCATGAGGCCGCGGCGCTGGGGTCCGGGTCCGTGGCTTTCGACATAGCTCTGGAGGGCCTTAAAGCCGGACGCACGGACAGGGATCTTTTCCTCTACGCCGTGGAGCTGCTCCCGGAAAACTCTCCGGACCGCGCCAGGGTGCTGGCCTCCATAGCGGGCGCCCGCCTTGAAGCGAATAAAGAGGACTACGCCTGGTATCTAGGCATCTGCAAAGCGATGCGCATCACGGGGCGGTCCGCCGAAGCCCTCTCCAACTGTAAAAAAGCAATGGAGCTGGACCCTACAGTTTACCCGGTCTACCGCGAGTTGGGCCTTACCTACGCCGCCGCGGGCAGCCCCCGCAAGGCGGCGGAGACGCTTGCACAGGGGGTCGAAATTTCTTCATCAAACTACCAGTCGCATTATTACCTGGCTAAAGTGCTGGAAAAGCGCGGCGACTCGAGCCGGGCCGCGGCCTCCTACGCCAGTGGTCTGGCGCTGATGAAGCTCGACACGGACCCCGACGCCGGCCGCTACCGCGCCCTGATAAAGGCCGGGATAAAGAGAACCTCGCAGGCAAAAGCAAAACCGCGGGCTAAAGCCCCGGAGCCGGCCGCCGCCGGTAATACTCGCCGGGCGGACGCCCCCGGGAACAAGCAGCTCGCCGCCGAGTGCCTGGCCAGGTTCCGCGATGAATTCCTTAAAGACAACCTCGGCACGGCGCTGGCGCAGAGCGACGCCTGCCTGGAACTGGCCCCCGCCGACCCGCAGCTGGCCGCCGAGCGCGCGCCGCTGATGGTGCGCCTTGGAAGATACGAGGACGGCGTAAAAGAATACGAGAGAGCGGCCTCCTCGTACGGGAGCCAGAAGTCCGCCTCCGCCTTTTGCAGGGTTAAAGCCGCCGAGACCTGGATAAAGCTGGGAAAATACGAGAAGGCGGCAGCCCAGTACAGGCTGGCGCTTAAGGACGATCCCCGGGAGATGAACGCTCTTAAAGGCCTGGCCGCCGCGCAGGAAGCGCGTTCCGATCTAAGCGGGGCGGTACAGACTTACGAAGAGATCCTCAGGCTGGAGCCGGGCAATGAAAGGGCGCGGGTACGCAAAGAAGAGCTTAAGTCCGGCGCGCTTTCCAGCTCCGAAATGCTGGAGGAGCTGAGGCTGCGCCGCCTGGTCGACGATAAAAATACGGAGCCGCTGCCCGAAGATATAAAACTTTTCAAAGCCGTCAAAGCCGCCGAGATAGCCGGCGCGGTGGATTACCTTAAAAAGAAAGTGCCCGGCGGAGCGAGGGGCCTGATCGCGGAGCGCCAAACCCCGGAGGGCACGAAGCTCATGCTGAACGGGGACGGCTATAAGGCCTATGTTTTCCACGCTTCCCGAGAAGCGGTAAAGTTTTATGAAGGGCAGGGCATAGGGCTGCGCGAGGTCTTCACGCTTCGCACGCTCGCCGGGGCGCCCGTCTTCGACCGGGGCGGCAGGCTGACCCGGGAAGGAGAGGAGGCCTGGAGGAATTCCTCTCCCGGCAACAAGAACTGGCTGCTGGTCTACGAGCCGGTTCCCGCCAGCCCTGAAGCCGAAAAGGCGGACAAGGAAATAGAGGAAGCCAAGAAGGGCGGCTACGCCGAGATCTACGAGCCGGAATACCTCTGGCTGCTGCAGAAGACCCAATGCCCCGAGGACGTGCTGCAGGAGGCACCGATCAAGCTCCTTATACTCAGCGACGGCACGAGGCGCCGCTATCTGATGTGCTGGTTCGAAACGGGCACCTGCATGAACGGCGTGAATAACAAGCTTCCTTCCTATATCGAGAGCTACCGCGGCGGGAACACCGACATTAACGATTCAAAAACCTCTACCGCCTTCTTCGGCACCGGCGGGGTAAAGAAGGCCCATTTCTGCGAGAAAGGCAAGATCTGGGCCGGGGAAAACCCTAAATGAACGGGCAGGTCAGGAATATTTTTTACCTTATCTTCGCGGCGGTAACGGCGGCCATGCTGCTGGCCCTGTTCGGCGGCCTGGCCAGGAACCTTACCCCCGCCTTCAGGGCAAGGATGGAAAAGAGAGCCTCGAGCGCGCCGCTGCTCAGGACCGCAAAGAGGTCCGGCCTCACCTATGAAGCCGCGCTCGGCGCGCCGGCGGAAGCGCTGGGCAAGCCTGTGCTCTGGTGCGTGAATATCTCGTCCTCGCAGGTTTACCTGCCGCCGGGCCGGAACAAGCCGCTGGACGTCGCAAATATCGGAGAAATGCCGGCGGAACTGTACGGCAGGTATTCCGGCGAATACGACTGCAGGAACGCCCTGTTCGAGATAACCGGCGTCAAGACTTTCGACTTTGAAGGGGCCAGGGCCGTGCGCCTGCAGGCGAGTTTTATAGACTACCAGTAGCCGCCGCGCAGCCATAGGCTTTGCAATACCCCGGGAAATTTGGTAGTATTGTTCTACTATGATACAGAAAACAACTTTGCCTAAAGCCGATACGGCCGAAAAAACCAGGAAGTGGCATTTCCTAGACGCTTCCGACCAGGTGCTTGGCAGGCTTTCCACAAAGATCGCCGTCCTCCTGATGGGCAAGCACAAGCGCGACTTCTGCCCCAATGTGGATTGCGGCGACTTCGTCGTGGTGACCAACACCGACAAGGTGCGCATCACCGGCAACAAGTCCGAGGCCAAGTTCTATTTCCGCCATTCCGGCTACGCCAACGGCGCGAGGACGATCCCCTACAAGCGGCAGATGGAAAACGATTCCACCCGCGTGATGGAACTGTCCGTGCGCCGCATGCTGGACGACAACAACCTCCGCGGCAGGCGAATGAAACGCCTCCGCATCTTCGCCGGGACCCAGACCCAGTTCGCCGCCGCGAAGACCGTAAAAGCAACAGCAGCCAAGGAATAAGAGACCATGGAAAACAAGAACCTCATACTGGCCACCGGCCGCCGCAAAACCTCAGTAGCCCAGATCAGAATGTCACAGAGCGGCGAAGGCAAACTGACCATCAACGGCAAGACCCCCGAAGCCTATTTCGGCAATACCCCCAGGCTCAAGCACGTCATCTGCGCTCCTTTCGATCTTACCAAGGACCAGAAATTCGACTGCGTGATCAAGGTTGACGGCGGCGGGCATTCCAGCCAGGCCGGCGCCATCCGCCACGGGATCTCCCGCGCGATCGCCAGCCTCGGCGACAGCTTCCGCGCCTCCATGAAGAAAGCCGGGTTCCTTACCCGCGATTCCCGCATGGTGGAAAGAAAAAAGCCCGGCCAGCCGAAAGCCAGGAAACGCTTCCAGTTCTCCAAACGTTAATCGACGCTTGGCGTACTGCCGACCGCGGGAGGCCCAAAGCCTCCCGCGGTTTATTTTATCCCGGCGCCTTGCGCAGGCAGCCGGTGTTTCTGGGCGGCCCGGCCGCAGGTTTGCCCCCCGTCCTCCCTTTTTCTTATCATTACCTTAATATATGCGAAAACTCTGGCTCGCGCTGACCGACCGGCGCCTTAAAGCGGCGCTCAAGGCGCTGCGCGCCTCCGGCACCGGCCTCGGGGACCTGGTTAAAGATCCCGCCGGAGCGGCCGACTTTTTCAGGCCGCTGCGCTCGGCGCTGCGGAAAGCCTCGGGCGCCCCCCCGTCTTTACCGGCCTGCGCCCAGGCCCAGGCGGCGGCGGAGGATTTCACGGCGCGGCTTGAAAAACTTTTTTCCGACCTCGCCCTTCACGGCACGCCCCCGGACGCGGCCGCGATGCAGGCCCTGCTTTGCCTCCAGAAAGCCTGCGGCGAGGCCGGCGGGCTCCTGTCTCCCTGGGGAGGAGCCGCCGCCCTCGCCGTCATCCGCGGCCTTTCCGCCGGGGCGCGTAAAACCCTGTACCAGGCCGCCGGCGCGGCCGCGGCGTCACCCGGAGATTTTCCGCAAAATCTCAAATTTAGTAGTATATACTCCGGACTTGACGCTGTCTTTGACGCTTACGAGCGCTGCGCCGAGGCCCTTTACAGGAGCCAATCATGAAAAAGCTATTAGCGGCGGCCATACTGTTCAGCTGCCTTTCCCCGGCATGGACCCTGACCATTTCCGTCTACCACACCAGCGACGCGCACGGCTGGTACTCCGCCCGCCCCGCCAAGTGGGACAAGGAAAATCCCACCCGCCTGATAGGCGGCTTCCCCGCGCTCTACGCGCTGGTTAAAAAAGAGAAGAATCCCTATATCCTTTTGGACTCCGGCGACATGTTCCAGGGCACGCCCGAGGGTAATTTCACGAAGGGCATGGCCACCGTCGCGCTTATGAACAGGCTCGGCTACTCCGCGGCGCTGGTCGGGAACCACGATTACGACTACGGCGAGGAGAGTCTCAAGGCGATGGTCTCCAGCGCCTCCTTTGTGATGCTCGGCGCGAACGTCTATAGGAAGTCCGACGCCCAGCGCGTCTCTTACCTGAAGCCGTATACTATTATCGAAAAAGCCGGGAAAAAGATCGCCGTGCTCGGTATAGCCGGCAGGCACACGGCCACCTCCACCCTCCCGGCCAACGTCAAGCACCTCCAGTTCCGCAGCGAGGAGGAAGAAGCGGCGAAGTGGACGGCCGAAATTAAAAAGCAGAAGCCCGACGCCATAATAATCCTCGCCCACGTGGGGATAGGAGGCGACACCTCCGGCAGGAACACCGACGTTTCGACCTGGACCTTCACCGCGCAGGAAGCCTCGCAGGGGACCATCGGCATAGCGCGCGCCGCGAACGGAGCGCAGGCGGTGTTCGGCGGCCATAACCACGCCGGCCTGACCAAGGGCTGGTACGACAAAGAAAGCTCCACTCTTATCCTTGAAAGTTTCTGGAGCCTTACGGACGTCACGAAGCTCGACCTGGAGTTCGACGACGCCACCGGCGCCCTGACGGGAGAGAAAGCGGAGCTGATCCCTCTCTGGGTGGACAAGACCGGGGAGGACGAGGAGACGAAAGTCCTCATAAGCGGCTTTACGAAAGACGCGGACAAAGAAATGGGGATCGTTATCGGCGAGAGCGCCTTCGACCTGGAAAAATCCACGGACGGCCTGGACTCGCCCATCGGCAACTGGTTCACCGACGCGATGCGCCGCCAGTCCGGCGCCGACGTCGCTTTCCAGAACACCGCCGGGATCAGGGCCGAGCTGAGGAAAGGCCCCGTAATGATAAGGGACGTCTACCAGGTGATGCCTTTTGAGAACACCCTGGTAAAGCTTACCATGACCGGCGAACAGCTGAAAAAGCTCCTGGCCGACAACCTCTCCGGAGGGTTCTCCAAGCTGCAGGTCTCCGGCCTGAAGGTCCGGTTCAGGTCTCCCGCCAGGACCCCGGGGAACGTTGAAATAGAGAAAGACGGGAAGCCCGTCGGCGACGGCGACAAGCTGACCGTGGCCACCAACAATTACCTGACCACCGGCGGCACCGGAGGAAAAGTTTTCGGCGAGGCCGAACAGTCGGAAGATACCATGCAGCCCATAAGGGACCTGCTGCTTAAGGATATAAAAGCCTACCCGGTAAAGTCCGCGCCCGAGCGCGGAAGGATAATACGCCTGGAATGAAATGGTAAAGCCGGCCGGCCTGCGAACAGCTTTCCTCGCCCTGCTTCTGGGCGCCGGAGCCTGCTCTAAAAAGGAGCAGGTTGTAATTTTCGCCACGGGCCGGTCGCAGGGCCGCATCTGGGCCGAGGCGGCGCCCGGCTCCTCTGAAAAATCAGGCGGGTTCGCGGTTTTCAAAAGCCTGTACGACAAAGAAAAACTTCCCAGGGTGGCCGTGGACACCGGCAACTGGTTCTCGGCCACGCGGGAAGGCTGGCTGACGCGCGGCCGCTCGACGCTCGCCTGCCTTAACGCGGTGCCCTACGCCGCGGCGGCGCCAGGGTACGAGGACCTTTCGCTCGCGCCGCAGGAGCTGCAGAAGCTGGCTGAAGCCTCGGCGGTACCGCTGCTGGCCTCGAACCTCTATCTTAAGACCAACAGCAAGCCCCCCTACCTTTCAAGCTCGCGCATGATCGAGGCGGGCGGGCGAAAGATCGGGATCTTTTCGGTGATCATTTCCTCCCCCTCGAACCCTAACAAGCCCAAATACCTGGCCAACTACAAACTGGAGAAGGAAACCTACGAGTCCCAAAAAGCGATAAAGACGCTCAGGGACGGCGGCGCGAAACTTATAGTGATGCTGGCGGTCATCAATCCCAGGGAAAAGGCCCAGCCGGCTTTTTTCCGCGACCTCCTCTCGAAAGTGCCAAAGATAGACCTGGTAATAACAGACGAGCCCTCGATAAAAAAACCTTTCAAGGTCGACCGCGCCTGGGTGGCGGGCGCGGGGCTGAAGATGGCCTCGGCGGCCAGGCTGACGCTCACGCTGGACAGCTCTACGGGCCGGCTGACGGACCTGGACTGGAAACTGCTCCCCCTCGACGCCGGAAAATACGGCGAGGCCCCGGCCATGGTAAAGGTCATCTCCGGCTTCAGGAAGTCCGCGGCCGCCCATTTTTCGAAGCGGGTGGGGTTCCTGAACTCCGCGCTGCCGCTGGACGACCGCGGGGTTTCCCCGGCCGCCGATTTCGCGGCCGACTGCATGCGGCGCTGGGCCAGGACCGACGCGGCCATCATCGGGCTCCGGGAGCCGGCGGCCGGCTTTTCCAGCGGCACGGTAACCGTCGGAGACCTTTACACCTCTTTTCCCCTCGACTCAAGCGTAGTTTTCGTCAAGATCCGCGGGGACGAGCTCGAGCGCGCGCTGGCCGGCCTCCAGCCCGGGGAGATAAGCGTTTCCGGCCTGAAGCTTTTCCTCAGGGACGGCATTCTTGAGCGCGCGGAAAGCGAGAAAGGGCCGCTCGCCGCCGGGCACGTTTACCGGCTGGCCGTGCCGGATTCGCTGGTCACCGGGCGAGAAAACCCCCTGCTTTCAAGCGCTATGGAGTTCGCAAATTCCAGGCGCTACCTCCGCGAGGTCGTGGGCTGGTGCTTCTCCAGGCAGAAATCCTTCGGCAGCCCCGCCGGCGGCAGGATCGTCAGGGCCGGTGATAAATAATGTTCCAGGCTATAGCGGCTTTTTTTTCAAAATGGTTCGGCAGGCTCAGGGCCTTCGCCATGCTGGCCGGGGCCTGGGGCTTCATTTTCAGCGTCAACTCCCTCATAGGTTTCCAGGCCGGCTTCGAATACGACGACGGGCTGGTCTACTCCACGCCCGCTTTCCAGGCCGCCGAAAAGGACAAGGCCCCGCAGGGCTCCCCCGATTACTGGAACGCTGTCAACCGTTCCTTCAGCTATGAGCGCCTTAAGCCCGTCCCCTGGCTGGCGGCCTGGGCGCTTAAGGGCCTGGGCATAAAAATAGCTTTCTTCTGCGACCGCGGCAGCGAGGGCGGGGACAGCCTGGAGGCGTCCTGGCGGAAGCTGGCCGATTATTTTTATTTCTTCAGGACCGAGGACGAAAAATACAAGGTCCTCGAGAAGAGGCGCTTCATCCTCTATGCAGCCCCCTCCGACTCCGGGATAATCCAGGCCAGGAAGGCCGGCGTCACTCCGCTCCGCATTAAAAAAAGCGGCAAGTCCGTAAACCCGCTGGAAAGCAACCCGGGCAAATTCAAAGAGAGCACCCTTCCCCTTTCGGAATTCTGACCGCGGCGCCCCGGAGAAAGCTTATGACGCGAAAGCTTATCTACATCATCCCCATGGCCGGCCTGGGCTCCCGCTTCGTTAAAGCCGGGTACGACATCCCCAAATATATGATCCCCGTCCGCGGCGCAACTGTGTTCGAGCACGCGATGCGCAGCCTGCCCCTGGAGCCGGCCGCGAAAATAATTTTCGTCGCGCTCAGGGACCACCAGCGCGACCACGCCCTCGAAAAATTCATCGGCGGGTCTTTAAGGCGCCTGCCCGCCGGCCTGCCGCCGGGAATAAAGACGGAGATAATATTGCTCGATAAGCCGACTTCGGGACAGGCCGAGACGGTCCTGAAAGCGCGCGACGCCGTGCCGCCCGGAGCCGGGCTGGCGATCTACAATATCGACACCCATTTCACCTCGGCGACGCTGGCCGCCGCGCTTGCCGGGCCGGGAAAGAAGGACGGCGTGATAGGGGCTTTCACTCTGAAAGAGACGGACCCCAAGTGGAGCTTCGCCGCCCTGCGCCCAGACGGCACGGTAGCGGAGACCGCGGAAAAAAAGCAGATCTCGGGGAACGCGCTCACCGGGTTTTACCATTTCACGGACGCCGACGGTTTTTTCCGCGTCGCCGGGGCCGCCCTCGCCTCCGGGGAAAAGACCAAGGGCGAACTCTATGTGGCCCCCCTCTATAACGCCCTTATACGGGAGGGACGGAAATTCGTGCTCGACCGCGCCGGGAGCATCGTCCCGCTGGGCACGCCCGAAGACGTCCTGAAGGCGGAAGCCCATGCCTTCTGACCCCGGGCCTGCCGGCAGGATCTTCTGTTCCATCGTTATCCCGTGCTACAACGAGGCGGAGAATCTCCGCCCCCTGCTTTCCGGATTTTCCGCCGCGCTCAAAGCGCCGGACATAGAGCTGATCCTCGTAGACAACGGTTCTACAGACGGCACGGCGGACCTCCTGCGCGCCGCCGCCGCGGAGTTCCCTTTTCTCCGCGCCGTCTACTGCGAAAAGAACCTCGGCTATGGGGGAGGGATACTCGCGGGGCTCCGCGCGGCGCGGGGGCAATGCGCGGGCTGGGCCCACGGGGACATGCAGTACGCCCCGGCCGAAGTCCTGGACGCGGCCGAGAGCCTGAGACAATTCGGGGCCGAGAAGATCTTCCTGAAGGGGCTCCGCGGGAACCGCACGGCGGCCGAGCATCTTTTCACGGCCGGCATGGCGCTGTTTTCCACGCTCGCTCTGGGCCTGCCGCTTCGCGACATCAACGCCCAGCCCACATTTTTCAGCCGCTCCCTTTACGAGGGCTGGACGGCCCCGCCGACGGATTTTTCGCTCGACCTCTACGCCTACGCGGACGCCCTTCGCCGGGGCTACAGGCCGATACGCAGGGAAGTGACCCTTAACCGGAGGCAGTACGGGAGCTCGTCCTGGAACCGCGGCCTGGCCGACAGGCTGCGGCTGGCGGGCCGGATGGCCGCGGCCGTCCTGGGCATACGCGGCAAGCTAAAGGGCGAAAGCGGGCGGCAGGATGCGTGAATACCTCCTCCAGTACAGCGTCATACTTTGCTGGGCCGTTAATCTCTTCTTCCTCGGCAAGTTCGCCATAAACTGGTGGCGCAATGAGCCGTCCCGCGGGAGCGCGCTGCTGGCGCTGGCCGCGGTAGCCGTGCCGGCGACCATAGCCGCTTTCCTGCTGCCGGCGCGCGGAGGCTACGATAATAATCACGATTTTCTGAGCCTTGGCACTACTTTTTTTACGGGCCGGCCGCTCGTCTATAACCTCTTCAAGGAATATTCCCCCCTGTTCACCGACGGGATCTCAGATATCCTGAGCGGCTGCTCCCTGCAGGCCGTTCTTTGGAAGAACCGGCTGCTCCCCGTCCTGTCGATATTCGTTTTTTACGCCGGGCTGCGCCGCCTCGGCGCCGGCCTGGCGGCGAGCGCCGGCGGCACGGCCCTGTTATTCCTGAACTTTCTTTCCCCGCTCAACGCCTCGTCTTTTTCCACGACCTCGGCCAACATGTTCATCTGGCTGCTTTCGCTGCTCGCACTGTTCGACGCGCACGCCACCGGCCGCCTGGGCGCGGGAAGCCTGGCCTGGATAGCCAGCTCAACTATCCTGGTCATCGCCGCCCGCTTCGAGTTCCTGCCGGCGAACCTCCTTATTTTAGCCGCCTTATTCATTTCGAAGCCCGCGCCGGAAAAGAGAGCTTTATTAAAACCCGCGAATCTCCTTCTGATCATTTCCGCGACCTGCCTCTTCGCTCTCTGGGGAGCGCGGGCGCTGAGCGGCGACCCGGGCCGGATGGTACGAGACCCCCTCTCGCCCGTACAGCACCTGGTTTCGCAATTGGGAGAACGCAACCTGGGCGTTCTCTCCGGCGCAAACCCGCCCTCCGCGGAAAACCCGGGGCCGCAGGCCCCGCCGCAAGCCGGAGGCGCCGCCGCCGCCCTATCCTGGGCCTTTATTTTAGCTTCGCTCGCGGGCGCGGCGCTCGGCGGCTTCGCCGACGGGGAAAAAGCGAAACGGTACGCGGTTTTCGCCGCCCTGCTCGCCCTCTGGCTGGTTTATTTTTCGATGATATTCAGCTCGGCCGACCACTACCCGCTGCATTTCATGCGCCACCAGCTGTACTTCTTCCTGCCCTGCGCTTACCTGTTCGCCCTTGGCCTGGACGGCCTGGAAAACGCGGCGCGGCGCCTGCCCGCGCCCGGAGTAAAAGCGTTCCAGGTCCTTTTAACTCTTCTCCTGGCGTCTTACGCTTTCCTGAACGCCAGGGCGGCCTTCGGGCTGAACGGGGCGCTGAGGACGAACGACAGGGAGCTCGCCCTCCTCATGGAGGCGCAGCGGGACTGGGAGCCGGGCTGCCTTGCGGTCTACCCGGAACTCGTGCAGTCCGACGCCAGGGCCGGCCTGCTCGCGAAATACTTTCCTGTAATGAGAAATTGCGAAGGCGGCCAGGGCCAATGCCTGCTTAAATATGTCTCGCCGGAGCCCGCGATATTCGCCGCGCGGGAGGCCTCCCCGCTGGCTCAAAAACGCCTCCTGGCCGGGACTGAAGGCGAGGCCTGGCGCGCGATCTCTTTCAGGCACTCTTTCTACACCATACTTAACCGGCCGGGCGGGGCTTTGGAGCAGCGCCTCGAAACAGCCGAACCCGTGCCGCTGAACATAGGCTTTTTCAGGCTGGATTACTCCGGGCGGGATAAAGCTTTCCTGGAATCCGCAGCCGGCGTGTGCGCTTTTAAAGCGGGCGACTACGGTAAGGCAAAGACCAAATTCAGCGAGGCCGTAAAAGAAGATCCTTCCTGCCTTAACTGCAAATTCCTCCTGGCCGCTTCCGAAGCGGCGGCAGGCGGCGGCAGGACCGCCTCCGCTATACTCGGGGAAATAGACAGGGCTTCGGCAGGAGCGCTGGCGCCCGCGCATCGCGCGCTGATACGCGACCTGGCGGGCGGGAACCTGGCCGGTGCTGAAGCGGCCGCCGGCGAGCTCCGTGGCCGGGACCCGTATTTTTTCTTCGGCGAAAATTCCTCCGCCGGGGCGGGGCGACAGGGTCGGCGCTGATGCTCCGAGCCGCAGGCGTTCAGAGCCCGGATTTCCTCCCTTTTAGCCCCCGGAAGACTCACCCATTGCCCTAAGGCCTATAAATATATAAAATATAGTCAATGGCGGACTGTATTTTCTGCAAGATAGCCGCAGGCGAGATCAATGCCAGGGTTGTTTACGAAGACGCGGACACTATCGCATTCCTTGACCTCAACCCACAGGCCCCCACTCACGCGCTGGTGATCCCCCGCAGGCATATACCCCGCCTGAGCTCAGCGGAAGACAGCGACGCGGACCTGCTGGGCAAACTGCAGCTGGCGGCCGCCAGGACCGCAAAATTTCTCAAGGTTGAAAGCGCTTTCAGGCTGGTCATGAACAACGGCAAGGGCGCGGGGCAGTCGGTGGACCATCTGCATTTCCACCTGCTCGCCGGAAGAAAGCTGCTCTGGCCCCCGGGCTGAGCCCAAAAATCTGTACGGTTTTACTGCATACCAAAAGGTGGTGATCAGCGTGGTATACATCAAAGTAAGAGACGAAGAATCCATCGAAGAGGCGCTCAGGCGTTTTAAACACGACTGCGAGCGCAACGGCATCCTCAAGGAAATAAAGCGGCGGGAGCATTATATGACTCCCGTGATGAAGCGCAAGCTGAAGTCCCAGGAGGCCCGCCGCAAAGTACGCAAAGGCAGAAGGTCGTTCTAACCGCTGCTGTCCAAAAAGCCGTCCGCCGTGGGCGGACGGCTTTTTGTCGATTTAACAGTCTACTTAAGATAAGAGGCTCGCTACCGCTCGCACGCCAGGCGGACGGCTTTTTGCCTATTTAGTCACAGGGCACATTAAGCATAATGAGTTCATCCCCGGTCATCGAACTTATCAGGGAAAAACTGGACATCGTAGATGTCGTCAGGGACTACGTGCCCGCCCTGAAAAAGGCCGGGAAGAACTATACCGCCCCGTGCCCGTTCCACAATGAGAAGACCCCCTCGTTCAACGTCAGCCCCGACAAGCAGTTCTTCTACTGCTTCGGCTGCAGCGAGGGCGGTGACGTCTTCACTTTCCTGATGAAGATCGAAGGCATAACTTTCCCCGAGGCCGCCAGGAAGCTGGCGCTGAAGGCCGGCGTGGAGTACGGCGACGAGCGCTCCCACGCGATGACGGAAGACGACAAGGAGCGGCTGGAGCTGAAGAAGATGCTCAAGCACGCCGCGGCCTTCTACCACTCCTCCCTTTTTTCCCCCGCCGGGGAGAAAGCCCGCCTGTACCTCGGCGAGCGCCGGCTGAGCAAGACCACGGTGGAGCGCTTCGAGCTGGGCTGGGCCCAGGCCGGCGGCTCCGCGCTGATGGACGAGCTGAAGGACAAAGGCTGGAGCCGCGACCTGGCGGTCAAGGCCGGGCTGGTGACCGAGCGGGAAGGCGGCCGGGTAGGCGATACCTTCCGCGGCCGGATCATGTTCCCGATCCTCAACCAGGCCGGCGACACGGTGGCCTTCGGCGGCCGGGTACTGGACCCGGAGGCCAAGCCGAAATACCTCAATTCCCCCGAAACCGTCCTGTTCTCAAAGCGCCGCACTCTTTACGGCCTGCACGAAGCCCTGCCGCAGATCCGCAAGACCGGGAAGCTCCTGCTGCTGGAAGGCTATATGGACGTGATAGGCGCGCACCAGCACGGCGTGGACTGGGCCGTCGCGCCGCTCGGCACAAATCTTACAGTCGAGCACGCCGGGCTGATCCGGCGCTACGCCAAGGACACCGTGGTGATGTTCGACGACGACCGCGCCGGCATCCAGGCCTCCGTCAGGGCCGCCGAGATCTTCATGGAAGCCGGGCTCTATGTGCGCCTCGCCAGCCTCGCCAACGGGCAGGACCCGGACGAATACCTGAACGACCACGGGCGCGAAGAATTCGAGAAGAAGCTGGTCGAGGCCGCCGACCCGCTCGATTTCAGGATGAACCTTTTTTTCAAGGGCCGCAAAACCCCGCCCACCTCGCAGGAGAAGGCCCAGGCGATAGCGGTCCTGCTCGAGACCGTGGCGAAGCAGCCCGACGAGATCTTGAAGAGCGAATGGGTGAAGTCCCTGTCCACCCGCTTCGGCGTGGAAGAAGCCTCGGTGCTCAAACAGCTTAGAAAAGCGCCCCTCCCCGCGCCGGCGCAACCGAAGCGCGGCGCGGCCCTGGCCGTGAAAGCCATCCCGGCGCTGGAGCGGGGCTTCGTCCAGCTGCTGCTGCGCGAGCCGGCGCTGATAGAGCAGGCCGCGGCCCTGGAGCCGGAAGATTTTACAAGCCCCCTGTCGCGCCGGCTTTTCGACGCCCTGCGCGCCCTCCCGGCGGCGGAGCGGGCGAAGGCCCCCACCGCGCTGGCGGCGGAGTTCCCGGACGACGCGGCCCTCGTGATGGAGCTGGCCGTTACGGACCTGGGCGGCGAGATCACGGGCGCGCAGAACGCGGCCGCGGCGATAAAGAGGCTCAAGCGCCTCTCCCTTGAAAGGCGGCTGAAAGAGCTGAAAGCCGCCGGGCCCATGGACCCGCAGCAGCTCAAAGAGTACAGCAGGCTTATGTCCGAGCTTAAATCCTCGGTCAAAGAACTTTAGACAGCGCTAGTCAGGAGATAACAATGGCACAACCTAAAAAAGCTTTACGGGACCTGGTGGAACTGGGCAAAGAGCACGGCTACATCACCCTCGAGGAAATGAACCGGTCGCTTACCAACGCGTCCATGTCCAGCGAGGAAATAGACACGCTGATGGGCACGCTGGAGGACCTCGGCATCGAGGTCGTGGACCGCAAGAAATTCAAGATGGTGGCCGCCTCCGAGCGCGAGGCCTACACCGAGGAATGGAGCGCGACGCCGGACGTCTCGAACTCCATCCGCATGTACCTGTCCGAGATGGGCAAGGTGCCGCTGCTCAGCCGCGACGAGGAAGTCACGCTGGCCCGCAGCATCCGCGAGCGCGAGCGCGAGCTGCGCATGCTGGTGCTGGAATCCCCCATCACGATGCGCGAGATCCGCAACTGGGAGAACCTGATAGAGCAGGACGAGATGACGACCAAGGAGCTGATGCCCCGCGGCCGCAAGTCCAACCAGGAGCTCTCGGCGATGAAGCGCAAGATGAAGAACATCGCCAAGCTCATCACCCGCACCGAAAAAGAGATAGCCAAGCTCGCCGAGCGCGCCAAGAAGCCGTCCCTGTCGAACGAGATGCGCAAGAAGCTGGAAGCGGTCATCGACAAGAAGCGCAAGGACATCGTAAAGAACATCATCAACCTGAACCTGAACCAGGAGAAGATCAAGCGCCTGACCAACAAGATCAAGAACCTGGCCCACAAGATCCACGAGTACCGCCTGGAGCTCGAGAAATACCAGAAAGTTTACGGCGACCTGGTGAAACTGCAGGCCGACCACGACCAGGTCGGCCGCGGCAAGATGCGCCCCGGCGCCTTCAAGTCCAAGTGGGGCTACAACCCGCAGGAAGTCGAGGCCGCGCTGGAGAACGTGCGCGCGGTGAAAGAGCGGGAGCACCACCTGATCCGCACGCTCCCGATCAACCCCGACGACTTCCTGTCGCTGAACGACAAGATCACCTTCCTCGAGGACCAGATCCTGCAGGACAAACTGAAGCTGATCCGCGCCAACCTGCGCCTGGTCGTCTCCATCGCGAAGAAGCACGTAAACTCCAACCTCGAGCTGTCCGACCTGATCCAGGAAGGCGGCCTCGGCCTGATGAAGGCCGTCGAGAAGTTCGAGTACAAGCGCGGCTTCAAGTTTTCCACCTACGCCACCTGGTGGATCCGCCAGAGCATCAACCGCGCCATCGCCGACCAGGCCCGCACCATCCGCATCCCGGTGCACATGAAGGAACTGGTCTCGAAGCTGATGAAGGTGACTCGCAAATACCGCCAGGAGTTCGGCCGCGACCCGCAGATCGAAGAGTACTCCAAGCACATGCATATCTCCATGGACAAGGTGAAGAACGCCATGAAGATCATGCAGGACCCGATCTCCCTGTCCACGCCCATCGGCGAGGACGAGGATTCGCACCTCGAGGATTTCATCGAGGATAAGACGGGGCTCCCCCCCTCTCACTCGGCGCTGGACCTGCTGCGCCGCCGCGAAGTGACCAAGATCCTGGACACCCTGACGGACCGCGAGGCCAAGATCATAAAGCTGCGCTTCGGCATCGAGACCGGCTACCCCAGGACGCTGGAAGAAGTGGGCAAGATCTTCCGCGTGACGCGCGAGCGCGTGCGGCAGATCGAGGCGAAGGCCATCCGCAAGCTCCGCCACCCCTCCCGCAGCAAGATGTTGAGGGACTACCTGGACTGAGGCTCAGCCGGGACCGGAACGCAAAAACGGCGTCGCGCACACCGTGCGCGCGCCTCCCGCTCTCAGGCTCGGCGCTTACGCAAGCCTCGCCTTCCGAGAGGGTTTTGCTAACCCGGTCCCGACTTCGCTGGCATAAAAAGAAACCCCCCGGATCTTTCCGGGGGGTTTCTTTTACGAGAAGCGGCTTTTATTTTTCTTCTTTATTCTCGGTAAAAAGGCTTCTGAGCACGTCGTGAGCTATTTCCTTGGCGCCCAGGCCCACCGCGATGGCGAAAGCCAGGCCCAGCGAGGCCAGCATAATATTTATGCCGCCGATGATCATCTTCATCTTTATGCCGAGCTGCTCGATAGACGCGATCAGCGTAAAAACCACGATCACGAAGTGCACGATCTTCGAAAGGGAGCGGCCGCCGCGCAGGTTGTTGGAGATAGCTGAATTCATGACGATATCGGCCATGAAGCGCGCGAACAGCAGCCCGCCGAAGCCTATAAAGATAGCCGCCATCAAATTGGGCAGGAAATCCACGAACCGCTTGAGGATCTCGGAGATCACCGTCAGGTTGAGGATATTGGCCGCCGTAACGAGGAAAACCAGCAGCAGGGACCAGTAGGCCACGAAAGAAACGACCTGGGCGGTGGACTTGCCGAGGCCGAACCGGATAAGGATCTCGTTGATCCCGACCCGGCTGGTATAGGAATCGAGCTTTATCTTCCTGAGGAACTGTTCCAGGAGGGAGCTGACGACGCGGGCGATGAAGAGCCCGAATAGGACGAAGGTAAAAGCCGCCACGAGCTTGGGGACATACTCGGAAAACTTGGCCCAGACTTCCAGCACCGGCTGAAAAAAGGGTTCTATCATTTCTTCGATCATCAGTTTCCTCCGTTAAGAGCGCAAAGTTATTCTATTATTTATATCCGCCTTAAAGCAAAAAACCCGCGGGAAAGCGGGTTTTTCGGGAACAGCCGGGCGGCCGGCCGTCAAAAAGTATTATTAACCTTGACGGGGTCCGCGTGCAGCGGCTTCCCGGGTTTATTTTTCTTTATCGGAGAGCGGGCCTTTACAGGCCTGACCGCGCCCGAACCGCTTTCTTTTGAGATAGGCGCGTCGCGCATGACCTTCCCGTGGGCGGCTTTTTTCGCGCCGTCCTTTACGGACTGCTTCAGGAGCTCTTTCGAGCCCTCGCGGTAAAGCTGGTCGTTCACGGAAGTTACGGCGTCGAAATCCGTGTACCCGGGCGAACCGATGATAAGCTGCGCGGTGGCGGAATTTTTAAGGTCCGGGGGCGCCGCGTCCCGGGCGCCCGCGACCGCCGGTTTTACCGAAACCCTCTCGGGGGCATTGAGCGCAAGCAGGGTATTATTTTCGGCGCGCGCGCCGGCTGAAAAAAGAATTACGGCCGAAGCCGCCAGGAGAAAACCGCATATCTTTGCCATCGAAGCCTCCGGTTTGGACATATGGTGCATGACTATATTATGGAATAAAAAAGACCGGCGCGTAAGTAGCCAAAGGCCCAATTTAGCGTGGGCCCTAAGACCCCGCGGGGGGCCCCCCAAGCCTGGAAAACGCTTACCGGCGAATATGATAAAATACTCCTTAAGCCCGGCACCAAGCCAGCCGCGGCGCGGTAAATTTATCATGGCGCAAATAATCCTTTTCAGGCCGAATGCCAGCCACAAGCTGCTTAAACGCAGCCCCCTCGGGCTGGTCTATATAGCCACGCCCCTGCTGCTGAAGGGCTACACGGTGGAGATAATCGACCAGGGCATCACTGCCGACTGGCGGGGGCAGCTGGCCAAATGCCTGGGCCCGGAGACCATCTGCGCCGGGGTCAGCGTAATGACCGGCAGCTCGATAACGGCCGGCCTGGAATTTTCCGCTTTCCTGAAAAGAACCGGCAAGGTCCCGGTGGTCTGGGGCGGCATCCACGCCAGCCTGCTGCCCGCGCAGACGCTCGAGAACCCTTTCGTGGACGCGGTCGTCATAGGCGAGGGCGAGAAAAAATTCGCCGGCCTCGTGGAGTGTCTTAAAGAAAGCCGCTCACTTGAACAGGTCAGGGGCATAGGGTTCAAAAAAGACGGCGTTCCCGTCTTTACTCCTCAGGCGGACAACCTGGCGATGGACGACCTTCCCCTTCCGGACTTCAGCCTGATAGACGCGGAACATTATATCCGGGAGTCGAAAAGCTCCTACGAAGGCCGCCGCTGCCTCGACCTTAACGTGGACCGGGGCTGCCCCTACCGCTGCGCTTTCTGCTACAACATCAAGTTCAACGAGAGAAAATGGCGCGCGATGTCCGCCGGCAGGCTGCTGGACGTGCTTCAGGCGCTCAAGGACAAGTACCGTCTGGGCGCCATCAACTTCGTTTCGGACAATTTCTTCGTGGACAAAAAGCGCGCCGAGGCCGTCTGCCGCGGCATGGTGGACCGCGGCCTCGACCTGAAGTGGCATTCCGATATAAGGATAGACACTTTCCTGCAGTACGACGCCGCCGGGCTTGAACTCATCAAGCGGAGCGGCTGCGACAATCTGACCTTCGGCGTGGAAAGCGGGTCGGACCCGGTGCTGAAAAAGATAGACAAAGACATAACCGTCGCGCAGGTCCTGGAGGCGCACCGCAAAGTAATCGCGGCCGGCTTCAAGGCGAATTATCATTTCATGCTGGGTTTCCCGGAGGAGACCAGGAAAGACATTCTTGAGACCGTCAGGATCGCCGCTATCCTCACTGAGGACAGGAATACCAATGTGTACGGGCCCTCGATGTATATCCCCTACCCGGGCGCCCCCCTTTTCGACAAGTGCGTCAAGATGGGCTTCGTGCCCCCTTCAAAACTCGAGGAGTGGGGCGCTTTCGACTGGGAAGAGACCTCCAGGCTGCCCTGGCTCACGGCTGAAGACAAGCGTTTTATGAACGAGGTGCAGACGCTGGCCCGCGGGGCGTTCCACAATAACCTGCGCGTAGGCCTCATCACCTCCCTGGTCTATTTTTACTGCAGGCTCAGGCTGCTCGGCCTGCGCCGCGGCCTCACGCTGCGCGACCTGGACACCGGGCTTATGCGCCGCGTCCGCGACCGTAGAAAGTCTTTCTGACGGCAGATTATTTGCCTGTTCCCGTTTTTTTTGATATCATATACATACTATGTACGCAATAATCGAAACAGGCGGCAAGCAGTACTGGGTAGTCCCCGGCGAGATCGTGCAGGTTGAAAAGCTAACAGAGGCAGAAGGCGCGGAAGTAACCTTCAAGGCCCTGTGGTCAGCCTCGCTCGACGAAAAAAGCGCTACGGCTGCAAAGTCTCCCTCCGCTAAAGTAACAGCCCGGATCGTCCGGCATCTGAAAGGCCCCAAGATAATAGTTTTCCGCAAGAAGACTAAGAAAGCCTACGAAAAAGGCTCCGGGCACCGCCAGGAACTGACTGAGATAGAAGTGAAAGATATCCAGTTAGCGTAGTTTCTGGTCTTGTTGGAAGCCCCTTACGGGGCAGCACCCAACGATTTACAACAGAGGTACTATGGCGCATACAAAAGGACAGGGTTCAAGCAGCAACGGACGGGATAGCCAGGGCCAGCGACTGGGCGTAAAGCGCTACGGCTGTCAGGCCGTGAACGCCGGTGAGATTCTGGTGCGCCAACGCGGCACCAAGTTCCTCCCTGGTGAAAACGTGAGGAAAGGTTCGGATGACACCCTCTTTTCCATCGTCACGGGCATAGTAAAGTTCGAATGGGCTAAGCGCGGCAAGAAGCAGATCAGCGTTTATCCCGCAGCGAAATAACCTTTCCAAAGGGTAAAACCTCCTGGGTGCTCACCGCGTTCAGGAGGTTTTTTATTATATTCCCTCCAGGCAAGCATTATGGCTAAAATACAAGACCACCGCGTAGCTTCGGGCTTTGTCGACACCGCCCGCGTTTATCTTAAAGCGGGCAAGGGCGGCGACGGCTGCTCTTCCTTCCGCAGGGAAAAGTACATCCCTTACGGCGGCCCCGACGGCGGCCACGGCGGCAAAGGCGGCAGCATCTGGTTCGAAGCCTCCGCGAATATCACCACGCTGGCCGAAATAGCCTGCCACCCCCATATCACCGCCCAGGACGCGTCTCCCGGGAAGGGCAACCGCAAGGACGGCGCCTACGGCGAGGATCTCACACTTTACGTCCCGTGCGGCACCGTGGTAAAACGCGCCGGTACCGTGCTGGCCGACCTTAAGAAGGACGGCGAGCGCTTTATGGCCGCGAAAGGCGGCCGCGGCGGGCGCGGAAACACCGCTTTCAAGACCAGGTTCAACACCGCCCCCAAGATCTCGGAGCTGGGCGAGCCGGGAGAAGAATACGAAGCGCGGCTTGAACTCAGCGTCCTGGCCGACGTCGGCTTCGTGGGCCTGCCCAACGCCGGCAAATCCACCTTCCTCGCCGCGATCTCGGCGGCGCGCCCGAAAATAGCGGACTACCCCTTCACCACGCTTAACCCGAATATCGGGATGGTGAATCACAAAGGCAAAAGCTTCGCCGCTGCGGACATCCCCGGCCTCATCGAAGGCGCGCACGACGGGAAGGGGCTGGGAGTTCTCTTCCTCAAACACATTCTCCGCACGAAACTGCTGATCCATCTCGTGGACCCCCTGGGCTTCGGCAAAATGAAGCCGGAGAAAGCCGTGCGCGTGATAGAGAAGGAGCTGAAGGATTACCATCCCCTGCTCGCCAGGAAAATAACGGTGCTGGTCGTGAACAAATCGGATCTCCCGGAGGCCGCCGAGGTCCAGAAGGCCCTGGCCAGGAAATTCAAAAAGAGGGAGGTCTTCCTTATCTCCGCCGCCACCCGCAAGGGGATAAGCCCCCTCCTGGACCACATCCTGAAGCTGCTGCCCACGGTAAAGGAAGGAGATCTTTACCAGGCCGCCGCGCTCTCCGTCCCCGCCCCGAAACAGGCGAAAGGCGGCTTCACCGTTACGGTGGACGCCGACGGACTTTATGCCGTCAAGGGAACGAGGGTTGAGAAGCTCATCGCCATGACCAACTTCGGCCAGCCGGACTCCTGGGACAGGCTGCACCGCATCTTCAAGACCATCGGCATGGACAAGGCCCTCAAGAAGGCCGGCTGCGTAGCCGGCGATATGGTGCGGGTGGGCAATAAGGAATTCCAATGGAGCGACGAGGCGATGGCGGCCGGCAGGCCGGGCAAGTTCGCCTACAAGTACAAGAGGTTCGACCAGGAATACGGCGACCAGAAATAAGCCGAAGCCGCCCCTGAAAAAAGAACCCGGAGACAGCTCCGGGTTCTTTTTATTTTAGATTTCCGATCTTCAGTTAATATACTGTCCCCCAGTCGCGCGTGGTGATGCGGAACTCGACCCTGCGGTTAAGCGCGCGGGCCTGCTCCGTGGTCTCGCTCACTACCGGCTGCGTTTCGCCGTAGCCGTAGACGCGCACCGAATCAGGGTGGACCCCCTTGGTGGCCAGGTACATCTTCACCGCGCCCGCCCGCCTCTCCGAAAGGTCCTGGTTATACTCGTCCGTTCCAACGTCGTCGGTATGGCCGGCAACTATCAGCTTGAGCTTATTATGGTTAAGCAGGACGGCCGCCACCCTGTCCAGAATGGGCCTAGAGGATTCCAGCAGGCGGGCGGAGCCTGACTCGAATTCCACGGGAGAGATCTGCCGCGAAGAAGCCATATCCATCACGGAGTTCAGCTCTAGCGCCGCCCGCCGGGCCTCTTCCCTCTCGGCCGGATTAAGCTGCCGCGCGCAGCCCCAGACGGCGAAAACCCCGGCCAGCAGAATAATTTTTTTTTTCATATCGCCCTCCCCTCGAAATTACCGCCCGTTATTGACCCTATCAGCGTCTCCCGGCGGAACCGGTAGCCGCGCGCGAAAGCCGTGTTGCTGAGCAGCAGCGGGGGCGTGGAGGCTATGGTGGCGCAGATGCGGCTGCGCCCGACACCGGGCCTGTCGCCAGGGTCCAGCAGGTTGGAATGCGCCGCTTTTTCGAGCGTATCCATAGCCCAGTAAACGGGCCAGATTACCGCGGCCCGCAGAGAAAGTTCCGTTTTGGGCACGGCTGAGACGAAAGTCTCGCACTGGTCAAACCTGTCCAGGGCCCAGTACATCCACTTGGAAGTGATGTCACGGAGCCTCTCCATATTGGAAGAAAGCAGGAGGTCCGCCGGCTTCATATTCCTGGAATCCAGGTCCTCCTGCGGCATATAGCAGCGCCCCAGCCTGAGGTCGGCGGCCATGCACTTAAGGATATTGGTCATCTGCAGCGCCGAACCTATCATCCCGGCGTCCTTTTCGGACGGAAAAAAAGAGACGCCGGCGCCGGAGCGCCGCATGGCTTCGCGGTAAAGCCCGGCCCAGAAAATGCCCGGGGCGCCGCCCGTATGCGCGCAATAGAGCTCGAGCTCCCCGGCGGTTTTAAAAGCCGCCGGCCCGCCGCCCGGAAAAGAGCTCACGTCCATCTCCAGGCCGGAGGAGACGCCGTGGAGCAGCCCGGAGAACAAGGCCCTCTCTTCTTCCGGGAAAGACGAATAGACGGAGAGTATCTTGCCGAGCTTAAGCAGCAGCTCCCGCTCGCCCTGGCTGGCCGGGAGCGCCGAGAACGGGCGGATATGCTCAAGCAGCGCGTCGGCGCTTCCGGGCTTATCCAGCCCGCGCGCAAGCGCGAGGATCCCGAGTTTTTCTGCCGCCGGAATTCCCGGGGCGTCCACTACCGTATCAAGGACCCTGCAGAGCAGGTACCCGATGCCCATTGAAGTTCTTACCGGCTCTGGCAGGATATTCAGGCTTAAATAGAGTGAGCGCGAGACTTTTTTGAGAATAGTCCTGATATCTCCGGAGAGATGCGGCCGTTCGCGTTTTTCCATATCCCTTAAATTTTACCAAACTTTGTTCAGCCAGCAGGCGGCGGGATCAGACCGGCCGCGCCGCCTGCTCCGCTTCCCCAAGCTCGCCGGCGGCCCCGGCCAGCCTCAGCGCCCCCCATAAGCACCCCGACTCCGGAACACCCCGGTAATTGGGTACTTGAAAGCCCGCAGCATCAAGTTCAGCCTTGAGCGGCTTTGTTCGGGCGGGGGGCATCAGGGATTAATTATTTTGCCGAGCACCCGGGAACCGCGCGCGCCGGTGGCCGAGGGGCAGTGGTTCACCCGGCCTTCGAGAGCCAGCCAGGCCAGCAGCGCGAAACAGGCCGGCTCCTTGGCCAGCGGGTGCAGCCCGAGCTCGGCGCAGGAGCGGACCCTCACGCCGGAAGGCAGCAGCAGGGCCGAAAGATTATCCATGAGCGCGGGGTTCAGGGCCCCCCCGCCGCTCACTATAAGCTCCCGCGTCCCGCGCGGGGAGAACCGCTTAAAGGCCAGGGCGATGGAGGCCGCGGTAAAAAGGTTGAGAGTGGCCAGCAGGTCCCGGGAGCGGCGCGGTTTAAGCAGGGCCTTAAAATGTTTCCGCAGAAAAGCCGCGGAGAATTCGCTGCGGTCCAGGGACTTCGGGGGGCGGCGGCTGAAAAAGCTCAGCGCCGTAAGCTCCCTGACCTTCGCCTGGTCGGGGTTGCCGGCATAAGCCCAGACCCCGTCCTTGTCATAAGAAATCCTGCCGCCGGAAAGCGTGTGGACGGCGGTATCCATCAGGGAATTGCCGGGCCCGGTGTCAAACCCGAAAGTTTTAACGCCCTTGCCGGCAAAAGCTATATTGCCCACCCCGCCTATGTTCTGCAGGGCCACCGGCTTTCCTCCGCCGTAAAGATATTCGTCGAAGAAAGGGATAAGAGGGGCGCCTTCCCCTCCCGCCGCCATATCGGCCGGGCGGAAATCGCAGACGACGGGGCGCCGCGTTTCCTCCGCGATGAAAGAGGCTTCGCCCAGTTGCAGGGTGTGGCCGGACCGGCCCGGGGCGTGCCAGACGGTCTGGCCGTGGGAACCTATCACAGCAATATCTTTATAGTCTATTTTACGGGCGCGGCAGAAGCGCCTGACCATGCCGGCCCAGAGGCGGCCCAGCTCGAAATTCAGCGCCGAAAGCTCCGGCGCTTTCATATCCTTCGCCGAAATTATCCGCGCCTGCAGGGCCGCCGGGTAAGGGTAATTTCCGAAGGCTTTGACTTTAAGCCGGCGCCCGCCGGCCTCGCAAAAAGCTATCGAAAGCCCGTCGGCGGAGGTTCCGCTCATAAGCCCCAGGATGCCGGTCTTTTTCATATCAGTATTTTTCCACGCTGTATTCGGCCAGGCGGCCTTTTTCATACCGGAACTTGCCTGAGAAATGTCCGCGCCGCCTTAGCAGCGGCAGAAAAACTTTGTCGCCTTCCCAGAGGTTCAGCTTCAGGAGGTCCCCGTCCTTTATCCAGGCCAGGTCGCCCTCGTCCGAGTCTATGAGGCGGCCGGTAAATTCGGAGGCGGTGAAGACAAAAACATACCAGTCTTCTTTCCTGGCGAAGTCGGGAAAAGTCAGGACGCCTTTCAGCAGCGGGTTCTTTATCTTCAACCCGGCTTCTTCGAAGATCTCGCGCTTGACGCAGTCCTCAGGAGATTCTCCCTGTTCGAACTTGCCGCCCAGGCCGTTCCACTTTCCCTCATGGACGTCGTCCCGCTTTTTTACGCGGTGAAGCATAAGGGTTTTCCCGCCCTTTCTGACATAGCACAAGGTCGCTAGTTTCATAGGTTTAAATATGCGAATTGCCGACCGGGGGAATGCCCTCGAACAGCCAGGTGCTCAGGTAGCGCTCCCCGGTGTCCGGGAGAACGGCCACTATCGTTTTTCCGTCGGACGAGGGCTCTTTTGAGATCTCTACGGCGGCGTGCATTGCCGCGCCGGAGGAGATCCCGCAGAATATCCCCTCCTCGCGCATAAGCCGCCTGGCCATAGCGCCTGCCTGCTCGTCGCCGACAGGCACCACGGTGTCGATAAGGTCCCGCCGGAGTATTTCCGGCACGAAATTTGCGCCGATACCCTGTATCCGGTGCGGGCCAGGCTTGCCTCCCCCAAGGAGCGGGGAGGCGGCGGGCTCTACCCCGACGACCCTCAGCCCGGGGCGGCGCTTCTTAAGAGCGCAGGCTACGCCGGTTATAGTTCCTCCGGTCCCTATCCCGGCCACCAGGATATCTATTTTCCCGTCAGTATCGCTCCAGATCTCTTCCGCGGTGGTAGCTTCATGGATAGCCGGGTTGGCCGGGTTGGAAAATTGCCGGGGCATGAAAGCGCCGGGGACAGAGGCGTGTATTTCTTCGGCCTTAGCTACGGCTCCGGCCATGCCAGCCGAACCCGGGGTCAGAACTATCTGCGCCCCGAAAGCGTCCATGATCCTGCGTCTCTCGATGCTCATGGTTTCCGGCATGGTAAGGACAAGGCGGTAGCCCCTGATGGAGCAGATCCAGGCCAGCCCTATCCCGGTATTGCCGCTGGTGGGCTCCACCACCAGCGCGCCCGGCTTCAGCAGGCCCTTTTCCTCGGCGTCTTTCAGCATGCCCCAGGCCGCCCTATCCTTCACGCTGGAGGTAGGATTGAAGAATTCAAGTTTGGCCAGCAGGAGCGCCGAAGTGCAGCATACGCGGTTTATTTTTACCAGCGGCGTGCGGCCTATGAGGCCTATCATGTTCTGGGCGTATTTCATTTTTTTATCATTTCCTTTCTAAGATCGTCCAGCTGCTTCTGCATCCGGCGCATTTCCTCGCTGCAATAGTCCGGCAGCTTATTATGGTCAAGCTGGGCCCGGGCCGGAGCCCCGCCCCTGGCGCCGTGCGCCGGGACGCCGAACACCGTGGTGTCAGGCGGGACTTCCTGCAGGACCACCGAGCCCGCGCCTATGCGCGAGCGGTCTCCTATCTTAATGGCGCCGAGAATAATCGCGCCGGAGCCCACCACCACGCCATTGCCCAGCGTCGGATGGCGCTTTTTATGCTCCAGCGAGGTTCCGCCCAGGACCACGCCCTGGTACATCAGGACGTCGTCGCCGAGCTCGGCCGTCTCGCCTATGACGACCCCCATGCCGTGGTCTATGAAAAAGCGGCGGCCTATTTTAGCGCCGGGGTGGATCTCGATCCCGGTCAGCAGGCGGGCCAGGTGCGAGATCAGGCGGGCCGGGAAATAGAGGCCCATCTCCCAGAGCCGGTGGGCGGGCCGGTAAAGCCACACGGCATGCAGCCCGGGGTAGCATAAAAGCACTTCGGGAAGACTGCGGGCGGCGGGATCTTTTTCAAAAACCGTCTTTATGTCCTCGGCGATGTTCATTTTTTCCTTTTTGGGGAGGCCCTGTTTTGCCTGCCCCGAAAGTATTATATAATTTTTATATAAGCGGCCTGTTTATACCGGAGAAAACAAAAATGTCCACCATACTTATGATAGACGACGACGAGGATTTCGGCGACCTTGTCTCCCTGCATTTCTCCGGGCAGGGCCATACGGTAGCCCTGGCCCACTACGGGAAAGACGGCATGAAAAAGGCCGCGGCCCTTAAGCCGGATATAATCTTCCTGGACGTAACGATGCCCGGAATGAACGGGATAGAAGTGCTGAGGGAACTGCAGGCGGGCGACGAAACGGCGGACATCCCGGTCTTTATCATGACCGGCAACTTTTACGACAAGGGCATGAGCCAGCTCTTTACCCAGGAGAGGAACTGCCGGGACTTCATCAGCAAGCCCGTGAGCCTCGCCAACCTGCAGCAAAAAGTGGAAACCCTGCTTAAGAAAAAATAGGCTCAGGCCGCCGCCGCGCCGGGCATAGAAAAGAGAAGACCGGGCAAGCCCCGGTCTTCTCTTTTCCCTGCGAGGCGGTTATATTTTGGAGATGTCCAGCGTGCCGCCCTGCAGCCTGAAACTGTAGCCCCGC
>JAVHPG010000160.1:0-10060 GCA_036170455.1 Elusimicrobiales bacterium
ACGCCGACGTGGTGTCCATCAACTCGGCCTCCGCGGCCCTGATGATCTCCGACATTCCCTGGAACGGGCCCGTCTCCGCGGTGCGCGTGGGCAAACTCGACGGCAAGTTCATCATGAACCCCACTAACGAACAGCGCGAGACCTCCGAGATGGAAATGGTCATCTGCGGCACGCTGAGCGGCATCCTTATGGTGGAGGGCGGCGGCAAAGAGCTTCCTAATTCCGACCTGATCGGAGCCATGGAAGCCGCAAAGCCCGAACTCGAAAAACTCAACAACCTGCAGGTCAAGATGAAAGCGCAGGTGGGCAAGGCCAAGACCGCTATCGCCACCCCCGAAATAAAGGCCGGCCTCAAAGCCGCCGTGGAAACCATGGTGAAGGCCGAAGTCGAGAGGATCCTCTCCTCCAAGCCCGAGAAGAAAGCAATGGAGAAGGCCCTCGAAGAGATCAGGGTCAAGGCCTACACCGCGATGACCGAGAAATATCCCGACGACGCGACGGCCTCCTACCAGGCCAAGACCGTGTTCGAGGACGTCCTCTACACCGTGTGGCGCCGCATCACCCTGGATACCAGGGTCCGCACCGACGGCCGCAAGACAGAAGAGGTCCGCGAGATCAACATCGACCCCGGCTTCCTGCCCCGCACCCACGGCTCCGCCGTGTTCACCCGCGGCCAGACCCAGGCGCTGGTGGTGGCCACCCTGGGCACCTCCGACGACAAGCAGATGCTGGACGCCCTTGAGGGCAAGACCTACGACCGGTTCATGCTGCACTACAACTTCCCGAGCTACTCCGTCGGCGAAGTGAAGCCCGACAGGGGCCCCGGCCGCCGCGAAATAGGCCATGGCCACCTCGCCAAGCGCGCGCTGTTGCCGCTTCTTCCCAGCGAAGACTTGTTCCCTTACACCATCCGCCTCGTGTCCGACATCCTGGAGTCCAACGGCTCCTCGTCGATGGCCACGGTCTGCGGCGGTTCCCTCGCGATGTTTAACGCCGGCGTGCCCATGAAGGCCGCCTGCTCAGGCATAGCGATGGGCCTGGTGACCGACGGCTCCAAGTTCGCCGTGCTGTCCGATATCGCCGGGCTGGAAGACCACTACGGCGACATGGACTTCAAGATCACCGGCACCCGCCAGGGCGTGACCGCCCTGCAGATGGACGTGAAGCTCGCCACCGGCATCCCCATGAACATCATGAAGGAAGCCATCGAGCAGGCCACCCGCGGCCGCCTCCACATCCTTGATATCATGGAAAAGGCCGTGCCTGCGCCCAGCGCCGACATCTCCGAGTTCGCTCCCCGCATAGTGAAGCTGATGATCCCCCGCGACAAGATCGGCGCCTTCATAGGGCCCGGCGGCAAGAACATCCGCGGCATCCAGGAGCGCACCGGCGCCGACATCGCCGTAGAGGACGACGGCTCAGTGTTCATCTCGAGCTGCGACAAACCCAGCCTCGAAGCCGCCAAGATGTTCGTGGAGCAGTTCTCCATGGAAGTGGAAGTGGGCAAAACCTACAAAGGCAAAGTCGTGTCCATCGTGGACTTCGGCGCCTTCGTGGAAGTCCTGCCCGGCAAGGAAGGCCTCCTGCACATCTCCGAGATCGACATAAAGCGGGTCAACCGCGTCGACGACGTCCTGAAGATGGGCCAGGAAATAGAAGTAAAGTGCATCGAGGAGAACAACGGCAAGTACCGCCTCTCCCGCCGCGCGCTTATGCAGCAGCCCGGGCAGCCTGTACAGCCCTTAAGGAAGTAAACTAGCTCCGGCCCCCGCGGCCGACGCGGGGGCCGGAATATCTACTGGAGGAAACACCGATGAAAAAAGCCGTAAAACCCCAGGGAACTGCTTTCGACCAGGTGCAGAAGTTCTACCAGTTCATGAACTCCAACAAGCTGGAAGTCATAGAATTCTCCAAGGACAGCACCTACATTAAACTGGTCCGCAAACATAATAACGCCGTGCACCAGGTACCCGTTTTCGCTGCGTCGGCCCACGCTCCCGCGGCCCACGCCATGTCCGCCGGCCACGCGCCTAAAGCCCAGCCCGCGGCCGTCTGCGGGGAAACGATCAAGACCCCGATGTCAGGGATCTTCTTCCGCGCGCCCAGCCCGTCCAGCCCGCCCTACGTGCGCGAGGGCGACACCGTAAAGGAAGGCCAGGTCATCTGCGTGATCGAAGCCATGAAGGTTTTCAATGAAATAAAATCGGAGTTCACCTGCGTCATCGAGAAAGTGCTGCAGGAGAACGGCAAGCCCGTAGAGCCCAACGCCGACCTGTTCCAGGTGAAGAAATAACATGGAGGATACAGCCAAGTTCACGGATACGCTGGCCCAGACCGCCGGGAACCTGCTTGAGACCCTTAAAGCCTCCGGCGGCGACGCCTCCTCCTGGGACCTCAAGTTCAAGCTGCACCTTTCCAGTTCCTCGCTCTATCTGGCCCTCGGCTGGCTGGCCGCGCAGGGAAAGATCGCCCTCTACCCGAAGGAACTGAATTTCCGGGTAGTCCTTACCGACAGGGGCTAGAGAAGAGAGACAGCGGACCGGGGCCGAAACCGGACTACGGGACCAGACCCTGGCCGTCCGCCTCTGCATATACCATGCGCAACTTCGCAAAAATCAGAGCTTCCGCGCAGGGGAAGAAAAAGGCTTCGGCCCTTTCCTATGTATTATACTGGGCGGGGGCTTTCGCTTTCACTCTCTGGTTCACCTGGGTATTGTTCACCTCCGGGACCCACGGCTTTATAGGCGACCCTGTCGCCGGAGCGTTCAAGGATTTTCTCGGCAATACCGCCTATCTGTTTCCATTTATATTCCTCTATGGCCTGGTGGCCATACTGGTAAACCTGAAGAAGCCGCATAAAGGCGTGCTTACCCTGACGGCCGGCATCCTGATGATCCTGGGCTCGATGTCGGCCATCATCGGCCTCCTCAGCTCCCGCTTCGGTCCGGACCATTTCGACGGCGGGTGGCTAGGCTACTTCCTGGAGCAGACCCTCTCCAAGATGTTCGGCGGCGTGGGGGCGGGGCTGTTCTCCGCGGTCATACTTTTCGCCGGCATCCAGGTCCTGTTCAAGATCTCCTGGCAGAAGGTGCTCAAGACCGTCTCCTCCACGGTCGCGGCCGATTTCCGGGACTGGCTCCAGGCCCGCCGCGAGCTGAACACCCGCCTGAAAAACATTTCCGACAAAGAGCAGGCCGAAGGCCAGGCCTTCGAAGTAAAGCCCATCTCCGAACCGCCGCCCGTGATCAGGGCGAAAGAGCCGGCCGAAGAGAAACCCGCCTTTACCGCTCCCGAGCCCGTTGTTGTGCGCGCCCAGCAGGAAGCTCCGGCCGCGAAAACGGCTAAGCCCGCGCCGGCGGCAAAGAAACCGGATCCCGGCAAGCCGAAGCTGGCCGACCCGTATTTCAAGGATTTCAAGCTGCCCGGCACCGACCTCCTTGAGCCCGCTGCGAAACAGAGCGCCATCGGCCCCGACGACGACGAGATCCGCAGCGCCAGGCTGCAGCTGGAAACAACTTTCAAGAGCTTCAACGTGAACGTGCAGGTCTCCGGCGTTTACCCGGGCCCTGTCATCACGCGCTACGAGGTCACCCCCGGGGTCGGGGTGAAGATCAACTCCATAGTCTCCCTTTCCAACGACGTGGCGCTCAGGATGAAGTCCGCCGGCGCCATCCGCGTCATCGCGCCGATCCCCGGCAAGGACGCGATAGGCTTCGAGATCCCGAACAACACCCGGGCCAAGGTCTGCCTCCGCGAACTCCTGGAAGACCCGTCCTTCAACGGGGCAAGTTCTCCCCTGACTTTCGCCCTGGGGCGCTACGCGGAGGGGAGGGTCGCCACAGCCAACCTCGAGAACATGCCCCATCTCCTAGTGGCCGGGGCTACCGCCAGCGGCAAGAGCGTGTTCATGCAGTCACTGATACTTTCCATAATCTTCCGCAACAAGCCTGACGAGGTCAAGTTCCTCTTCATCGACCCCAAGCGCCTCGAGCTGACTTTCTACGAGGACATCCCTTACCTCTACGACCCCAAGGAGTCGCCCGACAGGGTTTCCGTTATAACCGATCCCAAGGACGCCGCCAAGTCGCTCGTTGCCCTCACGCGAGTGATGGAGAAGCGCTACAAGAAATTCGAGAAAGCCCGCGTAAAAAATATCGCTTCCTACAACAAGTGGGCGCTCGAGAACTCCGAGCCGCAGGAATACTATATCATCGTGGTCATCGACGAGCTCGCGGACCTGATGCTGCAGCAGAAGAACGTGGTAGAGGACGCCATCCAGCGCCTGGCCCAGATGGCCCGCGCCGTGGGCATCCACCTGGTGCTGGCCACCCAGCGCCCTTCGGTGGACGTGATCACCGGCGTTATAAAAGCCAACCTCCCGTCGCGCGTCGCGCTGCAGGTAACCTCCAAGACAGATTCCCGCGTGATCCTGGACTGCCCCGGGGCCGAAGCCCTCATCGGGAAAGGCGACCTGCTTTATCTCGCCATAGACGCCCAGAAGCCCTCCCGTATCCAGGGCGCGTATGTAAGCGAGGACGAGATACGCCGGGTCTCCGATTTCGTGAAGGCGCAGGCCAGGCCCAACTACCAGCCGCTCAGCGAGGACGAGGAGACGCAGGGCACCGGCAAGGGCAGCTCCTCCGAGGAGATGCTGACCGCGCTGCGCCTCGTGCTGGAGCGCAAGCGCGTTTCGCAGGACCTGCTTAAGGCGCACTTCGGCTCCTCGTCGCGGGCCACCAATATTCTGAGCATCCTTGAAATGAGCGGGTTCATTCACAAGCCGGAAGGATCCAACCGCTGGGAGATCTTCTACGACAAAATAGAGAAACACATCAAGGACCAGGCCGTATCGGCGCCGCAGCCCCAGGAAGAAGAGCCTGCCGGCGAGGAGTTCTCCAGAAATGAATAAAATACTTGCCGTTTCCCTGTTCCTTGTCCTGGCCGCCGGCGCCTCCGCGCAGCAGAAGCCGGCCGCAAGGAAGGCCGCGCAGCCTCAAAAGAAAGAGGCGGCCCAGCCGGAGAAAAAAGAAGCCTCCGCGGCTGTTTCCTCCAGGCCCGCCGCGGCGGAAAAGAAGGCGACCGACCCCGCCCTGGAAATACTGGAAAAGCTCAAAGCCTGGGACGCGAAGCTTGAAACCCTCAAAGCCGGCTTTACCCAGGAAGTGAATTTTACCGAGGCCGGGCTGAAGCAGTCCATAGAAGGGAACCTGCGCTACGTGAAGCCCAACCTGCTGCGGATAGAGCACTCCAAGCCCGCCGCGCAGATAGTGGTGACGGATAAAGAGAATATCTGGATCTATAAGCCCTCCGACAACCAGGCGGTGCGCACCTCCTGGGAGGCCTGGCGCCGCACCCAGGACCAGAATTTTTCCGGCATACTGGACTTCGGGAATTACTCGGCGCTCGCGGCCAGGAACAGCGTGCAGGTGACGCCCTCGGCCGGCGGCGGCCCGGTGACCATAGTCTTTACCCCTCGCTCGGGGGCCGGCTATACGCTTACGCTCAGGCTCTCGCCGCAGGACTTTTTTCCCGTCGAGGCGGAACTGGCCGTGGACGGCACGATCATAAAGACCCGCCTCTCCTCCGTCCAGAAGAACGGCGCCGTCGACAAGGAAGTCTTCAAATTCTCTCCGCCCAAAGGCGTAGAAGTCCTGGAGTTCAAGAACTAACCGATGACACTACCTAACCGCATAACGATGGGCCGCATGGGCCTCAGCCTCGCCATCTTCGCCTTTATCATAGCCAACACCCTCTGGGCGGAGCTGGTCGCCCTGCTCCTGCTTACCATAGCCGCTATTTCCGACGGGGTGGACGGGGCGATAGCCCGCCGGACCGGGACCTCGACTCCTTTCGGGGCCATCGCCGACCCTTTCGCCGACAAGCTGCTGATAATGTCGGTTTTCCTGTCCTTCGCTTCGCTGAAAGAACTGGATATCCCCATCTGGGCCGTTTTTCTTATACTGCTGAGGGAACTGACGATCTCCACCCTGCGCGTGCTGGCGGCCCTCAACGGCGTGGCCCTAAAAGCCGAGCGGGCGGGGAAGATCAAAACCACCATCCAGCTCACCTCGGCCTTTATCATTTTGGTGCTGCTCATCCTCAGCATGTGGTCCAAAGTCCAGTCGCTGCCGCGGTTCTTTGAATACCTGGGCTCGCTCGACGGGCCGGCCAGCTGGTGGCTCACGGTGATAACGGCCTTCTTCACCGTTATCAGCGGGGTCATCTACCTGGGCAACCACCGCGAACTGATCTACAAATCCTGGAACGAGAAAGGACAGTAGCTCCCGTCCCGATGTCAATCAAGGATTTCCTGATCCGGTTCCTGGCCAGCGGGGGGTTTATAAGCTACGTGCCCGCCCGCATCACCGGGTTTAAAAAGTTCACGGGCTCCGGCATGGCCGGAACCCTCGTAGCCCTGGCCCTCGTCCCTTTCCTCCCCGAAAATAAAACGGCCTTCGCCGTTTTCTGCCTCGCCTTCTTCCCTTTCTCGGTTTGGATAGCCGACCTGGCCTCCGAAAGCTACGGGACCCATGACGATCCCCGCATCGTTATCGACGAGATGATAGGCTACTGGCTGGCGCTGCTGTTCCTGGACCGGACGCCTTTCAACCTGGCCGCTGCCTTCGTTTTTTTCCGCGCGCTGGACACCCTGAAGCCCTGGCCCATCTACAAACTTGAAACCAGCTGCAGCGGGGGTTTTGGTATAATTATCGATGACGCGCTGGCCGGAGCAGAGGCCAACCTGCTTACAAGGCTGGCCGCGCTTTTACTTTACAGATATTACCTATGAGACTCAAGTTTATCCTTCTACCACTGCTCCTTGCCGCGCCGCTTTCGGCCCAGGAAACCCCTTTGCCGGGCAGCACCGCGCCTGCCGGCGCTTTCTATATGCCGGCCATGCCCGCCCCGATACTGCCGCCGGTTAAGCAGGACCCGGCCAAACCCGTCCGCTACGAAGAGGGGAAAGCCTCGCTCAGCGGGCTGGTGCTTATGCCTACCGCTTACAGGGGCAGGGGGAAGAACGCGATCGGGCTGGGCCTGGACTTCAACGCCGCTTACTACATAGGCCGCCTTTACGGGAAGAACACCCTGGAATGGACCGTTGAAAAAACCAACTATATCGACCGCGTCGGCCTTTGGCTGCTTTCGGCCGACTCCAAGATGCAGGTGCAAACCGAGGGAAAATGGCGCCCCGCCATGGCGGCAGGCGTGCAGGGCATTTTCATGTTCCGCGACGCCCCGCAGCCGCCGATAAACGGGACCTTCAACCTGACGGTCAAGGCGACCGGGAAAAAAACGGACACTTTCGCCAACGCCTACCTCGTCCTAACGAAGCGCCTGCACCCCAAATTCATACTTAACGCCGGCTATTCCGACGGGGACATGCCCAAGGTCATCTACAGCCTTTCCGAGTTCCTTTCAAAAGGAGCCATCAACCGGAGCTACAACCGCAGCGAGTCGACCGACGTGCAGATACCGACCGGGATGCTTTTCGGCGGGATGATGTGGCTCCCGAAAAAAGATTCGCCCCTGGGCCTGGAGCTGATGATCCCCCAGGGCGCGCCCCTGCGGCCCGTGCTCTACAACCTGCACCTGGGCACCCTGCTGAAGCTCAATTTCGAAATTTCCTACCTTACCTTCAAAGGCGGTTGGGACCTGCTGGGAATGTTCCAGTTCAGGTACAATTACCTGCCGAGATAGCGGCGGTAAGGAGCAAGCCGGCCGACAAAAAAACCGCGTTCCCGCGGTTTTTTTTATTTCCAGCCTTACTTTTCCTGCCGCCGCTACCTGCCCTTCAGCTGCGCCAGGTATTTGGCCGCCTGGGGGTGGCGCGGATTAAGCCGCACCGTTTCCTCAAGTTCAGCGCACACTTTTTCCCAGTCCCTGTTCCAGTAAAGGATAGCCAGGTTATAATGCGCGTCGGCGAGCGCCGGGTTACGCTTAAGCGAAAAATCGTACGCCGCGCCCGCGGCCTCCTTCTCGCCGAGCTTTTCCAGCGACACGCCGTAATTAAGCCAGGCGTAGGCGCTCGAGGAGGAGAGGCTAGCCTTAAGGGAGGGGAGGGAATAATATTTCAGGCTCAGCAGGAGCAGCCTTTCATAAGTGTCCGCGGAAGCCCGGAAGCAGTCCCTGGCCGCCTTCCAGTCGCCGCGCGAGGAATAATAGAAGCCTTCATAAAGCGGAGCGTCGGGAAGATCACCGTCGAGCAGCGAGGCGAGGCGCAGGTCCCGGAGCGATTCCGCGTCCAGCCCGCCCGCGGCGCTGCGGCCCGCGGCCCCCGCCAGGAAAGCCTGCGCGTAGGAAGTCCCGATATCCCTGTCGAAGAAATCCCTGTAATCCCTGTCCAGCCTGGGAAAGGAGTAGAAAAGCCAAGGCCGGCTTTCCCGCTGGCGCGCCGCCGGATAAAGCAAGTTGAGCGTACCGCGGGGGAGAGCCGGCACCGCGCGGGGAAGATCCGCGTCCATCGTGGAATAAACGCCGCCGGGGTTCGCGGCGGCGAACTTGCCCCACTCGCCCTCGTCTCCCGAGTTGAGGTTGAAAAGCGACAGCCCCGGGCTGTAGCGGCCCTTCGTGGCCCTGTACCACGGGGAGGCGCTCAGACCCTGCGCCACCAGTTCCAGGTCGGGGCGAAGGCCGCGCACCGCCTGCAGGTACCAGAGGGAGAAAAGCTGTACGTCTTTTTTCGCGACGAGGGCGGAGCCGGGCGGCGCGCCGCGCAGCGCGTCGGAGGCAAAATCCTCGGCGGCGAAAAGCCAGCGCCTGGCCGAGCCGTGAGCCCCGTTATGGAACACCAGCGCCGAAGCGGCCGCCGCGGCCAGGACCAGCCCGGGCAGGGCGCGCGGCCGCAGGCCCGCCAGGTAAAAGAACCCGGCGGCGGCCCAGAAAGCCGCGGCCAGGTCCGGCAGCAGATAATAAGGCTCCACGATGGCGAGCGCATGGGGATTGGGCGGCATATTGGCCATGAAAATAAAGACCGGGCCCGAAAAGACGAAAAGCGCGGAGAAAGCCAGCAGGCGGCGGCGGTCGCGCTTCCATTCCGCCCAGATCCCGGCTGCGGAGAAAGCGAGGGCGAAGCTGAAATTCTCCCCGAGATGCCGCGCGTAATACTTAAGGCCCGGGAGGAAAAGTTCCCCGGGCGAGTAGTTCAGGGAGATCAGGTCCAGCGTAGAGCCGTAACTTTTGCGGGTGATGACCGCCAGGAAGGTTTTCAGGTCCGCCGGATGGCTCCAGTCGAACAGCGGCCAGCCCGACGAGCGGAAAGGCAGGTAAGGATAGACTGAAAAACCCAGAAAAAAGAAACCGGCCGACTTTAAAAGGCCGGCCCAGCCGCCTTCTTTAAGCGAAGGCCAGAGCAGGACGAACAGCGCCGGGGCGGAAAGCACAAGGTCCATGCGGTTGGCCATGCCGAGGCCGAGCAGGAAAGCCGACAGCATCACGGCGCGGGCGCCCCGCTGCGAAGCCGAGGCCAGCAGCAAAGCGGCGAAAAGGAAATTAAGCGAGTACATCTCCGGCACGCTGGAAACGGTGCGCAGCGTGAAATTGAAGCCGAGCAGGAGCGCCGCGAAGAAAGCGGCGAGGGGGGAAAAGGAAGCCGCGGCCAGGCGCCAGAAAACCAGGACCCCGGCGATGCCCGCCAGAGCGGAATAAAGGTTGAGCCGCCACGCCGGGTTGCCGAGCGGGACCAGCGAAAACAGCTTGGCGGAAATTATATAAAGCGGGTAGCCCGGCTGGTGCGCCACGCCCAGCGTCCACGCGGCGCAGGCCATCTCCCCCGAGTCGCGGTAAGGCGGCAGCACCGGCGGCAGGCAATAAATATATAAAGGCACCAGGATGAAAGCCAGCAGCGCCGCGAAAAAGAATTCCGGCGTAAACAGCTTTTTCCTGCCCTGCCCGATTCCATCCATACGGGATTTATTTTATAACTTATTAAGCGCTAATGGGAAAAGAATGAAAGCAGAGGACAAAATACTTTGCTTGTGGCGGCCTACCGTGGGTGCAGGAACGCAAAACCGGCGTCGCGCACACCGTGCGCGCGCCTGCCGCTCTCAGGCTCGGCGCT
>JAVHPG010000161.1:0-10043 GCA_036170455.1 Elusimicrobiales bacterium
CCCAGGTCCATCAGGCCGTAGCGCTGGTAGGCGTTCTGGCCCTTTATTATTTCCGTTTTGCCGGAAAGTTCTTCCCCGTTGGCTATTATCAGAGCCGGGTAGGGGGGGATCCTGTCGATGGCCAGCCAGCCTCCCCCGAGGAGGACCAGCATGGATATTACGAAGCTCGCTATTGCCGCTTTTTTGAGACCTTCCATTAAAACCTCCAAACCCGGTATAACTGTGATGTTAACAAAATAGGCCGCTCAGCGATAATATGTAGTATTACGCTTGCGGCTCTCGCTTTATCGCTTTGTTAAGCCCATTCTTCGCTTTTGATCGTCCCGCCTATCCCGACCACGATGCTCTTTACCGGGACTTTCCTTTTGGAAGCCGCTGCCGCCTGCTGTACCATGGCGAGCAGGCCGCCGCAGCAGGGCACTTCCATGGTCAGCACGGTGAGAGTGTTGACCTTGGCGTCCTCTATCAGGGCCTGTATTTTTTCCACGTAGACTTCCTGGCCGTCGTCCAGTTTGGGGCAGGCTATGACGGCCGCCCGGCCTTTAAGGAATTCGGCGTGGAAATTCCCGTAGGCGAAAGCGGTGCAGTCCGCGGCCACTACCAGGTCGGCTTTCTGGAAATACGGGGCCATCGGCGAGATCAGGTGCAGCTGCAGGGGCCACTGCCTCAGCATCGAGGGAGCTTTCCCGGCGGGACCGGAATCCGAGGGCGCTTCTTCCCGCAGGTCCATCATCTTGGACCCGGGGCAGCCGCAGGGTTCATGTCCGCCATGCGCGTGTTTCTTATCCATATTATTTTCCTCCTGACTTGTTTAACTGAAAATTTGAATTGCGGTCTTTAACGGCCGCTTCTAGCTCTTCCTTTATCGGCCCTGTCCCCAGGCGGTCGGCCAGGTCGCCGAAGCGCTCTCCGGCGCTGCCCTCCCTGGCGTATAAGCGGACTGCCGCTCTCAGCGCCCTGAGGACGCTCTCTTCAGCCGCCATTTCCAGCACGCGGAGGCCTAATCTCGGGTGCCGGCCGAGCCTGCCGCCTATATATACCGAGAAACCTTTTTTTTGCGCCGCCAGCGCGCCTTCCGGACAGGCTTTTACGCAGGCGCCGCAGCGCATGCATTTTGCATAGTCTATCGAGGGTCCGGCTTTATCGAGGTCTATGCCGTTTTCCCTGCAGGCCTTTACGCAAGCTCCGCAATTTGTGCAGATCCCTTCCCCCTTGCCCGGGAGGCTTTCCTGTATAACGCCGAAGTCCTTGATCTGCGGCTGGGAACAGGCGTTAGGGCATTCCGCGACCGCCGCCCTGAAAGCGTGCCGGGCCAGTCCGGGCTTCGGCAGGAGCTCCGCTATCCGGCGGGCGAGCCCTTCTTCTTCAAGCAGGTCTTCCATCCGCGCTATCAGACCGCGCGCTCCGCCCAGGGAAAAGGGGCAGTTCCCTTTTTCATTACAGCCGGAAACGAACGGCGCGGCCTTTCTTCCGGTCTCCATCTCAGGCCTTTACGCTTTTCCCGGCGGCGCCGAGCAGTTTTTCAAGCCCTGTCACTACGGCCTCGCATTCGGCGATAAGGCCGGGTTCGAACTTCTCGTCCGCCTCGTTAAATTTGTTGAACAGTTCCCCGACTTGTTTGAGCGAGAGGTTCCTGTCCATCCACGGGTAGAGGATCTCGTCCTCTTTCTTTATATGCTCGGAGAGCAGCTCGCGGTAGGCGAGAAAATGCTCCGCGGCCGCGGCCCCGTTCTTCGCGGCCAGGGCTTCGCCGGCCGCTTTTACATGGCCCCGCCCCGTCGTGTGGTCCTGCAACATGGCCTTGATGACGTCGAGCTCGCCGTCGAAATATTTAAAGAGGATCTCTTCTTCCTTCGCGTGGTGATATTTGTCGGCGTAAGCGCGGATGAACTTCAGCCCGCCGCGCGCAAGCTCCGCTCCCTCTACGGTCCTCAGGTCCACGCTAGCCACGAACCGCGGGATCAGGGCCAGCAGGCGCTTAATAAGAACATGCTCGTCCACCAGCCTCTTCAGCGGCGGGGAATACTTAAGCCCGCCTGAAGGCGCGGCCGCCTTCCTTGAACTCTTGGGTACCTTGAGCCCGCCCTTGGGTGAGATAGCGAGGGCTATCCTTCCCATCAGCTTCTCTTCTTCCTCTCCGGGCAGGTTATGTATTTCCACTATATCCTTAAGACGGCAGGTCCCGGCAGCGCAGGCGGTGCAGCCTATCTTGTACTCGTTCAGTATATCGCCCACAGCGGGGTACTTCAGGATAATGTCCTTTATGTTCTGTTCAAGGTACCTGTCCATGCCGGCCTCCTGGGCTAGACCGCTACGACGTTCGTGATCTCCGGCGCGTTCTTCCTGATGGCCGCCTCGACGCCGTTCTTGAGAGTCATGCCCGCCGAGGGGCAGCAGGCACAGCCGCCAACCAGGCGTACCTTCACCGTTTTCGAGGCTTCGTCCACGGCTATCAGCTCCACCCCGCCACCGTCGGCTTCCAGGTAGGGCCTGACTTCGGCCAGGGCGGCTTCCACTTTCTTTTTCAGTTCGTTAGAGTCGTTCATATAAGTCTCTCCTTAAGATCCGCGGGGCGGAGTGGGCTTCACTGCCCTCCGCCCCTTCGATCGGTTCAGGCCGCGGCCTTGGCTCCCAATATGGCCTCAAGGTCCCTCTCCGCCGTGGTCGTCGGCATGATATTGAACTTGTCCACCAGCACCTGGAGCACCGCCGGGGTAACGAAGGCGGGCAGGGTAGGTCCGAGCCGGATGTTCTTTATGCCGAGGAAGAGCAGCGTCAACAGGATGCAGACGGCTTTCTGCTCGTACCAGCTGAGCACCAGAGAGAGCGGGAGTTCGTTGACGCCCACATTGAAGGCTTTCGAAAGCGCCACCGCCACCTGTATGGCCGAGTAGGCGTCGTTGCACTGGCCCATGTCGAGCAGCCGGGGGATGCCGCCGATGTCGCCGAATTCCTGCTTGTTGAAGCGGAACTTGCCGCAGGCCAGCGTCAGTATGACGGTGTCCTTCGGGGCCTGCTCGGCGAAGTCGGTGTAGTAATTCCGGCCGGGCTTGGCGCCGTCGCAGCCGCCCACCAGGAAGAAATGCTTGATGTGGCCGGTCTTGACCGCGTCGATGACCTTGTCGGCCACGCCCAGCACGGCGTTGTGCGCGAAGCCTACCATTATCGTCTTGTCGTCCCCGTCCTTCCTGAAGCCGTCGGCTTTAAGCGAGGCTTCTATGGCCGGCGCGAATTCGCCGTCCGCTATGTGCTCGATCCCGGGCCAGGCTACCAGGCCGCTCGTGAAGATGCGGCCCCTGTAGGTGGCCAGCGGCTTCTGTATGCAGTTGGTGGTCATTACTATGGCGCCCGGGAAGGCGTCGAATTCTTTATGCTGGTCCTGCCAGGCGCCGCCGTAATTCCCCGCCAGATGCCCGTACTTCTTAAGCTTAGGATAGCCGTGGGCCGGCAGCATTTCGCCGTGGGTGTAGACGTTTATCCCTTTGCCCTCGGTCTGCCTGAGTATTTCCTCCAGGTCTTTAAGGTCATGGCCGGAGACGAGCAGGGCTTTGCCTTTGAGAGGGTTTACGCGCACTTTAGTGGGAACGGGGTGGCCGTAAGCGTCGGTGTTGGCTTTGTCCAGCAGTTCCATGACGCGGAGGTTGACTTCGCCGCACTTCATGTTATAGCCGACCAGCTCGTCCACCGTCGGATCGGTCCTGGTCAGGAAATCCAGCGCTTCATGGATGAAAGCGTAGACGTTCTCGTCTTCCTGGCCGAGTATCAGCGCGTGGTCGGCGTAGGCGGCCATGCCCTTGAGCCCGTAGGTAAGCAGCTCCTGGAGGCCGGCGGCGTCGTCGCCCAGGGCTTTCTTCCTGGTATTTATTCCTTTCTCGGGCGCCTCGTTCAGAAGGGCCTTGTATTCCTGGGGCGGGTTCCAGGTCGCCGGCCCGGCCAGCCTCGAAGGGGGGGTGCCGGACTTTTTGCAGGCGTTCTCGTACATCAGCCTGGCCTTTTCCTTGACGGCCTGGCCTTTCCTTATAATATGTTCTATCTTGACCGCGTCGAAATTCACGTTGGTTACGGTGGTAAAAAGAGCTTCCACCACGAACTTGTTTATCTCCCTGTCATGCAGGCCGCCGGTCAAAGCCGCGCGCCGCGCGTACATGCTGATCCCCTTGGCCTGCCAGAGCAGGAGGTCCTGCATTTTGGCCGTCTCCGGGTCTTTCCCGCACACTCCCTGCGTGGTGCAGCCTGTCCCTTTCGCCGACTGCTCGCACTGGTAACAGAACATCGTGTCGCTCATGTAGTATTCTCCTGGTTTAATTTAAATTCCGGCTATAACCAGCAATCTGGTATAACTATACCAATACAAATTGAAAATGTCAAGGGCGCTCTGGCCCGCGCAAAAAAGCGTAGTGCGCTGTATTAAGCCCCCGCGACGGGGAAAAGCCCCGGGATTTGTGCCGGAGGTCTTAAAATCGTAGAATAGTTCTGCGGTGATCTTTCCTTAACAGAGGCGGGTCCTGCCCCGCGTAAAGCGGGACGGGGCGATATAGTTCTTCCTTAACTGCAGTTATCAGGAGGCATCTATGCTTAAAGCAGCCATCGTCATGGGAAGCGATTCGGACCTGGGAGTATTGTCCGCCGCCGCCGGTATCCTTGAGCATTTCTCCATTCCTTTCGAGATCAAGATCCTTTCAGCCCACCGCACCCCTCAGGCCGCGCTGGCCTATGCCGCGTCGGCCGGGAAGCGCGGTTTCGGCGTCCTCATCGCCGGGGCGGGGGGGGCGGCCCACCTGCCCGGCGTACTCGCCGCCGTCACCGTGCTGCCGGTCATCGGGGTTCCGATGAACGCTACTTCCCTTAACGGCCTGGATTCCCTGCTGTCCATCGTACAGATGCCTGCCGGTATCCCCGTGGCCACGGTAGGGGTTAACGCCGCTAAGAACGCCGGTTTGCTGGCGGTGCAGATACTCGCCGTAAAAGAGACCCGCCTCCGGGCCAAACTTAAGGTTTACAGGGCGGCGATGAAGAAGGAAGTCCTGGCCAGGACGGCGAAGCTCGATAAAAAAGGCTACAAGAAATACCTGCAAGAGATGACGTGACCGCGGCACAAACCGGCAGTCTACCTTTAAGGAGATGAGCATGGCTGAACTTAAACTGATACATAAGGGTAAAGTGCGGGACCTTTACGCGGCCGGGGAGAAGTATCTTCTTATCGTGTCCTCGGACAGGATCTCCGCTTTCGATTACATTCTGCCTACGCCCATCCCGGGCAAGGGCGCCATCCTGAATAAAATAAGTTCCTTCTGGTTCGCCCGGACCGGGAATATCCTGAAAAACCATATAGTCGCCTCCGGGATAGGCGAGATAAAGGCTAAACTGGCCGGCTATGACTGTTCGGCGGCGGACCTGGCGGCCCTTGAGGGCCGTGCCGTGCTGGTTCACAGGGCGAAACGGGTTGATTTCGAGTGCATCGTGCGCGGGTATATTACCGGCTCGGGCTGGAAAGAATACCAGAAGCAGGGGAGCGTCTGCGGCATAAAACTGCCCCAGGGTCTTAAAGAGGCCCAGAAACTGCCGGAGCCGGTGTTCACTCCCTCGAGCAAGGCCGACCAGGGCCATGACGAGAACGTAACTTTCGAGCAGATGGCCGAGGCGCTCGGGCCCGGGCTGGCCGGGAAGATAAGGGAGAAAAGCATCGCCCTTTATAAATTCGCGGCGGATTACCTAGAGAAGCGCGGAATTTTACTGGCCGACACAAAATTCGAATTCGGCCTGCTGGACGGCGAGCTGATCCTGATCGACGAGGCGCTGACCCCGGATTCCTCAAGGTTCTGGGACAAAGCGCAGTATAGGATCGGGACCAGCCCGGAGAGCTACGACAAACAGTACGTGCGCAACTGGCTCGAGGGGAGCGGCTGGGACAAGAATTCCGCGCCGCCCGCGCTGCCAGGGGAAGTAGTGCGGGGCACCCTCAAAAAGTACGAGGAAGCCCTTAACAAAATAACCGCCGGGTGAAGTGCCGCCCGGCGGCTTCTTTATATCCTGGAGCGGGAAACTTTACGGCGATAAGGTTAAAAAATGATAATAGAGATCTGGACCAAAGAGAAATACGCCGGGAACGAGGAGCGGGCTTTTGTCGCCAGGCTGGCGCACGCCGGCCTGAAGGTGAAAACCGCGCGCCTCTCCCGCCTTTACCGGGTGGACGCGGATTTTTCCAAAGAGACCTTCTCCAAAATAGCTTCGAACCTGCTGACCGACAATATAACCGAGCATTGCTCGCTTACCCCCGGTAAAGCCGGCCTTAAGAACGCTTACAGGGTGGAAGTCTGGCTGAAGGATTCCGTGACCGACGTAGTGGGGGAAAGCGTGAAAGAGGCGGTCGCCGACATAGCCGGGAGACTTCCCGCCGCGGTGAGGTTCGGCCGGGCCTACTATGTGCGCTGCGCTTCCGGGCCGAAGCTTAAGAGGGCCGTCTCGAAGATCCTCGTGAACGAAGTGGTAAATAAATTTAAAATCGAGAAATGCTGAGAAACTATGCAAAACCCTCTTTCTAACTTTACCTCTTTAACTGAAAAGCAGTTGGCGGAGCTGGACAGGACCTGCGGCTGGTCGCTGAACGCGGCGGAGCTCGCCGAGGTGCAGCGCCAGTTCAAAAAGATGGGCAGGCAGCCTTCGCGCGGAGAGCTCGAGACCATAGCGCAGACCTGGTCCGAGCACTGCAAGCATAAAACTTTTTCCGGCCCGGTTTCTTTCAAGTCCGGGGGGAAAGTAAAGAAATATAAAAACCTCTTCAAAGAAACCATAGTGAAAGCCACTAAAACCCTGAACAGAAAATGGTGCCTTTCGGTGTTTACCGACAATGCCGGCATAGTGGAGTTCGGCAAGAACGGGAAATGGGGCCTGGCTTTCAAGGCTGAAACCCATAATCACCCCTGCGCGGTGGAGCCCTACGGCGGCGCCGAGACGGGCGTAGGAGGCGTGATAAGGGACATCCTGGGCGTCGGCCTGGGCGCGAAGCCGGTGCTTAACACCGACAATTTCTGCTTCGGTTATCTGGACAGCAAGAAGAAACTGCCCAAAAATTCGCATTCCCCGGAACGCATTATGCGCGGCGTGGTCGAAGGCGTCCGCGACTACGGCAACCGCATAGGCATCCCCACCGCCTCCGGCGGCATCTATTTCGACGACGGCTACCTGCTCAACCCGCTGGTCTATGTCGGCTGCGCCGGGCTTATCCCGACGGATAAAATAGACAAGAAAGTGCTCCCCGGCGATCTGATAGTTTCCATCGGCGGCCGCACGGGGCGGGACGGGATACATGGCGCCACTTTTTCCTCCGCTAATATAGAAGAGGACACTTCCGCCTCGGCAGTGCAGATAGGCCACGCCGTGAACGAGAAGAAAACGCTCGACGCGCTGATGCGCGCCCGCGACCTCGGTCTGTACAGCGCCGTGACCGACTGCGGGGCCGGCGGCTTTTCTTCAGCTATAGGTGAGCTGGGCTCGGAGACCGGCGCGCGGATACGCCTCGAGGACGCGCAGTTGAAGGATACCAGAATCGAGCCCTGGGAGATCTGGGTGTCGGAGTCGCAGGAGCGCATGATACTTTCCGTGCCCAAGGTCAAGCTTAAAAAACTGGAAGCCATACTTAAAGCGGAAAGCTGCGACTATTGCGTGCTCGGGACTTTCCCGGGCGACGGGCAGCTCCTGGTCACGCACGGCGAGGAGAAGATCGTCGACCTGCCCATGGCCTTCCTCCACGGCGGCGTGCCGAATTTTGAAAAAAAAGCCGCCCGGCGCAAAGTTAAGGTCCACGACTGCGCCCCGCTCGCGCCGGCTAAGACTTATTCCGGGATCCTGAAAGAAATGCTGGCGCACCCGAATGTCTGCTCCAGGCATTCCGTCATAACGCAGTACGACCATGAAGTGCAGGGCGGGACCGTGATTAAGCCGCTCCAGGGAAAATACGGCGACGGCCCAGGCGACGCGACCGTGATCTGGCCCCAGGCCGCCACGCTGGACCTGAATGATTTCTCGGGCTTCGCCGTATCGCACGGCTTCAATCCCGCGGCGGGGAAGATCGATCCTTACCAGATGGCGCTCCATACGGTGGACGAGGCGGTAAGGAACCTGCTCTGCGTAGGCGCGGAAATCTCGCGCACGGCTATCCTGGATAATTTCTGCGCGGCCAGCCCCCGCGACCCGGAAGTGATGGGGGACCTGGTCCTGGCGGCTGAGGGCTGCCACGACGCGGCCATGGCCTACGGCGCGCCTTTCATCTCCGGCAAGGACAGCTTCTACAACCAGGCCAAGGACTCCGACGGGAAGGAATACCCGATCCCGCTTTCGCTGCTGATCTCCGCCACCGCGCCCGTGGAGGATATCCGCAAAGCCATAACGATGAACTTCAAGGAAGCCGGGAACCCGGTCTACCTGGCCGGGGTCAGCCGCCGCGGCTTCGGCGGTTCCGTGTACGGCGATATGATGGTCGCCGGAAATAATTATATAGCCCCGCTGGATATGAAAGCGGCCGTGCGCCTGTATGCGGCCCTCCTGAAAACCATAAAGAGCGGCTGCGTGTGCGCCGCGCACGACGTGTCCCAGGGCGGGCTCGCCGTTACTCTCGCCGAGATGGCTTTCTCAGGGGGCTTCGGGGCGGTGATAGACCTTTCCTCCGCGGGCCGGGAGAAAGGCCTGTCCGCGCTTGAGCTTTTGTTCGGGGAAAGCCCTTCCCGCCTTGTCCTCGAGGTGGTAAAGGACCGGGAGGCTGAGTTCCTCAAGCTCGTAAAGGGCCTGCCGGTCAGCGAAATAGGTTATGTTAACGAAGAGCCCGCGCTGGACGTGAACGACGCCGGCGCGTTGCTTTTCAGGGAAGATATCTTCGCTCTTAAAGACTGCTGGAAGAGGGAGCTTATATGAAGCCCAAGGCGATAATCCTGCGTGGCACCGCCACGAACTGCGACATAGAAACCTTCAATTCTTTCAAGTACGTCGGAGCGGAGCCGGAACTGGTGCATATAAACCAGCTGCTGTCCGGCGAGAAGAAGGTGCTGGATTATTCGCTGATGGCTTTCCCCGGCGGCTTTTCTTACGGCGACGATATCTCGGCCGGCAAGATCTACGCGGTTAAAATGAGCCGCCTCTCGGCGGATTTTGAGGCTTTCATAAAAGATAAAAGACCCGTCATCGGCATCTGTAATGGTTTTCAGATACTCGTCAAGACCGGCTTCCTGCCTGAGAATATGGGAAACGCCCAGGTCTCCACTCTCTATACCAACGACTGCGGTCATTTTTTGGCCAAATGGGTAAAAGTGAAGATCAATAAAAAAAGCCCCTGTATCTTCACCAAGGGGCTGCCGGAGGAGATAGAGCTGCCCATAGCGCACGGCGAGGGTAAGTTCATCATCGAGGATAAGAAAATAATGTCGGACCTGATGGCGCGGCAGCTCCACGCCATAACTTATTCCGAAAACCCTAACGGCTCAATGCTGGATATCGCCGGGATAACGAACTCCGCCGGCACCTGCTTCGGCCTGATGCCCCACCCGGAGCGCAATTTCTTCGCGTGGCAGAACCCGGACCGGCCCGCCGCAGCCCGGGAAGCCGTGGCCGCGGGCTGCCAATTTTTCAAGAACGCGGTGGATTATGTCGGCTAAAAGGAAAACACATGTGCGGAATATTCGCGATCTCTGATAATAAAGACGCCTCAAAACTGGCCTATGTAGGCCTCTTCACCCTGCAGCACCGCGGCCAGGAATCCGCCGGCATCGTTACGGACGACGACGGGGTTCTGCGTCACGCCATCGGCATGGGCCTCGTAAGCGAGATCTTCACCAAGGACGCGCTTGAAACCCTTAAAGGCCGCAGCGCTATCGGCCATATCCGCTATTCCACCACCGGCTCCAGCCATATCAAGAACGCCCAGCCGCTGCTCCTCGATTCCTACCTCGGCCAGGTAGCCGTAGCGCATAACGGAAATTTAACCAACTCAGACGGCCTTAAGAAGCAGCTCCAGAAGGGCGGCGCTATCTTCCAGTCCACCAGCGACACCGAAG
>JAVHPG010000162.1:0-9943 GCA_036170455.1 Elusimicrobiales bacterium
AATTGTCGCGGATGGTGTCCGCCAGCGTGTTGTCGCGCACGTGGTCGTAGAAGTCCTCGATCTTGGCGGAGTAGAGGCGCATTTATAGTTTGCTGTACTTGGTGTGGCGGCCTTTGGCTTTGGAGACGGGGTATTTTTTGGCGTTCTTCTTGAGTTTTTTGGCGAGGGCGGCGAGCGGGTCTATTTTTAGGTCGTGGCTGAGGAGGAGGACCCAGTAGAGGACGTCGGCCAGCTCCTCGGAGATGGCTGTTTTGTGCTTTTTTATGTGTTTTTCTATTTCCGCGGGGTTCTTCCACTGGAAGTGTTCCAGCAGTTCGGCGGCTTCGAGGGAGAGGGAGATGGAGACGTCTTTGGGGTTGTGGAACTGCGCCCAGTCGCGCGCGTCGCGGAAAGCGATGATTTTTTTAGTGAGGTTTTCGATGCCGCTCATGTTGCCCCCCGGTGCCTGACCCTTTGCCAGATTCTACCTCTTTTCCCCGGTTCTACCCAGACACAAAACGCAATTCGGCCGATTGAATCAATATAGCTATCAATAGAATGCGATATTTTGGGAAAAGAGGCTATACCCTGAAAAGGGTAGTCGGATTATTGCGGGCTTATGTGATGAGCGTGGCTGGATGTATGCTTGTGGCGTCCGTTCGCGGGGGCGATCGCGAAGAAGCCCAGGCGGATGCCGTAAACTCCCAGTATTTTCCTTAGAGTATCCACTTCCGGATTGCCGGTGAGGGAAAGCGTTTTGTAAAGGGTGGTGCGGCTCATCTTGGTGGCTTTAGCCAGGGCGCCCATACCCCCATTGGCTCCTACAACCCTGCGGATGGCTATGAGGAGGTATTTAAGTTCTCCGTCTTCGGATGCGGCGTTAATATAAGCGGCCGCCTCCTCGCGGTTGACGAGGACTTTTTTCATGTAACTGTCATGGGAAACTGTAGTTATTTTTTTCATTTGAGCCCCCGGTACGCGGCCCAGAGCCGCCTTGCTTTGCCAATATCTTTACGCTGACTTCGCTTATCTCCACCGCAGATCAGCAGTACTATGACCGGCCCGTCTTCCCCGTAATAGACCCTGTAACCGGGCCCACAATGTATACGGAGTTCCCAGACTCCATGGCCTATACTGCGGTGGTCTCCCAAATTACCAACAGCAAGACGGTCTACACGGAAACGTATCGCAGCCCGACCCGAGATATCAGGCAGGTTGCCGAGCCATTCTCCGTAGAGATCTTTTCCTCCCGCAGCATAATGGAGAACCTTCCGTTTTTGTGGCTCCATACCCCGCCTCCATAGTGTATCCTACAAAAGACACTTAGTCAAGCCCATTCCGGAACGACATGAATAGCATAGCAGGCGAACCCGTCAAGGGTTTGCCGGGATGAGAATTATTATTCCTGGACCAACCCGACACGCCCTTGTCGGGGTCGTGTTGTATACTATTAAGGCAGGTGGGAGCTTATGTTCAACAAACGCATATCGAAATCACAGTTCATGATGGGGCTGCAGTGCCTTAAAAGGCTCTGGCTTTATAACCATCGGCGTGACCTTAGGCCGCCCGTCGGGCCGGAGCAGCAGCAGCTGTTCGACCAGGGGCATGCCGTAGGCCTGCTGGCGCGTGAATATTTCGCGGGCGGGGTCCTGGTCGACGCCGACTATAAGCATATCCCGCAGGCTCTTAAGCGGACGGCGGAGCTCGTTGAAGCCGGGACGGATGTTATATACGAGGGAACTTTTGTTTTCGCAAATCTCCTTGTACGCTGCGACATCCTGAAACGGAACCGGGACGGATCATGGGACCTCATAGAAGCCAAGGGCTCGACGGAAGTAAAGGATGAGCACCTGCGGGACGTGGCCGTGCAGCGTTATGTCCTGGAAGGGTCGGGGCTCAAGTTCAGGAAGACACTGCTGATGCGCATCGACAATAGTTTTATCAAGTCCGGCCCGCTGGACGCCAGGAAGTTCTTCGCGCTGGAAGATATAACCAAAGAAACCGCCGCCCTTATGCCCGGGACAGGCCGGGACCTGGAGAGGTTCATGGAATCCCTGGCCTCCGCCGAAGCGCCGGGAACAGGCATAGGCCAGCATTGTTCCACGCCTTATGACTGCGAGTTCCGCGGGCATTGCTGGAAGGGGATACCGGAGTATTCCATTTACGATATCCCGCGCCTGAGCTGGGAAAAGAAGAATACGCTTAAGGCTATGGGCATTTTGCTCTTCAGGAATGTGCCGGACAACTTTGACCTGAGCGAAGGGCAGAAGCTGGCTTTGAAGGTCGAGAAAAGCGGCGAGGCGCTTATAGACAAAAAAAATATCGCTAAATTCCTGAAGAAGATAAAATATCCCCTGTACCACATAGATTTCGAGACCGTTATGCCGGCCCTGCCGCTTTATGACGGAACGAGGCCTTACCAGCAGCTGCCGTTCCAGGTTTCAATCCATGTCCAGGCCGCCCCGGGCGCGGCGCCTGGTCATTTCGAATATCTTGGCGACGGTTTAAACGACCCGCGGCCCGGCCTTATCAGCTTCATGCTGGGGAAGATAGGCCCGGAGGGCACGCTTCTGGCTTTTAATTCCTCTTTCGAGATGAAAAGGATAGAAGAGCTGGCGAGGGACTTCCCGGCTTCCGGCGCGGCCCTGCTTGCCTTGATAGACCGTTTCGAGGACCTCATGAAGCCTTTCCTGGAAAGGGCTTATGTGCACCCGGCTTGCCATGGCCGGTTCTCGCTTAAGAAGATCCTGCCGGCGCTTATACCGGATATGACTTACGAAGGTCTGGCCGTGGCCAATGGCGGCGACGCGCAGCTTGCGTACTACAATATACTTTCCGGGAAGCTCCCTTCCGAAGAAGCGGAGCAGCTGCGTAAGGATTTGAAAATTTATTGCGGCCAGGACACCCTGGCCATGGTAAAAATTATGGAACACCTCATCGGGATAATTTTATGAAGACCGGCGCTTTCGATCTTGTGATCTTCGACATGGACGGGACCCTGCTTGATTCAATGGGCTGCCTCGCGGACTGGCTGCACCGGCAAAAGCCGGAGGGCGGTGGAGATAAGCCTGGAGTTGATGAAATGGGAAGAGTTCTTCGGGGAGATCATTACCGGCGACGATACAAAGAACCCCAAGCCCGACCCCGAAGGGGCGAATATTATTCTTGAAAGGACCAAAGCCGCGAGGAAGCGGACTATCTTTATCGGGGACGGCGCGGCCGACACGGGAGCGGCCCGCGGCGCGGGAATAATCTGCGGCCGCGCGGAATGGGGCAAGCCCGGGAGCCTTCCCGCCGGGAGCGCGATACCGGAATACAACTTTGCGGATCCGCAGGATTTTCTGTATCTGCTTGAGAACTAGGCGGTAGCCTGAAAAATAGCAAATAAAAACCCGGAGCAGTAACCTCCGGGTTTTACTCTAGCAGTTTCACCTTCAGGAACGGCCAAACTTCTTATAGACTTCTTTCCTGTGGCCGATCTTGAGGATCACCACCACGGCGCCTTGGACCTGGTATATTACGCGGTAATCCCCCACGCGCAGCTTGCGGAAGCCGGCGAGGCTGCGGCGCAGCGGCTCGCCGAATTTTACCGGGTCCAGGATAAGACGCTCTTCTATGGCTTTGCGGATGCGGTCCCTGATGTTTTTAGGAAAAGCGGCTATATCGCCGGCTACTTCGGGGTGATAGCGCGGCTCGTAGAGCATTATTTCCAGATATCCTTGTGGGATACTGATTTCTTGGCGGAGTAGGTCTTGGCCCTTTCGGCGGCGACCAGGCCCCAGTAGATGTCTTCCCTGGCTTCCAGGGCTTCTTTAATAAGGTCGCGGGCTTCAAGCGACATAGAGATGCCGTCGCGCGCGGCCATACTGCCCAGCGTGCTGTAAAGCAGCGGGTCCAGGACTATATTCACTCTAGGGTTTTTAGCGGGCATATTTACCTCTTAAAATAGTGTAACACAAGTGTTCCACCTTGTCAAGAGCACGCGTCCTTCAGGCCGCCGGAGAGTTTTATGGCGGTCTTTATCTCGCCTATGCAGGACCTCGTGCTGTTGAAGATCTCGTGCTCACCGAATCTTAGGGTGGTCCAGCCGCGACGCTTCAGCCAGCTGTCCCTGGCCGCGTCCCTGGCGTGCTGGCCGGGGGCGGAATGGAAGCGGCAGCCGTCGCATTCTATATCCAGTTTCCCCCTTTTACAGAAAAGCGCGAAATCCAGGCGGTATTTCACCCTGCCGTTGAGCTGGATGACATGCTCGCGTCGGAAAGGGAGGCCGGCGGCTTTCAGCGCGGCGCACATCAAGTTCTCCACGGGGACCACGTTGAATACGCCTACCAGCTCAGCCGCCCGGCGCAGGCGACTCAGCGGAGCGTAGCCGAAGCAGACCCTGGTCCCGCTGGTATTCAGGATAGCTTTGGGCAGGCGGCACAGCGGGCCCAGGCTGTATTTAAGGTAAAGCCGCCCGGCCGCCGGGTGGTCGGGTTCGCCGGGGAAAAAATCTATCCTGCGCGCTATCTCGCAACCGTCGACTTCGGCGTAGCAAACAATTTGTTTCCCCTCCGGCTTAAAACAGGCGGGCTGGTAGAAAGCTATATGCGTAAAATCGTGCTTAGGGGCTTTCACGAGCGGTATCCTGTACCAATGGTTCCGCGCCGCGATTCCCAGGTCGCGGGGCGCCTTCAAAACCGCGATCAGTGCGGTTTTTTTATTGCGGCGTCCTGCCGGGACGGCAACTTTTCTCATACGGAAACCCCGCTATCCTCAGTAATAGCATAGCAGGTGAACCCGACAAGGGCTTGTCGGGATGGAAATTGTTATTTTGCGGAGGTTAATCCAGGGTGAATTCTTCGCCGTTCTTCAGGACTTTGGCGCGTTTGCCGAAGGTCTGAGTTAACTTTTCGGGATTGTCGGTGTTGATCGGGATGATATAGCGCGGTCTTTTGTTTTCCGCGAGTTTGCGGATGGCGGAGAAATAAGCGTGGCCGGTGGACGGGGTGGGGACCAGCTCCAGGCGGCGGGCCTTGAACCACTTCAGCGTCTCCATCATGCCGGGTTCCTCGGTATAGGTTTCCCAGTCAGAATAAAGGAAGGCCGCGCCGCGGTAATCCTGTATCTGCTCGCCCAGCCAGACCTGCGAATTCGCGCGCACGGGGATGATCAGGCGGGGCAAGTTGTCCCTTACCCAGTCCCAGCCGTACATTTTGGGGCGCATCCGGCTGAAAGTCTCGGTGTATTCGGACAGCTGGTAAATGCGCTGCGTCGCCAGGTTCCTGATAATGCACAGGAACTTCGTATCAAGGCTGGGGATCTTGAGGTCCACGCCCTGTTTTTGCGCCAGGGCTTTCACCCTTTCGAGCAGAAGCGCGGTATAGCCGTCCACCACCAGAAAGCGCCTGGTGTTCTTCGCGATCATGGCCAGGCTGGCGAGCAGGCCGATGTCCTGACCGGGGCACATCACGTAAAGCGCGCCGCGCCGGCCTTCAAGTTTAGATTCTATCTCGGCCATCACGTCCTGCTCGGCGGGGCCTTTCTCGATGCCGGCCTGGACGCCTTCGGTTATAAGCGCGTCGACGGGGCCGGTCTTCGCGGCGAGGAATTGCTTAAAGGCCGCGGCTTTATTCCCGTGCTCGCGGTAATCGCCGGTGTAAATTATTCTTTTCCCGTCCGCCTCGATAAGAAAAGCGAATGACTCCGCCGCGGTATGGTCCATCAAATACGGGGTTATGACGAAACGCCCGACGATGAATTTGTGGCCTTTCCTGAAATAGTGGACGTTGGCGGGGAGCTTTTTCCCGTCGCGCGGCATCTTCGCGGTTATCCGGATGACGTCTTCCATTATCTCCGTCATGTAGACCTTCACGCCGGTCTCTATCGGCCTGGCCAGGAGCGCGCCGTAATGGGTGTGGTGGGTGTGGGAGATTATTATCCCGAGGATAGGGTCCGGGGATTTTTCATAAAGGCCGGGGATATCCAATATCGTTTCTTCCGGAGAGGCTCCCGGGGGAGCGCCGTAATCCAGAAGTATCCTGGAGGTACCGGAAACCAGCTCGACGCAGTTCCCGCCTATCTCTTCGGCCCCGCGGTGTACGATTATTTTCATTTTTACATCTTGCGGACGTTCATCATGAAACCGAGCCAGCGGTTGTTCGCAAGCGGCATTATTTTGTCGCTGGACACGCCGAGGAAATCATTGCCGTACATTTCGTTCACGTGGGAGGTCAGCTGCAGTTCCGGCAGCCGGCCCACGAGTTTCCCGTCCTTCATCAGGAAAGCCACCTGCGCCGGGGTTCCGAAGCCGCCTTCGCTGGTGAAATCGCCGCCGCTGGCCATGCTTACGAAGACAGCGGGGGCGCCGCCCTGCATTTCTTTCAGCGTTTTGGCCTGGCTTTGGATCTTCATCCCGCCGAGGCCGGCCGTGGGCGTGCCGTCATAGGCCGCGTCGGCGGTGCCGCTGGGCGTGAAATTGAACTTCGCCGCCGTCTTTTTGTCGGCGAAAGGCGCGCGCAGGACGCCGTTCTCTATATATTTGAAACCTTCGGCGCAGACGCCCTCGGCGTCGAAGAAAGGAAGATGCTCCTCCTGCCGGCCGCTGTACAGGGTGAAACTTTTATTGAAAAGTTTCTGCCCGGCCTTGCCGGAGAACAGAGAACCTCCGGAGCCGAAGGTCATCCCGCCAAGTTCCCGGGCGAAAATATTTTTCACCAAAAATTCAGAATCGTCGAAGAACACCGGCAGCTTCCCCCCGGCGGGCAGCGCGACTTCGCGCAAATGCGCGCCGAGGATATTCCCGGCATGGTCCAGGAAGGCCTTCCTGTTATACTCCTGGCCGGCATAGGCGAACCAGCCGTCCATGATGCTCGAGGAGGAATTCAGCTTGTAAAGGAAAACGAATTCGTGCAGGGTGATGGCCGAGAGCAGGTCCAGCCCGGCGTTGTTTTTCAGCGCTTCAGTGTAAGTTCCCGTTTTAACCGAGGGCGAGGAAAGCACGAATTGCGGAAAATCTTTGCGCAGGGCGGCCAGTATCGCCGCCACTTCGGCGTCCAGGGCTTCGGGCGTGAACGGCTTCCCGCCCAGGGTTACGGAACGGACCAGGTCTCCGGAAGGCTTGCCGGGATAGGCTATTTTGTAAGCCAGGGCGGCTTCGGCGCGCTTCGCGGCTTCAGCGGCGCCTTCCTCGCCCATATAGCCGGAGATGCCGAGGCAGCCGTCTTTGTAAACCCGGACGCCGGTGCGCTTGATGCGCTTATTGCGCAGCGATTCGGGCACGGAAGCTGAAACTTTTACGGAGACTTCGTCTTTAATAAGGGTATAGGTTTCTTTTATCATAGGTCCTCACAGAACCGACATTCCGCGCACGCGCACGAACGGCCCGCCGAAGCCGACGGGGAGCGGGTGCTGCTCCATCTTGCCGCAGCCGCCGCCCACGAAAGAAAGCAGCTCGACTTTATCCGAGATAGCGTCTATCAGCCCGAAAGTGTCGAAGACGCTGCCCGAGATGACCGAGATCTGCGCCGGGCCGGCTATCTTCCCGTCCTTTATAAAATAAGCCAGCGAAGGCGCTATAGTGAAAGTGCTCATCCCGGAGCCGTGCTTTATCGTGTCGATGAACAGACCGTCTTTTACGCCGGCAAAGAGCGCTTCCTTCGTCATATTGCCGGCTTCGAAATGCGTGGTGGTCATGCGGACTATGGGCTCGTACTCGAAGCTGATAGCGCGGGCGTTCCCGGTGGCTTCCTCGCCCATCGCGGCGGCCGTGACCGCGCTGTGGAGGCGCCCGGCCAGTTTGCCGTTCTTGATCAGCGTGGTCTTTTTCGCCGGGGTTCCCTCGTCGTCGAAAGGCGTGAAGCCGCTGCCGGCCACGGCGCCGTCGTCCGAGATATGCAGGAAATCCGGGCCGAGCTGCCGGCCGATATGCCATTCCTTCAGCATGGTCTCGTCGCCGAGCATGAAGTCGGCCTCGCTTTTATGGCCGAAGGACTCGTGCGCGAAAACCCCGGCGGCGAGCGGGGAGAGCACCACGGTGTATTTGCCGGGCGGGACCCGGGTGGAATTGCGCAGGAAATCAAGGGACTGGGAAATGCGCTTGGCCAGGATCTCTTTAATCTCTCCGAGGTCGCGGAATTCTCCGCCGGCTTTCATCGCTCCCTCGGTGAAGGTGCGCCCGTTCTCCAGGAAAGTTATTCCGAAACGGATGCCGCAGATCTGCTGCTCGCAGACTGACTGCCCGCCTTTGGAATTATAAAGTTCCCTGTGGGTGAAAGTGTCGCTGTACATGGCCGACCACATTGTTATGGCCTTTTCCGCCGTCACCGCGGAAAAAAAGGAGGAAAGGAAATCATTCTTTTCGGCAAGGGTGGTAGAGCGCAGGTCTTTGCCGGCAAAGCCGTGCGGCACGCCTTTCCGCGCGGCCATATTCTTTACCACTTCATTTTCCAATATAGTTTTAGAAGGCGCGGCCAGCTTCGCCAGCCGGTCAAGCTCTTCCTGGATCTTGTCCAGCGAGGTGGTGGAGGAATAATACCAGCGCTTCCCGTCGTAAACGCGGATAAATGCGCCGGCGGTGTCCCGCTCGCGCATTTCGCGCAGGTCGCCTCTAAGATATTGCACTAAAGTGGCGCGCACTTTCTCAATGCGCACGTCGCTGTATAAGCCTTCGGGGAATTTAAACACGTCAGCCTCCGTCTTCTCTCTGAAGTTTCTCTACCTTAATTCTAATAAATTAGGGTGCCTGGCGGCTTTTAATGCCGAGGTTCCGGTCCCTTACTCGACAACAACAAGGTGCAGTCCGCCGGCGCTTTTTTGCGCTCAGCGCATTAGGATACGGGTCCGGCGCGGCCCTGCGGACTCGTCGGGCACGATGTCCAGGTCTATCCGGCCGAGCTCGCGGCCGTCGGAAGTTATGATCTCCACCCGCCAGCGGCCGGGCTGATACTTTGCCTTGGAAGTGAAGCCCCGCCAGCCGCCGTCGCGGCCGCCGGCTATGGGCAGCGGGATGGTATCCGAGTCGGTCCAGCCGTCCCGCCCGCGGTACCGCCAGCGCACGGCCAGGCGCTCCCTGAAATTGGTGGGGGCGAAAACGGCGGCCCAGCAGTAGACCACGTCGCCTGGCCGCGCCAGGAAGGTCTGGTCGCCGCGCTGCCAGAACTTCCAGGCCGGCCGCGTTGAGACCAGCTCGAACCGGTCGTCCAGGCGCCTGATCCCGTGGTAGACGCCTATCTCGGACAGGGCCAGCGGCACCGGCGGGATCACCTTGGCGAAATAGAGGACGGCGAACAGGACCGCCACCGCGGCGAAGGGCTGCACCACGTGGCTGCGCACGACCTGCCGATGTTCCGGCAGGCGCTTATTGAGCCGCCAGGCCAGGGCCGCGGCGCAGAGCGAAGCGCCGGCCAGCGAGCCCAGGAAAGGCAGCACGCCCAGGCGGCCCATCAGGGTGGGCACGAGGTAAGTGAAATAGGACACGAGGCAAAGGCTGAACAGGCTCATCCGCAGCAGTGTCCCGGAGTCCTTGAACGGTTTCAGCTCGTTGACGGCGATTAGGGAGGCCAGGGCCGCGAGGAACAGAAGCGAGGTCCCGAGCGAGGCGCTCTTGAAATAGAAGAGCGTATAAATATTGAGCAGGGTCCCCAGCATGAAATGCGTGGCCCCCACATGGTAGCGCCAGGCGGTCTTCAGGCGCTCCGGCGGCGTGAACCCGCCCCAGGTCTCGCGCAGCTCCAGCCCGGTAAGGAAAGCGCAGAGCGACAGGTAGGTCGCCTGGTGGATGATATTGTGCAGCCTGTCTATCCGCCCCACGGCCAGGACGTCGAAAAGGAAGCCCGCGACGAAAAAACCGGCGGCGCAGGCCGGTTCGTGCTTATTATAAAAATCTTTTGCGCGTTCGAACATTGAGACTTTAAAACAAAGCCGCCCGTTGGAAAGGCGGCTTTAACGGGGGGGCGGCCCGGGCGCCCGGATGGCGCCCGGGCCG
>JAVHPG010000163.1:0-2015 GCA_036170455.1 Elusimicrobiales bacterium
TCACATAAGGCTTCGCCTCAGGCACAGGCTCCTCCCATTGCTGGTTGACCTGCGTCTTCGGCCGGAAAGTTGAGCCCCTTCGCTCCGCCCGCGTTACCAGGCTTCATCGCTACTACGGGCCCATCCGCCCCTCTGCCTCGCATTGGTACTCGACTCCTCATGGGTCCACCACTTGGAGCTCTCCCTTCGCATCGAGGCAAGAGGTTCCCACGTTCCACACAAGAGCCTGCGCTGAGCTCGCGCCACCTTCATGCCGGTCACCGCCCGGGCAGTCAGCAGGCACCCCCCGAGCTTCATCCCAGGCCAACAACTGGAGCCTGGTTTCGATGACGTCCCTACGCTTTCGACACATCGTCAGTGGTTCACTCACGTTCGCCTTCCCAGCGCTCACCTGACGGGTTGGTCCCGCCTTTTCCGTCTCGCTCACCACCCCGGCCATTGGGCCAGAGCAGCATCCGGTGGTTTGAGACCCGGTCCTGCAACCCGGTCCCGAGGGGCCAGCCCTCATCTCTCGTGCAGCAAGGCTGCTTCAAGTTGGCCGCTACATCACGGCCTCCTTTCCGCGCCGTCGTGGCGCACAGTCATCGGCATACCGCACCAATCGAGCCTTCGCCCACGTTGCTGGCCCGCTCTTCGAGAAAAACGAGCGGTCGAACCAGTGTAGAAACGAGTTCGCCAGCAGCGGTGAGATCACGCCCCCTTGCGGGGTGCCGCTTACCGGCCGTGTCGGCGGACCCTTACCCTCTTGAACGGGCGCCCGCAGAAACAGGCGAATGAGGCGGAGCATCGAACCATCGGCGAGCCGTGTTTCGAGCCCCTTCATCAGCTTGTCATGCGGGATCGAGTCGAAGTAGCCCTGCAGATCCGCGTCGTACACCGCCGTGTAGCCCGCGCGAAGGTTCGCTTGGACCTCTTCAATCGCTCCATGGGCTGATCGCCCGGGCCGAAACCCGTACGAGCAGTCCAGGAAATCCGCGTCGAAGATCGGCTCCAGGAGCAGCACCGCCGCGGTCTGCACCACACGATCACGGATCGCAGGGATGCCGAGCGGGCGTCGCTTTCCATTCGCCTTCGGGATGTAGACGCGCTTCACCGGCTGGGGACGGTACGACTTCGTGCGTAGCTCCTCGCGGATGTCCGCCAGAAGCGCCGCAGCGCCACCCTCCGCGTGTACGATTTGGTCGATCGTAACGCCGTCGACGCCCGGTGTGTCGCAGCCATCACTGGCTGCCACCACCGCGAACGCCGTCTCCAGCACGTCCACCCGCAGCAGGTGGCCGTAGAGTGCATAAAATCGAAACTCCGGCTGCTGCTTGGCCTTCTGGCCGAGCTTGAACCGCAAAGCGGCGAGTTTAGGGGGCATCGGTCCACGCGGGTCCTTGCGGGCCCCGTCGACCTGATTCTCCTGCTCCGTAGCGGGACCATGTTGATCCAATCGGCTCTCCTCTTGTTGGTTCTTGCATGTGTCCGGCAGGGCCCCTTGGCTCCACGGTCGTTACCCGCTTCACCGCTACTACGCGCCCCGCCGACTTCCGACGCCGCCGCTTGCCCTCACGGGGGCGTTGGGTTCCACCCACCGCGTCGGATCTCTCAGGTTCTGGACTTGACTTTCGGCGTGCGCTGCCCCCAACCACCCCGGGAAGCCCGGCGACTGAACGTGCCCGTTGCTACGTCGCCGGTGACAGACCGCCCATTCTTAGGGAGGAAGGCCACTTCCGTTGTTTGTAACGAGGCCGAATCGGGTTCAATGCTTGCGGCCCACGCCTTCGGCTTCCAGGGCTTCGACGCTCGGGTCGCCCCGAGCCGCCGCCTAGTCGCCTACATGTCGAACGGGCAATTTACATGGCCAACACCTCACAGTTGACGAGTCAAGTCAGGCTTGCCTGACGCACCCAAGGACGCCAAGGGAGAGGAGATTGGGGGTGGCGTGAGCCTGCGCTTCCACGCAGGGCGCATCCGGCGCTCGACCTCCGGCCCCGCAGGGCCCCTCTCATCGTGCTTCTCCCTTGGCGTCC
>JAVHPG010000164.1:0-9918 GCA_036170455.1 Elusimicrobiales bacterium
CCGTCGAAGAGCCCTTCTTCGGTCTTCTCCGAAAGCGAACAGACCATTTCAAAATTATAGGCCTTGTTGGCCGAGGCGTTAAGCGCGGCGTATTTCGCCGAATTAGCCGAGGATTCCACGGCGTAAACCTTGTCCGCCAGGTCCCGCAGCGTCAGGCCTATCACGCCCACGCCCGAATACAGGTCCACGATTTTTCCGCACTTGAAGGAAGCGTCGCGGATCTCTTTCAGCGCTTCCGCGAAAAGGTCCATGTTGTTCTGGAAGAAGCAGTCGAAGCCGTAGGAGAACTTGGTTCCCAGCAGTTCCTCGGTGACGAAGTCATTGCCCCAGGAGTTAACTATCCCGTCCACCTGGCTCGTGGAGCTTATCGGGTTCGAGTAAATAGCCAGGAAGCCATCCAGGCCTTCTATGTTCATCTCGGGCAGGACGATATCCTGCCGCTTCATGTACAGCGCGGCCACGCGCGAGCCGGGGTTCTTGGCTTCGCGGATGATCAGCGTCTTCAGGTCGGCAGTTGAAAGCTTGAGGTCGTTAAGTATTTTCAGCACCCTCAGCGCGGCGGCATTGGTGCCCTGGCTTATAAGAGCGCAGCCTTCCGGCAGCAGGTATTTTTCGCGGTAATTGCCGCGCTTGTGGAAAGCGAAAGAGAGCGCGCCCGGCTCTCCGGTGAAGCTGTATTCGATCTTGGTGCGGTAGCCGAAGGCTTCCTTGGCGGCGTAGAACTTGTCCAGGCGGATGGTTTCCTTGGTGGTCTGGTAAAGCAGGTCCTCTATCAGGCCTTTTTTCGTTTCGCACTGGAAAGCGTAGTCCATAACCTGCCAGGGAGAGCAGCTGAGGTAATGGTCCTCCCTGGGGGCTATGCGCTTAGGGGAGGGCTTTATTATTTCAAGGAGTTCGGCTTCCGCGAAATTCTTTTTTTCGAAGGTGATATTTACGCGGGCGGTCTCTTCCGGCAGCACGCCGTAGCAGAACACCACTTTGCCCTCGCTCCTGCCCAGGGCCTTGCCCTCGCCCACTATTTTCTTGAATTCCAGGGTGATTTCACGCATGTAAAGTCCTTATACAGTCAGTCGGTTGTTTTATATACTACAATTAATAACAGGGGTTGCCAAAGGCTATGCCGGTCCCGCAACAGACGCTATGCGTAACAGGCGGCCAAAATTACGATGGAGAAATTGCTAGAGGCCCTTAATAAATTCAACAGGGACAGCGTCTTTGCCGGGACGCTCTCCATCCTTGTGGCCGTCGCCCTTCTTTACAGCCTGGCGGCCTCGTGGAAAGTCTACAGGCATGAACCTTTCAGGGAGGCCGCTTCGCGCTCCCTGCTGGCCGTCCAGTCCTCCTGGTTTTACGATTCCGGCGTCGCCGAGCCTTTGCCCGTCTTCGCCCTGAAGCTGGCTATGGCGGCCGGCGCCGACCCTGACTCAGCCGTAAGGGCGGAGGGGCTGGCCGTTTTCGCGGCCGTAGTTCTGCTGACAGTCTTCGTGCTGCGCGCCCGCTTCGGCTGGCAATGTGCCTTGATCGCGGCGCTTTTCCTGGCCGCGAACCCGCTGCTTTGCTTCTATGCCATGCAGGGCGGCTCCCACCTTTATTCGCTTTTTTTCCTGCTTCTTTTCTGGCATTACTCCGGCGCCCCGGAGCCGTCGCGCCGGGCGGCGCTGCTGGCCGGGCTTTACGGCGGGTTGGCCTGCCTGAGCCGGCTGGACGCGGCCTGGGCGCTGCTTCTGATCGCGGGCCTGACCTGGACCGGCAGGCGCTCGGCCGCCGGCCTTAAGTCAGCCGCGCTCTCCCTGGGCCTCTCTTTGCTTCTCGTGCTGCCCTATGTCGTTTACCAGCGCGCGCGCTACGGCAATTTCCTGTACGCCCAGGAGCTCAGCCTGCGCCGCTGGGCGAATATCGACAAGTACGCTTACGGGTCCTGGGACGAAGCGCCGAAGGCCCCGCTCGGCGTCCCCGCTTTCGTTTTCCGCGACGGGGCCGCGGGCGCGGCGCGCGGCGTTTTCTCCGGGCTGGGACGCAGCCTGGCCTATGAACTGCCGCGGGTTATTTATTACAAGTGGCTGGTGATCCCGCTTTTCCTCGGGATTTACGCGGCTTTTGTCACCAAAAAGGACGGCCTGCTCATTTTCCTGGCAGCCGCTCTGCTGCCGGTGCTGCCGCTGGCGGACATAAAGCAGGTCCCGGCCAGCGGAGGGATAGAATTCAGGTATTATCTCTGCTCCCTGTGGGCGCTTTGCGCCCTGGCAGGGCTGGGTTTCCAGGAAACGCTGGCCTGGTTCGAGGGCGGCCTGCAGAAATGGGCCGCGGGAAAAACGGCGGCTCCGGGCCGCGGCGGTAAAGCATAGGAACTTAAGGATGGCTACAAATGACTGAAAACAATAAATATAAATTCGTCGCCGCGGTGATCGCGCTTTTTATGGCGCCCTTCCTGATCTTGAGCAGCCACTTCATCTACGGGGAGAGCGAGCTGCAGAAAAAGGACACGCTGAGCTACCTCGAGCTGCGCACCAATACCGGCGCGGGGATAATTTCCGACGTGCTTAATCTGAATTACAGCCTTTACCGGCTGGCCGGGAGCAAGCCCGCGGCCGCGGCTATAAAGGAAGAGCTGGCCGCGAGGGTCAATTCGAACCCGTTCATCTATTCCGAACTCGCCCTGCTGGGTTCGTCCGGCGCCGAGCTGGCCCGCTTTTCGGCCGACAAGAGCGTCAAGTCGCGCCTGGATTATTCCAAGAGCCAGGTCTTCTCGGAAGCGAAGCAGACTCTTTCTCCCGCCGGGGCAGTCGAGTACGGTGAATACACGCCCCCGGCGCTGGTGCTTGCCGAACCGCTTATTAACAGCGGTTCCGGCCCGGCTTTTTACCTGGCGGGCAGGCTCAGCCTCGCCTATGTGGGCGAAGTGGTCCGCCTGATGGGCCGCAATTCCTACGGTAATTTCGGCCTTGTGGATATGGGCGGGCAGGTGATAGCGGATTCGATGAGCATGTCCATAGTGAAGCCGGGGCTCAAAGCCCCGGCCGAGGTCGTAAAATTACTTTCGCTGGCCGCCGCGCGCGATACTTCAAGTTTCGCGAGCGAGGTTTATTTCCGCGGCCGCGTGCTGCTGGTCTCAGTCTCCAATGTGGGCGGCTCGAAATGGTGGATCTACGAAATAATGGATGCCGCCGACCTGCCCGCGCGCAAAGCTTCCTCCTGGGCCTGGCGGGTGGTGCTCTCGGGGGTTTTCCTGATCCTGCTCTTCAGCGCCGTAACCTATAAACTGGCCCTGTACTGGCTTAAGCCGGAAAGCAGGGTTTAAACCGGGCTTGGGCCTTTAGGGTAAAAAGAGCGGGTCTTTCTGCCCTCGTTCCCCGGTTTTCCGCGTGGTATAACCTCTACGATGGGGTTATACCGTCTTCTGTTAAGCTCGATAAGCCTGCTGCTGCTGACGCTGCCGCCGGGAGTTTTTGCCTCCGGCCCGGAAGCGGAGCGCAGCGGCGCGTCCGCGCTGTTCGACGGGAATTCACAGCTGCCGGCGCCCGAAGGTACGGCGGCGGGGAAAGAGCGCGACGCCGGCGCCGATTTCCTCAGGCAGATGAAGGAAGTCCTCTCCACGGGGGCCTGGGACGGTCCTTCCCCGAAAACCCGGCATTTTATTTTCAGGAATTCCGGCGAAGGCTGGACGGCCCAGGCGCAGAGCGTAGGACTGGAGGGTTTCCTCTGGACCAAGAAAGAGCTGGAGGGAAAATACGGCGAGGCGGCCTTCTCCGGCCAGCTCAACGATTATTTTATTTACCTGGACGGGCTGCTTAAGCCCGTCTCCTGGACGGGAGAATTGCGCGCGGCGCTCTCTGAATTAAAAAATTCGCAGCTGCCCGACCGCGAGAAGAACGCACGCCTGGACGCCATCCTCGGAAATTACGTCTCCGGCCTGCAGGCCAATATGGAGAGGTATGACGGCGCGGCCTGGGCGAAGAAAGCCCGCATCTACGAGCTTTTTCCGCGCGCCTATAATCTGGACGGCCGCCGCCCGGCTTCGGGGTTCAAGTCGCCGTCTGACCCCGCTAAAACCCTTTTCTTCAGGGAATTCCGCTCCTCTGATTTCGAAGTTATCAAGCGCATGGGGTTCGACACCGTGTGGCCTATGGGGATACTTCCTATAGGCGTCAGGGGCCAGACCGGCACCGGCGGCGGCTCGCCTTATTCTGTCAGCGACCACGGAACCGTCAACCCGGACCTCGGCACCGAGGCGGATTTTAAGGGTTTCGTTGAAAAAGCGCACCAGGCCGGGCTGAAGGTCGTCGTGGATTTTGTCGTGAACCATACCTCGCTCGACTCCAGGCTGCTGGCGGAAAACCCTGACTATTTCGTCAGCTTCCGCTACGACGGGCCCTGCCCCAGGGACAGCTATTTCGAGAGTTACTGGAACGGCGGGAAGTATTGCGTGCACCACGGCGGCTTCGAGTACGGAAACGGGGTCTCCAGCTGGATAGATACCGCCCAGGTGAATTATTCGAACACGGCGCTGCGCGCCCGCATGACGGACACCGTTAAAGGCTGGGTAACCAAATTCGACGTGGACGGCTTCCGGGTGGATATGGCTTACCTGGCGCTGAACAATGTTTTCGCCCGCACCTGGCAGAAAAGCATGCCGCGCGAAGAATTCTACCGCCAGCTAATCCGGACCGTGAAGGGCGCGAAGCCCTCGGCGGCTTTCATGGCCGAGGCCTACGCCTACCAGGAGGACCTGGCCGCCTGCGGCTTCGATACCATCTACAGCAAGCAGGAAGACGCGAGGCCCGAGGGGCAGACCGGCTGGTACAATTCCACCGAGGCCGGCAGCGCGGCCCAGATACAGAGCTCGCTCAACAGGCAGGCTTTCCTCGCCTGGCAGAAGGGCGGCGCGGGTTCCGTCATGTTCATAGGCAACCACGACGAACCGGCCCCGGAGAAGATCTATGGCCGGCGCCTGCCGGCGGCTCTTGCGCTGACGCTGCTTTACCCGGGCTCCGTCATGATGTATTCGGGCGCGGAGATAGGCTACGACGCGGCGGTCCCGGCGGAGCATAAACCGCTTCCTTTCAGCGTGCCCGCGGAGGTCGACTGGAACGGGGGGGACCCGGCGGTTAAAAACACTTATAAAGAAGTCCTGGCCCTGGCCGCCCGCGTCCGCGCCGAACTCGGTGACTACGGGATAGAGCCGCTCTGGCCGGCCCCCGGGCAGGCCTGGGCCGGCTACATCCTTAGCTCAAAGGCCAGGCCCGGCTTGCGGCTGGCCCTGATAGGGAATATAACCTGGAACGGGACGGCGGCGGAGGTTCCCCGGGCCGGGTTCAGCGGCCGACTGGAGCCGGGAGAATACCGTCTTTTAGAGCTCCGTTGATGCCGGATTTGCTATAATTATCCGGGGATTTCCGATTTTAACCGTTAACAATAAGGGAGGGATATGTTGCGTTCAAACCCGCATTTGATAGAGATCAATACAAGGCTGTGGCTCAAGCAGCTGCGGGTTAAATATTCCCTGCCCGAGATGAAACTCTCCTCGGTGCCCGACGATGAGTGGCAGGAGCTTCGCCACCTCGGGTTCGACATAATCTGGCTGGTCGGCGTGTGGGAGCCCAGCCCCGAATCCGGGCGCATAGCGCGCGAGGATAAGGCCCTGCTGGAGGACCTGAAAAATCTCCCGCCCGGTTTCGGGCCGGAGGCCGTAGGCCCCTCTCCCTATTCCGTCCACTGGTACCGCCTTAACGAAGACCTCGGCTTCGAGTGGGAGCTGAAAGCCCTCAAGGAGAAGCTTAACTCCATGGGCATGAAGCTGATGGTGGACCTGGTCTCCAACCATACCGCGAAGGACAACCCTTATATAAAAGAGTGCCCTGATTGTTTCATAAACGGCACTGAGGAAGATTTTAAGGCGCACCCGGACTGGTTCTTCGAAATGGCCGACGGGGAGAAAAAGCGCTATATAGCCTATGGGCGCGATCCTAATTTCCCGCCCTGGACGGACAGCGCGCAGCTCAACTATTTCAACCCTGCCACCAGGGAGCGCATGCTTTCCGTGCTCCTGCGGATCGCCGACATGGCCGACGGCGTGCGCTGCGACATGGTGATGCTTACGCTTAACGAGATCCACGACACTACGTGGGGCCCTCTTCTCCGCCGCGGCGGCTACAAGCGGCCCCAGGACGAGTTCTGGGAGAGCGCTATCAAGGTGGTGACCGAAAAACACCCGGGGTTCATCTTCCTGGCTGAAGTTTATTGGGGCCTCGAATGGCGCGTGCAGCAGATAGGCTTCGATTACACCTACGACAAAGGAACTTATGACCGCCTCCGCTTCCAGGGAGTGCAGGAGCTGCGCGGCCACCTGCGCGCCGAGAAGCTTTACCAGAAGCGCTCGGCGCGGTTCATAGACAACCACGACGAGCAGCCCTCGATCAGCGTTTTCGGCAGGCAGAAATCCCTGGCCGCCGCGGTCGTAGTCGCTACCATAAAAGGACTGCGGTTTTATAATGACAACCAGATGGACGGCATAAAAACGCGCATCCCGCTTCAGCTCAACGAGCTTTATGAGCGGACTCCGGACCAGGAAGTGAAGAAATTTTACGCCAAGCTGCTGAAGATCACCGACCATCCCGCTTTCCACGGGGGAGAATGGGCGCTGATCGACGTGCGCCCGTGCGACCAGGAAAATACCACCAACGCCAATATGCTGGCCTGGTCCTGGGCCCAGCGCCGGACCCTGAAGGTCATAGTGGTGAATTATTCCGCCGAGGTTTCCTGCGGCGTGGTGAACGTCAATATCAAGAGCGAGGGCGAGACCACCGCCCTCTTCGAGGAGCTCTCCGACCGCTTCTTCTCCTTCAAGTCCGCCGAGCTGGCCGGCGGCCTCCGCCTCCAGCAGATGCCCCCCTACTCCGCCTACATCTTCGACGTTGAATTCTAAACCAGGCGTAAAGCGGAAAGCCGGCGGATATCCGCCGGCCTTTTATTTATATTAAGAGCCGCGAGATGCGAAGTCGGGGCGGCAAGGGTATGGGCCCTTCGCTCACGGGCTCTCGCACACCGTGCTCGGCCCTCCTCTCTCGGCCTCCGCGCTTACGCAAGCGTCGGCCTCCGAGAAGTCGCTCAGAACCCATACCCTCGCCGCCCCTCCGTTCATATTTAAAGTCTGTAGATTTTTCTTTAGACTGCGTAGCCTGGCGGAGAGCGTACGGGTAGGGTTAGCAAAAGCCCCTCGGAAGGCGAGGCTTGCGTAAGCGCCGAGCCTGAGAGCGGCAGGCGCGCGCACGGTGTTGCGCGACGCCGGTTTTGCGTTCCTACCCGTACGCTAGGCCGCCAGCAGTCTTACCGCAATCAAATTTGTATTAAGGGCTAACTCTGCTCGGAGGGTTTATGGTTCGCGGGCGAGGGTGTAGGCGGCGACGGAGCGGGCGCCGGCTTTTTTTAGTTCGGAGGCGAGTTCGTCGAGGGTGGCTAGGGTGGTGGCTACGTCGTCTATAAGCAGGATGTTCCGGCCTTTCACTAGTTCGGGCTTGGGGACGGTGAAGGCGCCTGAGATGTTGGACTTTCTTTTTTCTTTGGAGAGCGTGGTCTGGCTCGGGGTGTTCCTGGTCCTGGTTGAGACGTCCTTCAGGTTGAAAAGATTGCAGCGGGCCGCTAGCGCGGCGGCCAGCAGGTCGGCCTGGTTGAAGCCGCGCTCCCGGCGCTTGGCCGGGTGCAGCGGGACCGCGGCCAGGAAAGTATAGTGGGCCAGCTCGGGGAAACCTGTAAAGGCGGCGGCCATTTCAGCGGCCAGGAAATCCGCCAGGTCTTCGCGCGCCCTGTATTTGAAAGTGTGAACCAGCGAGCGAAGCTGGGGGTTGAAGACGAAAGCCGAGCGGGCCAGGGCCAGCGAGCGCGGGGCGCCGCCGCGGCAGTCGCGGCAGGTCCCGCCGCCGTAGTCCAAGGGGAGTCCGCAGGCCTCGCAGTGGAGCTCCGGCAGCGGCTCAAGCAGGGCGGCGCAGCCCGGGCAGAGCGGCTTGGGCTCCAGGTAATGCAGGTCCAGCCCGCAATGCGCGCAGGTCCGCGGCAGCAACGCGTTCAATAGCCATTCCCCCGCCTTTATAATTCCCGGTTTCATTCTTTCCCCATCCCCTGTCCCTGCCCCCCGGCTCTTGTCCCGATAACTTAGAACTGGAAAGTAAGCGTGCTCCCGGCCTGGTAGGAGAGGTATTCCTCCTGCTTGAGATACTTATGCCAGAAGCGCTGCAGCCCGGCGTTGAAAGTCAGGCGGAGGTTCTTCGCCGCTTCATAGTCCGCGCTGGAGTTGAGCGAGAACAGCCTGTTATTGTCCGCGATGGTGATGGGCGAAGATTTGATCGCGTAGCTGAGCGTCGTCGTCCAGACTATCCGGTTGGTGAAAAGTATCGCCTTCTTCATGAAAGGCAGCTTCAGGCCTTTCGGCAGCTGGAAGTCCGACTTGATCAGCATGCTGGGAGTTATCGTCCTGGTATTGGCCGTTATTACGCCGAGGGCGGCTTTGGTTTTGTCGGAGGAATAATCCATCTTCGGCGTGAAGCGGAATTTTTTATAGTCGAAAGTTCCCTGCAGCGTGGCGTCGTCATGCCTGGTGACCTGGGTGAGCTGGTTCACGCGCAGGTCCTTCTTGTCGGTGAGGCGCAAATTGTAGCTGGCGGCGGTATCGATCTTGTTGAGGAGCTTGAAGCGCAGGTCGGTCCCGTAGGTCCCGGAGGTGTCGAGCGAAACCGCTTTTACCTCGTTGGTGTTGCGGGAATACTTCAGGTTGATGGTGGCGCTCTGCGCCCAGCGGCGGGCCCTCACCAGGGTTTCGAGCTGCGAGAGGGACAGTATCATGTCCGGGAAGGTGCGGTTCACGCTTTTTGAGATGGTCCCGGTCACTTCGGAGCGCTGCACCGAGTTGCTGAAATTATTGGTCAGCGAAAGTGTGTTGAGCGGCGCCGCCGAGCCCTTGAAGCTGTACCCTTCGAAAGGCTGCCACCGCTGCGTGGAACTTACCGTGTCGCGCAGCGTGACGGAATTGCGCAGCGCGAAGGGGCTGGCGGGCCTCATGGAGTCCCTCAGCCAGAGGCGCGGCCGGGTATTGTATTCCTTCTCGACATTGGTCCAGGAGTCGCCGTCCTGGATCTGGTAGTTGGAGGAAAGCACCATGGAGCGCAGCAGGCGGTTGCGGGGGACGAGATCGTTAAGGTTGAGGGTAAGGCTCACGCCGCCCTGCGCGGTCCGGTTCACGCTCTTGATGCTGCCCGTATTGAAGACCGCCGAAGACTGCGCCACCGTGACGGTGGTAATGTTCAGGTTATTGCTCTCCATGGTGGTGACGGAGTAGTTCGCCGACGGGTTCAGCCAGCGCGCTATCAGCAGGTTGGAGTTCAGGTCCACGGTCTGCTGCATCGATTTGTTATAGCGCTCCGACTTGAGCGGGTCGGAAAGCGGCGCGCGCTCCTCCCTGGCGGTCTGCAGCGAGTAACCCGGATTGAAGGAGGAGCCGTTCCAGGGGATAAAGGAGAGTTTGGCCCCGTAGACGTCGGTACGCTCCTTGGTTTCGAACAGGCCGCTCGTCACCGCCAGGCGGCCGGCGTCGTAGTTGACCTTGCTGCTGCCCAGCGAATAATTAAGGTTAATCGAGCGCGGCAGCACCGGCACGGCGCCCGGTACCGAGTAGGCCAGGTTCGCCGCGTAAAGGTCCCTGTCGTCCTTGCGGCTGAGCAGGCTGTAGTCGGTTACGCCCTTTGAATAGTTGAGACCGAGCTTGGGCAGCGCCCCGATGCTGAGGTTGCCGGAGGCCGTACCGTCGAATTTTTTCACTACGCCCTGCTGCAGGGAGTTCACCAGGTTGTTCGACCCGGTCACCAGCGTATTGGGTGTCTCGGTCCTTTGGCGCGCCGCAGTGATGTTCACCGGGAAGAAGGCGAGCCTGGT
>JAVHPG010000165.1:0-37077 GCA_036170455.1 Elusimicrobiales bacterium
GCGGTTAACCCCGCCGGTGCTGCAGTGGGGGGCGTATACCGGGGTATTGTTGAACTGGCCGGGGTACTGACCGGGGAACTGGCCGGGGTACGGGCGATACTGCGGATTGGGCACGGAGGGGATCTCGCCGGCTGCGACCTTAGAGTCGAGCTTGCTGATCTCCGCGGTGGCTTTCTCGGCAGCGGGGTCGGCGCTCTTGGCGGAGCGGCAGACGGTCTGGGGATACTGGGTAGTGCAATATTCCCAGGCGGACTCTTCGGGGGTCCGGGTCACTTTGGTGATAAGGTTCCCGACCAGGTCGAAGTTCTGCCCTAACTGCGCGGCGGTAAGGGTGAAGTTTTCGCCAAGGTTTATGTTCTTGTCGAATTTCATCTTTATGACGGTAGCGGGATTGGCGTTGGAAACTTCCATCGTCATCTGCTTATCCTGGCCGGACTGGCCCATGATGATCTTGGTAGAGTACTGGCCCGGGTTCAGGACGGCGCTGCCGCCGGCCCTGGACAGATCCACCTCTACGAGTCGGCCGTTAGCGGGACCCCTTGACTGGGTGAAGGTCATCGGCTCGGTGACGCCCAGGGAACCGTTGAATTTTATCTCGTCGCAGCCGGCCAGGACGGCCATCATCGCCGCGATACCTACACTAGCGAATATTCTCTGTTTCATTAATTGTCTCCTAATTTTCCCCGCTATGATTTGGTGCAAAACCATGGTGCTCAGCTTCAGTATCAAGTAAACAAAACAATCCCGCCGAACCGATAGCGGCTTAGGGCCCAGAGACAGCTTGAAAAAGGACCTATACGCAAATAGGACCTTTGGGCAATGGCATAACCATAAGGCTTCAAATAGAATCAGCCTTTTGATATGATTTACGCTATGGGACTGAAAGAATATTTCTCCGAGATGTCAGCGGTGCGGGCCGAGATCTCGGCCTCGCCTTTAATGAGCGACTCTCGGCCTACGCTGGGCGCGGGGCTTTCCGGCTTCCTCGCGCGGATCAAGTTCGGCGCGATGCTGATCCTGACGGAGAAGGAACTCATAACTTTCTCGCTGCTGCAGTGGATCTGCATAGCCGCGGGCTATTTTCTCTGGGTACAGATGATAGGCTGGATCCCCGAGGAAGTCTGGAAGATGTCGGAACATTCCCGGAAGGCTTCCCTGCCCGACCTGATCCTTTTCCTCTGGTCTTTCGTCTGCGTCGGCCTGGTCGCCTTCCCGCTCGGGATCCTGTCCGGCTGCATGGGCGCCGTGCACGTGCAGCACAGGCTGGGCAGGGAGTCCACTATAGCCGGCTGTCTTAAAATGGTGCTGCCGCGCGCCTGGCCGCTCTGGATCTTCCATTGGATAGACGGCTGGTGGACGGTGAACCGCATTTTGGACCGCCTGCCGAAGAAGAACGACAGGCGCACCCCGCTGGAAAAAGCGATGAGCGAAGCGCTGTATTATGCCTGGAAAGTGGCGACCATCGGCATTTTGCCCGGCCTGGTAACCGGCCGCGGGCTTATCGACGCGGGGAAACGCTCGGTGGACCTGGTGCGAGCAAAGACGGTGGACGTAATGATCCTGCGCAGCGGCTACTCCGCCCTTTGCTGGATAATAGGAATAGGTACATATATCGGAACCATAGTCATGTTCATCAAATATCCCCAGTTGGCCGACTTCAGGGCGCCGGTGGAAAGCCAGATCTACAAATTCTATTTCTGGGCCGGCGTGCCTATCGTCATCTCCACCGGGGTGATCATGATGTTCCTGCGGCCTATCTACCTCATCTCCGCCTGCGATATCTACGCGGACTACGTGCGTGAGCGGCAGGAGAACCTGGTACTCCCCCCGCCGCCCCGGGGCATGGTGAACTCCGACACTTTCGCTTTCGTCGTAGTTGCGATACTGGCCTTCCTGATCCTTGCGGCAATAAAATACCGCGAGGAGCTGGGATTAATGAGGCTTCTCGGCAACTAAAGCGCGGGTGTAAACAGCCCCCGTCTCCGCCTATTACGACGTTAAAAGGCACTTTATAGCCGCCGCAGAATCTGCTATATTTTTATTTAAGTAATTTACCCGCATTCTCTATGGAAAATCTATGAAATTGTGTGAATTCATCCGTCCCGCCACCCTGCCGGAGGCGCGCAAAGTCCTGCGCGGCCTGGGCCCCAAAGGCATGGCCCTCGCCGGGGGCACCGCCCTTCATTTCATGCCCGACAAGACCCCGGTCACCGCCGTGGACCTGACCGGCCTGGGGCTCTCCTACATCCGCCAGAAAGGCGACTTCTTCACCATCGGCGCCGCCACCCCTATCTCCGACATCCAGCGCTACCGCGGCCCCCGCTGGGCGATGCATGAGATCTGCCGGCGCATTTCAACACACCAAATCCGCAACGTTTCCACCATCGGAGGCAATATCTGCCGCGTCTTCCCCTGGGCGGACCTGCCCGTGGTGCTCCTCGCGATGAACGCGCGCATGGTCATCTACTCCGGCAAGGAGAAAGAGATGAGCGCCGACGAGTATTTCTCCGCCCAGCCGGCCAGGCTGTTCGCCGGCGGCGACCTGCTCACCGCCGTGAAGATCCCCGTTCTGAAGGCGCAGCACGGCTTCGGCTCGGTAAAGGCTACCCGCAACGCCGCCGCTTTCTCCCTGGTCACCGTCGCCGCTTTGCTCGAGCTTAAGGACGGCGTTATCAAGTCGGCCCGCGTAGCCGCCGGCAGCGCCATCCCCTTCCCCAAGCGCCTGCCGGCCGTAGAGGCCGCGCTGATAGGGCGCGAGGCTGTGACCGGCGTCTTCAAGGAGGCCGCCGCCGCCGGCGGGGCCGCCGCGAAGTGGAACGTGCGCGAAGGCATGAGCGCTGACTATATGCGGCAGCTGGCTGAAGTCTCGCTCCTGGACGCTCTGGAAAGGGCCGCTGAATTCGCCCGCGGGAGGGCCGCATAATGACCAGGACTTCACACACCGTATCCTTTACCCTCAACGGGGAGAAGAAGACCTTCGACACCCGTCCCGACGAGAAACTCCTCACCCTGCTGCGCCGCGAAGGCTACCGGGGCACCAAGTACGGCTGCGGCCAGGGCACCTGCGGGGCCTGCACCGTGCTCGTGGACGGCCGGGCCACCTACGCCTGCCTGTTCTACGCCATGCAGGCCGAAGGCCGCAAGGTCCGCACCATCGAGAGCGCCGGGACCTTCGACAAGCCCAACGAGTTCCAGAAGGAGCTCATCGCGGCCGGCGCCGTGCAGTGCGGCTACTGCATCCCGGGCATGGTCATGAGCGCCACCTCCCTGATGGAGAGCGAAAAGGATTTCAACGACGAGATAGTCAAGGAATACATGGACGGCAACCTCTGCCGCTGCACCGGCTACGAGAAGATCTGGGTGGCGCTGCGCAAGGTCCTGGACCGCCGGGAGGCCGCGCCGGCTAAAAAGACGGCCGCCGCGAAGAAGTCCTCCTCGAAGGGGGCGAAGAAATGAACAGGCACGAAAAAGCGAAGAACTTCAAGCAGGTCAACCACTCCGTAACCAAGATCGACGCCCTCCAGCTCGCTCTCGGCAAGGATTCCTACGTCGCGGACTTCGTCCCGAACGACGCCCTCATCATCAAGATGCTCTGGAGCCCCCACGCCCACGCGCGCATTAAGAAGATGGACGTCAGCAAAGCCGAGAAGATGCCAGGCGTGAAGGCCGTGCTCTGGTACGGCAATGTGCCGCGTATCGTCCATTGTACCGCCGGCCAGGGCTTTCCCGAGCCTTCCCCTTACGACACTTTCATGTTCGACAAAAAGGTGCGCTTCGTCGGCGACCGCGTCGCCGCCGTAGCGGCCGAGACCGAAGAGCAGGCCCTCGCCGCCCTCGAGGCCATCAAAGTGGAATACGAACTGCTCAAACCCGTCTTCTCCATCGACGAGGCCATGGCCCCCGGCGCCCCGGTCATCCACGACGAGGCCGAGGCGCACGTCCCGATCCCGGTCCACTACGAACCCAGGAAGAACCTCGTGGCCCAGGTCGGCTGCGAGGCCGGGAACTTCGAGAAAGGAATGAAGGACGCGGACTTCACTTTCGACGAGACCTTCGAGACCCCCTACGCGCAGCACTGCCCCATCGAGCCCTATGTCTCGATGGCCCAGATCGCCTCTTCGGGGCGCATCGTCATCACCACTTCCACGCAGGTTCCGTTCCACTGCCGCCGCATCGTCGCCCAGACGCTCGGCGTCCCGGTGCAGAAGATCCGCGTCATAAAGCCCCGCATCGGCGGCGGCTTCGGCTGCAAGCAGGAGGTGCTGCTCGACGACGTCACCGCGATGTTCGCCCTGCGCACCGGCCGCACGGTGCTCTGGCAGTTCAACCGCGAAGAGACCTTCCGCACGGGCCGCACCCGCCATCCCTTCCGTGTGCGCCTGCGCGCCGGCGTAAAGAAAGACGGGACCATCAGCGCTATCGGGCTGGACTGCATCAATAATACCGGCGCCTACGGCGGCCACGGCCTCACCGTGGTCTCCTGCTCCGGCGGCAAGACCCTGCCGCTGTACCACTGCGAGAACATCCACTTCGACGGCAAGTCCTACTACACGAACCTGCCCGTCGGCGGCGCGTACCGGGGCTTCGGCGCCACGCAGGCCTTCTTCGCCATCGAGTCCGTAATGGACCAGATGGCCGAAGCCATCGGCATGGACCCAAAGGCCTTCCGCGAGCTGAACCATATCAGGGAGAACGAAGGCTCGCCTATCTTCGCCGCTCTCGGCGAAGGCCGGGAAGGCACACCCATGACCGTCGGCTCGAACGCCCTCGGCGAATGCATCGTACAGGGCGCCGCGGCCATCGGCTGGGACCAGCGCCAGGACTGGCGCGGCAAGACCGGCCGCTTCCGCCGCGGCATCGGCATGGCCTGCCTGATGCAGGGCTCGTCCATCCCGGATATCGACATGGGAGCCGCCGCCATCAAGATCAACGAGGACGGCTCTTTCAACCTCACGGTCGGCGCCACCGACCTGGGCACCGGCTCGGACACCGTGCTGGCCCAGATCGCCGCCGAAGAGCTGGAGACCACGACCGACAAGATGATCGTTTACTCCTCCGACACCGACCTTACACCCTTCGACGTGGGCGCCTACGCCTCCTCGACCACCTACCTCTCGGGCGAGGCGGTGCGCAAGGCCGCCGCCGAGGCCAAGCGCCAGATCCTCGCCACCGGCGCCGAGATGCTCGGCCTGCCGGTGGAGGAGGTCTTCTGCGAGAACGCCTCCGTTCTCGGCAGGAAGGACGAAAAGAAGAAAGTCAGCTACAGCGACATCGCCAACTATTCGCTGTACCAGAAGAACCAGTACCAGATCATCGGCACCGCTTCGCATATCACCAAGAAGTCGCCGCCGCCTTTCGCGGCGCACTACGCGGAGATCGAGGTGGACACCTGGACCGGTTTTATCCGCGTGCTCAAGTACGTCTCGACGATAGACTGCGGCACCGCCGTGAACCCGGCCCTGTGCGAGGGCCAGACCGAAGGCGGCACGCTCAACGGGATCAGCTACGCGCTGACCGAGCAGTACCTCTTCCGGAACGGCCGCATGATGAACGCTTCCTTCGCCGACTACCACATCTACTCGATGCGCGACCGGCCGGCGCTGCAGACCATTTTGGTGCCCTCTTACGAGGACACGGGGCCCTTCGGGGCCAAGAGCGTGTCCGAGATCTGCATCAACGGTCCGGCGCCCGTCATCGGCAATGCCATCTACAATGCCACGGGCGCGCGAATCAACGAGTTTCCGTTCACTCCGGAAAAGGTTCTGGCCGCCATCCAGGCGTTAGAAAAGAAGAAATAAAAGGCACGCGAATGATACCGCCGCCGCATTGTAAGATGCGGCGGCGGAGATTTTTTTAGGAGTGTGTCAGCCGCCGGAGAAAGGCGAGAGCAGCGTGATCTTGTCGCCGTCTTTGATAGGATCGTCCCACTCCGCCATTTTGCCGTTAATGACGGCTTTCGAGATATTTGTGGTCAGCGGGATGGTCTTGCCGGATTGCAGTTCATGCAGCAGTTCCCGGGCGGTGCCGGCCTCCGTTTCATAAGCCTCGGTCTGGGTGCCGCGGCGCTCGCCTATCAGGGCGAAGTAGCGCAGGGTTATTTTCTTTTTCATTTTATCCCCCAGCCGGCCGGAGCATGCAGGTACATAAAAGCCTTCTCGGGAGTAAGCGGCAGGGACGGCGCGGCCTTGTCGCGGCGCACGCCGCGCAGCGCTTCCAGGACGGCGAAGTAAGAACCCAGCCCGTGCACCAAAGGCGGCTCGCCTATGGCCTTGCTGTTGCACACGGCATAGGGGTTGCTGGAATCCTTCAGCAGCGTCACGTCGAAGCGCTCCGGGACGAATTTGATGTCCGGGACCTTGTAGGCACTCACGCCGGTCAGCACTTTGCCGTCGGCGCCGTAACGGAGCTGTTCCAGCGTGGCCCAGCCGATGCCCTGGACCACCGCGCCATGGATCTGGCCGAGGTCCACTTCGGGCGAGAGCGATTCTCCAACGTCCTGCACTACGTCGACGGCCTCTATGGTGTAGGTTCCGCGCAAGCAGTCCAGCGTCACCTCGGTCAGCGAGGTGGCGTAGCTGTAATAAGCGAAAGGCCGGCCGCGTTCCGTTTTAAGGTCATAATGCAGGTTCGGCGTGGCGTAGAAAGCGTGTTCCGACAGGTCGACGCGCGCCCACTGCGCTGCCGCCACCAGTTTTTCCCAAGTCAGCTCGGAGGGCTTCCCGCCGGCGTATATTATCCCGTCACGGATAATTATCGAGGCCGGGTCGGCCTGGCCGAGCTGCTTTGCGGCGAAGTCCCGCAGGCGTTCGTACAGTTTCTCACAGGCGAACTTGGTGGCCATGCCGTTAAGATCGGCACCTGAGCTGGCCGAGGTGGGCGAAGCGTTGGGGATCCTGGAGGTATTGGTGGTATCCACCCGCACCCTCTCAACGTCAGCGCCCAGCGTGCGCGCCGCCACTACGCGGATCTTGGTGTTAACGCCCTGGCCCATCTCAACGGCCCCGGTGCTTACCGAGACGCTGCCGTCGACGTAAATATTGACCAGCGCGGAGGCCTGGTTAAGCGCCATCTGCGCGAAAGAGATGCCGAAGCTGACCGGGACCACGGAAAGCCCGCGCTTAGTATCGGTGTGGGTCTTGTTGTATTCCACAACCGCCGCGCGTCGCGCGGAAATATTCACTTTCTTGTCCAGCGTCTGCCAGCAGCGCACGGCGTTCACGGAGTCGAGCTTTACGCCGTAAGGCAGGGTGTCGCCTTCACGCAGCAGGTTCCCGCCTTTGAGGATCTCCGCCTCCAGGCCCATAAGTTCCGCGGCATGGTTAAGGGCCGCTTCTATCGCGAAAGTACCCTGGGGGACGCCGAAGCCGCGGAAAGCGTTGTTCGGAGGGATATTGGTGCGGCAGCTTACCGCGCTGATGCGGATATTAGGGATACTGTAAGAGCCGGAGACATGCAGGAAAGAACGGCCAAGCACGGCCAGAGAAATATCGGCGCAGGCGCCGGCATGCTGAAAAAGGTCTATCTCGTAGGCCAGGATCTTCCCCTCGGCGTCCAGGCCCAGCTTGTAGTCGTATTCGTAGGCGTGGCGCTTGCCGGTGGTGGCGATATCCTCGTTGCGGTCCAGCACCAGCTTCACTGGCCGCTTAAGGATGAACGCGGCCAGGGCGGGCGCTACTATCCAGACCGCCGTGGACTCCTTGCCGCCGAACCCGCCGCCCAGCCGGCGGATGTCCAGCTCGACCTTATGCATGGGGATGCCCAGAACTTCGGCGAGGTGGCGGTGGAAGGCGCCCGGAGACTGCGCGCTGGCATGCACCTTGATGGTGTCATGCTCGCCCGGCACCGCCAGGGCGCGCTGGGTTTCGAAATAAAAATGTTCCTGCGGGCCGCTCGAGAGCCGCCCCTGAGCTACGAATTTACACTTGGCGAAAGCGGCCTCCGGGTCGCCGTTCACAAGAACGCGCCTGGCGCCGTGGATCAGGCCTTTCGCGGCCGCCTCGCGCGGATCGAACACAGCTTCCAGTTTTTCGATGTCAGCGCTGATGAGCAGCACCGCTCTGCGGGCATTGCGCGGCGTATCGGCCACCACCAGCGCTATGGGCTGGCCGATGTATTCCACGCTGTCTATTGCAAGCAAAGGCTGGTCCTTCAGCACATGCCCTACCTGGTTGAGGCCCGGCACGTCGCGGTACGTGTAGACCGCGGCTACCCCGGGGGCGGCGGCGGCCCCGGAGATATCGAGCGAGATTATTTTGCCGCGGGCCACCGGGGAGGTATACAGGGCCGCGTGCAGGCAGCCTTCGGGAGCGGGAATATCGTCCACGAACCGCGACGTGCCGCGCACGTGCATCTCCATATCTCCGTTCTTCATACAGCCTCCCCCGGCGCGGCGGGCGCGGCAAAATGAGCGCGCACCAGCTGGCCCAGAAGCAGCTTCTTGTAAGCCGCGGAACCCCGGATATCGTCTATCGGCCTGGCCGCGGCCTCGGCCGCCCCGGCAATGGCGTCCACCGTCGCCGCTTCGGGCTTAAGCCCGTAAAAAGCCTCCAGCCCCCCGACCAGGATCGGTGTCGGCCCCACGCCGCCAGCGGACAGGATAAGGCCGGTGATAGCGCCGCCTGGACCCGTAGTCACCCTGAGCGCGGTATTGACCGCCGCGATATCGAGCGTAGTCCGGTTGGAGACTTTCTCGAAATTGTAGCGGGCTCCCCCCGGCGGCAGCGGGATCACGATCTCGCTCACGAGCTCGCCGCAGGCCAGGTCCGTTTTCTTGTAACCCAGGAAGAACTTGGAAAGCGGAACTTCCCGCTTGCCCCCGCCGCGGCTTTCTACGACCAGCCGCGCGTCGAGCGCAAGCAGGATGATGGCGGCGTCGGCTATCGGCGAGGCGTTGACGATATTGCCGGTCAGCGTGGCCTTATTGCGCAGTATGCTCGAGGAATGAAGCAGGAGATCCCTCTCGAGGTCCGGGAAATTCTTTCTGACCGGCTCCGAGAGGCGGAAGTCCTCGATAGTGACCGCGCCGCCAACGCGCAGGAACTTGTCGTCGGCGCGAACATAGTCCAGGTCGCGGCGCCGCGACAGGAAGCAGAGCTCGCTCTCCAGCAGCTGCTCCGGCTTCTGCACGAAGAGGTCGGTGCCGCCGGCTACCAGCACGGCGTCCTTGCCGCAAGGCGCGGACGCGGGCCGCAGCTGTGCGAGCTGCGCCGGGATGGAACGGAAATATTCGGGGACTACGCCTGCGGCTATGAGAGAGCCCAGCCGCTTATGAGGTTGTTTATCCGACCCCGCCAGCTTTTCGCAAAGGGCCCGCGCGGCGTTGCGGATGGAAACATAGCCGGTGCAGCGGCAGATATTGCCGTCCAGCGCGTCTATAGCGTCGGAGTAGGTCAGCGTGCGGCTGCCCAGCGCGAAACCAGTGAGGGACAGAACGATGCCCGGGGTGCAGAAGCCGCACTGCGAGGCGCTGTTCTCCACTATGAGCCGCTGTACCAGCGTCAGGGGCTCGCCTATGAGCCCCTCGACGGTCACGATGTGGCAGCCGTCCGCGTCGCCGAGGGGCAGCAGGCAGGAGGCGCAGGCCTTATAGGCCACGCTGCCGTCCGGCTGCCTGGCGCCGACCAGCACGGTGCAGGCGCCGCATTCGCCTTCGCGGCAGGCTTCCTTGGTTCCAGACAGGCAGGCGACGCCGCGTATAAATTCAAGCAGCACCAGGCCATGGCTTTCGTCCGTGAAGACCATTCGCTGGTTAAGAATAAAACTCGGCATAAACGGCTCCTTGAAAAGTCAGCGGCCGGCGGCCTTCACGTTCATGTGCGCGGCGTCGCGCTTATAATGGAGCTTCATGATCTCGGCCAGCACGGACACCGCGATCTCGCCCGGGGTTTTCCCGCCCAGGTTAAGCCCTACGGGCGCGTGCACCCTCTTGTCCTTCAGCGGATAGACCTTTTTCTCGCCCAGCAGGCGGCAGCTCTCCCGCACCTTGTCGGCGCTGCCTATCATGCCTATGTAGGCGGCCGGGGTTTTCAGCACGGCTTCCATGCATTCCCTGTCCAGCGCGTGCCCGCGGGTAAGGATGACGGCGTAGGTGTCCTTATCCGGGGCGGCCAGCTCTACGGCCTTATGGGGCGCCTCGTTGATTATCGCCCGCGCTCCGGGGAAGCGCTCGGGATTGGCAAATTCTTTCCTGTCGTCCGCCACGGTATACGGGTAGCCAGCCAGGCGGCAGGCCTCGGCTATCTTGACACCGACATGGCCGCCGCCTAGTATAAGAATTTTCAGAGGATCTTTGTAAACGTCGATATAAACTTCCATGCTGCCCATGCAGATCATCCCGGTATTCCCGCCGGGCTTAAGGTCGAAGGTAAACTTGCCGCCCTCGCCTTTCTTCAGGCAGTCCACGGCCTGCTTTATGGTCAGGGCCTCCATGGAGCCGCCGCCCACCGTGCCCTCGATAGAACCGTCGGCGTAAACCAGCATTTTGGCGCCGGCTTCGCGGGGGGTGGAGCCGCCGACCGAGATCACGGTTACAAAAGCGGCGCCCCGGCCGCCGTCTATAGCTTCGGAAAGGAGTTTTATGATGTTTTTGTTTTCTTTCATGACGTAATTATTTTACTAATTTTATCTAGGCCACCCTATACAGTTCCATAGTTTCGGTTTTGCCCTTCAGCGCGACCTTGCCGAGGGGAGCGAAGGAGACCGAAGTTCCGAGGGAACCGCGGGCCATCTCAAGCGCGGCCTGGCTGACGATTATATCGGTATTCAGTTCCTTAGTTTTCGACTCCAGCCTGGAGGCGATATTCACCGTATCGCCGATAAAAGTATATTCCAGTCGGAAGGCCGTCCCGACATTGCCGCCCACAAGTCTCCCGGCGTGTATCCCTATGCCGAAATCGACGGTGCAGGGAGCCTTTCCCGAGGCGTTGAACTCGGCCAGCGCTTTGCGCATCCCTACCGCCGCGCGCACCGCGTCGGCGGCATAGTCCTCGGAGCCCAGGAGCGGCGTATAGATCGCCATCACGGCGTCGCCCATGAATTTGTTGATAACGCCTTTATTGGCGGTTATCGGCGGGGTTATATAGTGGAAGTAATTATTAAGGAAATCCACCAGCTTCGACGCGGAGAGCTTTTCGCTGAGCGGGGTGAAATTCCGGATATCGCAGAACATCACGGCGGCCACCATGTCCTCGCCGCCCAGGTTCACTTTCTTATTTTTGATCAGCTCCCTTGCGATCTCTATGGAGAGGTATTTGCCGAAAGTGTCCTGCAATTCCTCGCGCTCCTTCAGACCGTCCACCATCTCGTTGTACCCGGCCTTAAGATGTGCCACCTCGTCGGTAAAATAGATGCGTGTTTTTACGAATTCCCCGCCGGCCACACGCTTCATTTTGACTATCAGCCCGTCCAGCGGGACCTGCATCCCGTTGTAAATGCTGGAAAGACCGCTCAGGAGCATCGCCCCAGAGAGGAACAGCATAAGCACTATACTGTCCGAAAGCGCGTCCCAGGGCACCCTGTTTAGAAAAGCGACATAGATAAGCAGGAAAGGAAGTATAGCGAAGCCGATCACCATGGTGGAGATCTTCAAATACGCCGGGATGGAGAAGCCTGGCCTGAGCCTAAAAAGTTCCTCAGGGGAATAGAGGTCGTGCATAAGGGTTTTCTGTTTAGAGAGGTGCGCGTCGATATAGACCACTATCAGGGCGGCTTGGGCCAGGAAAGCGGCACCTAAAGCAGCGAGCTCGGCGGCCGAAACCCTGCCCGGGCCGACCGCGGAGATAAGGAGCGACCCGCCCGGCACTATGAGCAGCATCAGGAAAGCGTCCCGATAAATATTCCCCAACCGGACCCTGATCTTATCCTTAAGTTTCTCGTCCGGGTTCCTGATATAAAGATGAGCCGGCCTGCCCCAGAGATAGACAAGGAGAGTCATTAACAAGAACGAGAGCCCGAACCCCGCTCCGAAATAATGGGAGCCGGAGCTAATCCTGATAAGTTCCCCCCCGTTTTTGGCATGGCCGGTGAAAGCCGCCATAGCCATCCTGAAAAAAGCGGAATTCACCATCGTCAAAAAGAACGGGATGTATAGTATCCTAAAAAACTCGTCCAGCTTTTTCTTCGGCGCGGTTTTTTCGGTTCCGGTGGTCATTTCAACTCCTATGTAAATCTCAGGAAAAACCAATATATTATGGCATTTATACAAGTGAGAGGGACCCCGACCCGGGCGAACTCGAGGAAGGTTATGGTCGCCCCGGCTTTCTTCTCGGCGTTCTGGATTATTATCACATTGCTGGCCGCCCCGAGAATGAACAGGTTTCCGGCGAAAGTGGAGGCCGCCGCGAGCGCCATCAGTTCCGGGGTTCCCGCCCCGGCGTGCCGCAGCACGGGCAAATACAGGGCCACCAGCGGAACGTTGGAAATAAGCTGGCTCATCAGCACGCTGACCGCCATTATCGGGCCAAGCCCGGCGATGTCAGCCCCGGTGCTGGAGATAAGGCCCTGAAAGAAGCCGGTATCCCAGACGCTCTGCATAAGGATGAACATTGCAGCGAAGAAAGCCAGGGTGCTCCAGTCCGTTTTGCGCAGTATCTCGAAGCGGCGCGGGCTGAACGCCAGGCCGGGCAGAGTGGCGGCCAGGGCTATCCAGGTGAGCCGGAAATCCAGCGCCGGGTTTATGGACACCAGCGCTATTTTCGCCGCTATCATCAGGACCAGCACGACCGCAGTGATCTTTGCGATCAGGGCCAGTTCTTTATCCTTCACCGATTCCTGGGAATGGGTCAGGGCGACCGTCCTGAATTCCTGCCGGTAGAAATAGCGAACCAGAAGGAAAACTACGCCCAGGTTTATAAGAGTGGGGATCGCGAGATATTTAAAAAAAGTCAGGAAGGGCGCCGCTACGTCCCCTTTTACCGCCACCAGGAGGTTCTGGGGATTGCCTATCGGGCTCATCACGCTGCCGACGGTGATGGAAAATGCCAGCGCAAGCAGCAGCGCCTTGGGCGCGATGCCGTGCTTGCGGGCCAGGAGCAGCGCTACGGGCGTGCCTATTACCGCAAGCGTATCGTTCATCAGGAAAGCCGAGGCTATGCCCATGAAAAAAACCAGCAGAAGAAGCAGGCTTTCCCCGGTGCGGGCGCGCTTGAACACTTCGTACTTGGCGTGCGCCAGCCAGCCGCTTAATTCGAAGACCTGCCCGGCGGCGAACATCCCGAAGAGGAAAAGCATCACGTCAAGGTCGATCGCGGCCAGGGCCGCGGCGGGCTTTATCCCGCCGGCAAGCAGGACGGCGGCCGCGCCGGCGCACATCACCTGCCAGATCTCGAAGCGGAACCTCCCCACCCGCCGCACGGCGATGAGAAGGAAAACGGCCAGAAGCACCAGTATCGGGAACATCAGCCGGCCTTTACAAGCGCCTCGTAATCTTCCTGGGTATCGAAGTCGCGGATAATTTCCGGATCTTTTACTTCAAGGTCGAAGATCTTTACGGAAGGATTGTGCGTCACCCAGTGCAGCCCTTTTTCCAGCGGGCCCTCGAAGCAAAGCTGGCGGTGCGCCGCCGGGATGATGAGGGGATGGCCGCGCTTAAGGCGGGAATCGGAAGCGCGGAAGGTCCTGGGTATGACGATGGAATCTTTATTCACAAGCCAGCAATCTATGATCTTTTTATAAGTATCGGGATCTACCGTGGGCTGGTCAACGAGGCAGACCATAAACGCTTCCGAGAACTCCGAAACCTCTCTGAGCCCGACGCGCAGGGAAGAAAGCTGCCCATGCTCAGGCTTAAGGTTCACGGCAACTTTCTCTCCGGCCGGGGTCCAGGCAGAAAGTATCTCTTTCGAGGCGCTCCCAAGGACCGCTACAAGATCTTCAACTCCCGCGCTCCTCAGAGACGAACAAACGTGCTCTATGAAGGGTTTGCCCCTCCACTGAAGTATGGCCTTAGGCCGCCCCATCCTGGCCGATCCGCCCGCCGCAAGAATAATGCCCGTCAGCATCAGCTACCCCCTAGCAGCCGGCTTTTCCGTAAAGGGAAGCGGCCGCTTTATTGGCGCGCTCCGCAAGTTTGAATTCATCCACGTTGACCAGCCGGCCGTTCCTGACCACGACCCTGCCGTTAACTACGGTGTATTTTGTCCGGTGAGAGTTGCCGCAGAAAAGAAGCGAAGCCAGCGGGTCCGACTTGGACCCGGCGAAATCCAGGCCGCTCACGTCGAAGATTGCGAGGTCCGCGGCTTTGCCGGGCTCGATAGAGCCGATATCGGCGCGACCAAGCACTGAGGCTCCGCCGCGCGTCGCCAGCTTGAAAGCGTCGCGCGCCGGCATCGATTCGACGCCAGCTTTTACGCGCTGCACCAGCATGGCCTGGCGGATCTCGCCGAGCATGTCCGAGGAATCGTTGGAGGCGGAACCGTCCACGGCCAGGCCGACAGGAACATTATGCTTCAGAAACATCCGTATCGGCGCTATGCCTGAGCCCAGCCTGAGGTTGGAGCAAGGGCAATGCGCCACTCCGGTGCGGGTCTTCCCCATTTTTTTCGCTTCGGCCTCATTGATATAAACACAGTGGGCGAACCAGGCATTGCCTTCGGAGACCCAGCCCACCGATTCCATATATTCAAGCGGGCGCATTTTGAAAAGCTTTTTGCAGAAAGCTTCCTCGTCTATGGTCTCGGCCAAATGGGTATGCATCCGCACGCCCCATTTCTTCGCCATTACCGCGGTAAGCTTTAGAAGCTCTGTCGTTACGGAGAAAGGCGAGCAGGGCGCCAGCGCTACGCGCGTCATCGCGAACTTTTCCGCGTCATGGAATTTATGCACCAGCCGCTCGCAGTCCTTCATGATGAAATCTTCGGTCTGCACCACGCTGTCGGGCGGCAGCCCGCCGTTTGAGCGGCCGCGGGACATTGAGCCGCGCGTGGCGTGGAAGCGCATGCCGAGCTCGCGGGCTGCCTCTATCTGGGTGTCTATGAAGAAGCCGCTGTTCTGCTTCGGAAAAAGATAGAGATGGTCGGAGCTAGTCGTACAGCCGGTCAGAAGAAGCTCGCCAAGGCCCACCTGAGTGCTCGCGTAGATCGCCTCGGGATTTACGTGCTTCCAGATGTCATAGAGGTAAATGAGCCAGTCGAAAAGCTTGGCGTCCTGCACCTTGGGGAGGTTGCGGGTAAGCGTCTGGTAAAGATGATGGTGGGTGTTAACGAAACCTGGCAGGACGACGCAGCCTTTTGCGCCTATTACAGTATCGGCTTTTACCCTGAGGTTCTTTCCGACCTTCTTTATCTCCGGCCCCTCGATATAAACGTCTCCGCCTTTTATCTCGCGGCCTTTCCCGTCCATGGTGGCCAGCACGAGCGCGTTCTTTATCAAAAGGGTTTTTTGTTTCATTTATGCGGTCTCCGGTCGCTTGTTGGTCATAGTCCTTTAATGCGACACCAGCAGAACTTTTTGGAATTTTAGTTCCTCAATTATTATAGTAAAATTAAAATAAAGGCAGGCCAGGCAAACAAATGAAAAACAAGATAACTTTCCTCACCGACGCGCAGCTCAAGACCGAGGCGGAGCGCTGCCTCTATTGCGAAGAGAAACCCTGCAAGACGGCCTGCCCCGCCGACTGTTCCCCCGCCGACTTCATAATGGCCGTGAGGCAGATGGAAAACTCCGATTTCAAGAGGTCAGCCGCCCTTATCATGGGGCACAACACTTTCGGCGGCGTCTGCGGCGCGGTCTGCCCCGACTGGTTCTGCGTAAAGGCCTGCTCCCGCAAGCTCTTCGACAACCCGATACAGATACCCGCCGTGCAGGCCGCCGTAGTGCAGAAAGCGAAAGAACTGGGCGTGATGCCGAAGTTCAGGCAGGCGAAACCCAACGGGAAGAAAGTCGCCGTGGTCGGCGCCGGCCCCGCCGGCTTCGCCGCCGCCGGAACGCTCGCCCAGCTCGGCTACAAGATAGATATTTATGAAAAAGATAAAAAAGCGGGCGGCGCCTGCAACTTGATACCCGAGAAGCGCTTCCCGAAGGAAGTTCTGCGCACGGAGATAGAATTCGTAAAGACCTTGGGCGACATCTCCATAAAAACCGGCTCGATAATCAAAGACCCGGCCTCGCTGCTTAAAAAGTACGACGCGGTCATAGTCACGGCCGGAGTCGAGAAGCAGCTGAAGCTCGGCATAGAGAACGAAGCCCTGGGCGTGGAAGGCCTGGAATACCTGCGCAATTTCAAAAAATACAAAGTAAAAGGGAAGAACGTGGCCGTGATAGGCGGCGGCGCGGTAGCAGCCGACTGCGCAATGAAAGCGCTGGAGCTCGGCGCGGCCAAAGCCGAGATCTTCACCCGGAAGAACATCGGCGACATACAGCTGCCTGAGCACGAGCTGCGCGACATCCTCAAGGCGGGGATCAATATTAACGCCAAAAGCCGCATCACCGCGGTACTTAAGGGCGGGAAAGGGATAAAGATAGTCCGGCTCGACGATAAAGCGAAAGACATAGCCGGGACGGAGCAGGTCCGCACCGATATAGCTTTCGTGGTGCTGGCGATCAAGAACCTGCCGGTCTTCGAAGATAAAAAGCAGAAAGGCGTCTTCCTGGCCGGCGACTGCCGGAACGGAGCAGCCACCGTAGTGGAAGGCGCGGCCTCCGGCAAGAACGCCGCGATGGAGGTCCACGCTTACATCCAGGGTAAAAAGTCCCCTGCAATTCCTAATAATCTCAAAAGCACCGTCCTGCTGGCCGGACGCGATATGCTGCCCGTCTCGCTTGAAACCGACTTCTTCGGACGCAAACTTATTTCCCCCTTCATCATTTCCGCCTCCCCCCATTCCGACGGGTACGAGCAGGTAAAGCGCGCTTACGAAGCGGGCTGGCCCGGCGTGGTCATGAAGACCGCTTTCGACGGGCTTCATATCCATATCCCTTCGGAGTACATGGTCACTTTCACCGAGAACACTTACGGCAACTCCGACAATGTGTCCGGCCATCCTCTCGACCGGGTCTGCGCCGAAGTCGCGCGGCTGGTGAAGGAATACCCGGACCGCCTGACCGCCGCCTCGACCGGCGGGCCGGTTACCGGCGACGACGAGGCCGACAAGAAAGCCTGGCAGTCCAATACGCTTAAACTTGAGAAGGCCGGCGCGATGGCCATAGAGTATTCCCTCTCCTGCCCGCAGGGCGGCGACGGGACCAAGGGCGATATAGTCTCCCAGGACCCGGAGCTGGCCGCCAAGATCATAGATTGGGTGATGGAAGTTTCAAACCCCGAAATCCCGAAGCTTTTCAAGCTGACGGGAGCCGTCACCGCTATCTGGCAAGTGGTCAACGCGATAAAACAGGTTTACGCTAAATATCCACACAAGAAAGCCGGCATAACGCTGGCCAATTCCTTCCCGGCGCTCTCTTTCCGCAAGCGCCTGTCCGGAAAGGGCCGCTGGGACGAAGGCATGGTGGTCGGAATGAGCGGCGAAGGAGTGGCCCCGATAAGCAACCTCACCATCGCCAAGGCCGTGAACCTGGGCGTGCCCATCTCCGGCAACGGCGGGCCGATGGATTATAAAGCCGCCGCTAATTTCCTGGCCCTGGGCGCGAAGTCCGTGCAGTTCTGCACCGTGGTCATGAAGTACGGCTTCGGCGTGATAGACGAACTTAACTGGGGCCTCAGCCATATGCTGGAAGAAAAAGGCTTCAAGTCGGTGGAAGAATTCATAGGCTGCGCCCTGCCTAGCCCCATAACCAACTTCCCGGACCTCACGCCGGTGAAAAATATCCCGGGCGCAGACGCTGACCTCTGCCGCCACTGCGGCAACTGCGAGCGCTGCGGCTACCTGGCGGTAAAGCTGGACGGGAACAAGGTCCCGAAGTTCGACGCTTCAAAATGCATCGGCTGCTCGCTCTGCGTAAAGAAGTGCTTCTCCGGGGCGCTCAAGATGAGGAAGCGCACCCCGGCGGAGCTCAAAGTTTGCCCGGAATAACCATGAAAAAAACAATTCTGATAAAAAACGGAACCATAGCCACGCTGGGCGAAAAGAACAAAGTCCTCACCGGCCACGCCCTGCTGATAGAGGACGGGCTGATCAAGAAGATAGCCCCGCAGAAAAACTTCAAGGGCAAGTACTCCAAAGTGATCGACGCTTCCGGCAAGCTGGTAATGCCCGGCTTCATCAACGCCCACATGCATTTCTACAGCACCTTCGCCCGCGGCCTGGGCAAGGCCGCCCCGTCCAGGAATTTCGTCGAGATCCTGAACAATCTCTGGTGGAAACTGGACAAACAGCTGACGAACGCCGATTCCTACTACAGCGCGGTGATACCCCTGATAAACGCGGTCCGCAAAGGGACCACCACCATCATCGACCACCATGCCAGCCCTTTCGCCATAACCGGCTCGCTGGCCGCGGTAGAAAAAGCCGTGCGGGAGACCGGCCTGCGCGCCTCCCTCTGCTACGAGGTCTCCGACCGCGACGGTAAGGAAAAAGCTAAACAGGGCATAGAGGAGAACGCGGCCTTCATAGCCGCGGCCCAGGAAAAGGACGACAATACCATAACGGGCTTGTTCGGCCTGCACGCCTCCTTCACGATCTCGGACGAAACCCTCGAGGAGGCCGCTTACCGCGGCCACAAGCTGGGCGCCGGCTTCCACATACACACCGCGGAGTCCCAGGCGGACCAGCTCCAGTGCGAATCGCACCACAAGCTGCGCGTGGTAGAGCGCCTCCGCGACTTCGGCATCCTCGGGCGCAGGTCCATAGCGGCGCACTGCGTGCATATAAACGAAGCGGAGCTGGAAGCGCTGAAGGAGACCGGGACCGCGGTCGTGCACAACCCCCAATCCAACGCCAACAACGCCGTCGGTATCGCGGACATCACCGCCATGGCCGCCAAAGGAATACTGGTTGGGCTTGGTACCGACGCGATGACCATGAACATGATGGAAGAGCTGCGCGCCGCGCTTTGGCTGCAGCACTTGAAACGGGACCCGTCGCAGGGCTTCATGGAAGCGGCCAATGCGCTGCTCATCAACAACGCCAAAATAGCCAACCGTTCCTTCAAAAACCTGGGCGAGCTCAGGGAAGGCTTCGCCGCCGACCTCGCGATAATAGATTATCTCCCCCCCACGCCGATGGACGCCTCCAACTTCGCCGGGCACCTTATCTTCGGGATCAGCCAGAGCACGGTGGACACGACGATCGCCGCCGGCAAGGTCCTGATGGAAGGCAAGAAGCTGAAGCTGGATATCGACGAGGAGGAAGTCTCCGCCAAATCGCTGGAGCTGGCGGCGAAACTCTGGAAGAAGTTCTAAACTGGCTGCTGCAAATAAAAAGCCCGCGCAACAAGCGCGGGCTTTTTCATTAGCGGCCGGCTTCAGTTTACGGGAGTTTTTCCTTCGACGCAGACGCTGGTATTGGCTTTGCCGTTCGCCTTGATCACATCATAAAGCGTCCTGGAATCGGCTTTGGACAGCCTTATGCACCCGTGCGAGGCGGGCTTGCCCAGCAGGTGCTCGGCCTCGGTGCCGTGCATGGCTATATTGCCGTTAAAGAAAACCGAATTAGGCATAGGGGCATTATTGTAGAGAGTGGAGTAATGCATCGCCTGTATAAAATCCGGCGCGAAGCACTTGCCGCTGCCGGGCGTAGCGTACTTGGGCGCGAGACCGGAGGAGATCTTAAAGACCTTGCTGAACTTCGGCGCCTCAACGCTCAGCCGCTGCGCTCCCAGGTCTATCCGGACGCGCACTAAAGCAAGCTTCGCTTTGGCACTGTCAATGACGTAGCGGGAATCGCCTGGCAGGCCGAACACCAGGCCGACTTCCTCGGGGGAATGTTCGTCTATAAATCCGGCAGGGTCGGCGGCGGCCTCGGCGCGCAGGGCTTCCAGGTCGACTTCAGCGGCGGCTTCCGCCGAGCCGGGAATCTCAGAGCCGTCGATGCGCGGCAGGCTTACCGGCGGCAGGGCGGCCCCGCCTGAAGCGTTATTAAAGCCTGGCAGATCGAAAGCGAAAGCGGAGGTAGTTAAAGTGAGGAGTGCCGCGATCAGGGCGGCGTTTGAGGTTTTCATTAAGGATATTTAATCAAAATATCGACAGGCTCGTATGGGCCGAAAGCACCCATAAACAGATAGCTTTTAGGCTACCTGTTTATAGGCCTTTTATCCCAGAGCTGTCCAAAGAACCGAAACAACACTGAGCTAGTCTATCAGTTCGTTCCGGGCAGCCGTGGGGGCGGCCATCTTGACCTGGGCCTGGTCGGGCACGTTCGCCGTAACGGCGTAGTTGCCGTAGCGAGCCGCCACGCTGGAGTTGGTAGTGTGGCGGGTGACGGTGATCTGAAAGCAGGGACCGCTGGCGCAATTCCCAGCGTTGACTGCCGCAGCGAAGAACTTGGTCGTGATATTTCTGGCTGTCATGCCGTTGTACATGATGTCAAGCTTGGTGAAGTCGGAGGTGTAGACGCCGCCGCGGGCGAGGTATCTTTCCTCAGCTGACTTGACGGAGGAGATCAGAGACATGGCTTCCGCCACGCGGGCTTTCTCTACGACTTTAAAGTATTGCGGTATGGCTATGGAAGCCAGGATACCGATGATGAGCACGACCACGAGCAACTCTATCAGCGTGAAACCTCTTTTCATTTTATTCATAATAATATCCTCCTGAAACTCCGCTACTTGTGGAACCCGACCAACAAACCTCTAAATTAGGACACCCCTCGTATCAACACCTTAGTTGTGATATAAACCGAATTTGACGAGCCAGCCAGATCAGCGGATTACTCCCAATACGGTTTCTCTGATTTCGTGAAAAGGAGTCATTTTCGTGAAAAATCCTTTAAAATTACCATAAAGCCGCAGTTGCCGCTGAACTGCATCATTATATCCGCTTGCCATAACAATAATGACCGGGGTACTTTTGGTTTCGCGCTGAAGTTCCAGACTGCGGAGAACGTCCGATCCCGACTTCTTCGGCATATTAATAGCAAGCAGTATAACTGCAGGCTGCCAGCACTTGGCAAAAAGCAAACCTTCAGTCCCATTCTCCGCAACTTCCACATGGAACTCGGTTTCCAGATCGGCAACTAAAAGCGGCCTAACCCCGCTATTATCATCGATAACAAGAATCCTTTTTCTATCCCCCACCCCGCATCCAGCCCCGGGCAGAGACTTCCCCGCTAAATACATCTCATATTGTTTAAACCATGGTTCATTGCCGTAGAGGCTTTTTGAGCAAACCGGGCATATCCCGTGTGAACAAATAACCCCGTTACTTTTAGCGGCAGAGGATTTCTGCTCGACCCACTTACCTTTACCTTTTCTAATTTTTCCGCATACACTACAGAGAACGATAAACCTGTCCGCTGATTTTACCCTATTACTATTTTTTTCTTTCATGGGAGTATACAGATATCGTTAACAAAAAAACAGCAGAACAGACCATTCAGAATATTGTATATAGATGATAACCTGGGGGCCACTAAATTTATTCTTAAGTATTATGCGCTTAGTAAAACTAAAAAGAGCATGGCGAACGACATTTCCGCCAGGCTCTGTTCACTATTAAGTGGCTTCGTTAAGAAAAAAACTGCTCAATCGGTTTTCATAAGCGAAATCTCTATCCGGCGGTTCTTGGCGCGGCCCTCTAAAGTTCCATTATCTCCCACCGGGCGGTTATCGCCGTAGCCTATGCCAGCAAGGTGCTTAGCAGGAAGTCCCTGCTCCTGCATGAACTGCAGCACGCTGTAGGCGCGGGCCATTGAAAGTTCCCAGTTGGAAGAGTACTTTCCGGCTTTTATCGGCACATTATCGGTATGTCCCTCAATTATAACGTCATTCGGAATTTTTTTTAATTCGGCGGCAATGGGAGCCAAGACCTTCCTTGCCGGGTCCTTTAAGTCGGCTTTACCGGAGGCGAAAAGAACCCCCTCCGTAAGCACCAGTTTTACTTTTCGCTCGCTGGACTGTACCTGCACAAGGCTGGCCAGTTCCCCAACCAGCATTGATTCTTTTAACTTGCTCTCGACCTGCGACTCTTTTTCCTGTGCCTTTGCGCGCTCAAGGCCCCTGGAATCAGCCTTGCCGCCGAAAGCCCTCTGGATATTACCCAATGACTCCTCGTATTTTCGGCTTTTTGTTTTGTCGGTTTTAGCGACAGAAAATGAAAAGAGAACCAGGAAGAATATCATCAGGTAGCTCATTAAATCGCCGTAAGTAACGGCCCAAAGAGCCCCTTTGTTCAGCTGGTTCTCGACCTCATCGCGTCTTTGCTTGTATATCGCCATAAATATCTCACCGAAAAAACGACCTTTCTACAGTTCCCCGGAGCTGATATCAGGCTTGGGCAATTCTGAAATACAGCGTGAATATTTTCTTTCAAGAACCCCTGTTTTAATATCAAGAAAGGATAGTGCTTTATCCAGCTTCTCGCATTTCTCCAGGGCGCAGTAAGCCGTCTTCTGCGCGTTTTGGATCTCAATCCTCGCGGTTTCCCATGAGGTTCTAAGACCGGAGAACTTTTCCCTTGCGGCTGACATAATATCTCCCTGCATTTTCCCCGCTATAACTTCCATCCGCTCATTCCATTCGGTTACGACATTATTGACTGATTCAACCATGTCTTTTTTTAGAATCAGCATATCAGGAGTAACTTTATCCACAACAGCTTTAAGCGCCCCCTCTTCTTGCTTAAGTTTGTTTAGCATCCCAGCTGCTTCCGCCTCGGCAGACTCATACCGGCGCCGCTCTTCCTCAACTAGATTTATTACCCTAAATTCTAATTCAGCCGCGGCATCAGAACTCTCCTGGCGATTATGTTTGATTATCAGAACAAGCTCTTTAACAAGTTCCGTCAGTTTAACTATTTTATTTTCCCAGGAACTACGGTATTCAGCCAGCAAAGCCCCCAAGCCGCCATCTGTATTTGCAAACATTTGTTTAAGTGCATTCTCCAGGCCGGCAACTGACAGAGAGCTTTCAGACAGCACCCCAAACCTGCTTTCAAGTTCCGCGATCCTGGTCTCCATGGCTGAAGAAGAAACCACGGCCTCTCCCTCTGCCGTAGCAGCAATCTGCTTAAATGCGCCAGTTTCGAGTTGTTTAATTTTTTCTTCCAGTTCCGCCAGTTTATTTTTTAGATCGGAAACATAGCACGGCTGTCCCGGAAGCTCCCGCGGGCTTACCGGCTCCTGCTTCATAAGTATTAATCCGGCGGCTGAAGGCTCTTCTGTTTTTAGAAAAGAGAAGACAGACCCGCTTTTAATACGTTCCATAACGTCTTCTGATCTTGCTCCATTTTTATTCATAAATGTAACCGAGAGGATTTATTTTTTTCCATTAGAGGATGTTCCCGTCCTCTCTCCGTATCACATCCCTGCACTTATCGCTAATCTCCTTGCTGGCCGCTTCCAGATATTCTTTTTCTCGGCCGAAGTCGGCTGCCATAGCATTTATTGCGCCGAAGTTCTCCCTGACAACGATACCGGAAACTCCGGTCAAGGCGGCAAGCCTGTCGCCTCCGACCTTCACCATAAAGTTTTTCAGCGTATTTTCATATCTCCCAAGTCGTTTAGAAACACCTTCTATGGAAGAGCACACAAAGGCGACCTGGTTAAGAGCCCCAAGCGCGCGGTCGTAGCTTAAGCTTAATTGAGCGAACTGATCCCGATTCTTTTCCTGAAGATCTGCCATAAAACGCGCCAACGCTCTGTCGACAATAGCGCCGATGTTATCTAATGCCGCGGCCATCAACTCTTTATTCCCGTTTACCGCTTTTTCAATCTCTGTCTCCATCGTTTTAGATCTCACTTTAAAGTCCTCCGCAATCATATTTAAATCCAGAGATTTCCCCCAGAAGCGGTCGGATTGCTCTTTAAACGCCAGTCTTATCCCTGATAATTCCCTATGAAGCGATTTTAAATGTACATTGTATTTCTCCGGATCTATTCTATCCAACACTTCAGATACTTTATCCATTTTCGCCCCGGTTATGGACAGAGACTTCTCCGTTTCCTCGCCCCGTGAGTATAATGTCTTTATTAAATTATTAAAATTTCCTATCTTTGTTCCCAACTCTTCCGCGCGGTTGTTAAAACTTGAAGCGCTTTCTTTGAGAGCGGATTCTTCTTTAATTCTGTGCGTGCCTATAAAACCACGCAGCTCCGAAAAGCCCTTCTCAAGCGAGGCGGTATTTCGCGCGAATTCCGCCATAACATCCGCCCTAGCTTTATTTTCAGCATCCGCTTTCGACTGAGTTTCAGTAGATATTTTGCAAACTCCCTCTAGTTTATTTCCCAACTCCTGCAGCCGTAAACACGATTTCTCGAATTGATCATACGGGCGCAGGTCATGTTTAGATGACTTTTGGCTCTCTTCAAATATTTTCAGGAGCTCCGTCTCTAATTTTTTCTCCAGCAGATCAAACCTGGAAACAAGATCCGACACTTGCTTTGAAGCGGGCGCCGGCACAGCCATTTTCTGCTCTATTAACGCCGATATATTTTTCTCCAGCAGGTCCAATCTGGTCTTCAGCGCCGCAAGGTGTTCCGGACTGACCACCGGCATGACAGGACTCCGGGCCTCGGAAGGAGGCATTGAAGACTGAGGCGTGATAGAGGAAAAGATAGAATCGGCCCTTGGCTGTCCGCGTTTGTCTTTATTATCATGAGTTGGCATAAATACTCCGGTCAGATTGTGACGTTCCCTCCGGCCACCAGCAGTTTCTCTGAATCAGCCGGTCTCGCGACTTTACCTTCCTTTACCAGTACCATTACTACCTGCATTATCCGTTCCAGCGCCTCTTCTGTTTTTTCCTGCGACGGGGTGCCATAACTCATGCTCTGTTCCACCATCTGCCAGGTTTTTTCCGCCATCTGGCTTTTTACCTTCTGCCTCACCGTATCCGGCAGGTCGAAAAGCGCGCACGCCCACTCATCCACTTTTACAGCCGCCATAATAAGCGAAAGGTCTCTGTCGCTGAATATATCGATATCTTCAGGAAGCAGTATATGTTTCCGCACTTCGGCCGCCAAGTCAGGATATTTTTTTTGAAGTTCGGCCAGCATACCGCGCTTCGCGCTAAGGTTTACCCCCTCTAATGCGCTTAATGCCCCATCCAGCCCCCCGACAGTCCCGCTCAGCCGCCTTTCCAGTTCATCCTTAAGCGTACTGATAATATCCGGCTCTACAAACCGCATTTTAGCCATATTACCTACGACTTCGGACGCAAAAGCGGAGGGAAGCTTTCTCATGAACTCATTCCGCACGTCCGGTGGCAGATGCGCGGTAACAAGCGCCACATTGGCAGGATCCTCGCTTACCATCATATTGATCAGAAACGGCACCTGGGCCAGTTTGACGTTAAAAACAACATCCCCTTTTTCCGGCTCTGCGGCGTCCTCGCGTCGCCCAGTCCCGGAACGGGAGGTTTCCATCGAACTGCCCAAATCCAGAGCGGGCAAGCCGGAACCTCCGGGGACGGGATCCTTTCCCAGTTCCATGGTGATCTGGTGACTCTGCTGCACCTTGGCCATGGTACTCATCGCACCGGCAAGCTTCAGGAAACCGACAGCCACCACGATAATGGCGATTATCCCCATCACAGCAAGCATTACATATTTCAGGACCAGGCTGATGGTCTCAGGCGTGTACCAGATCGTGCGCCACAGCGGCGCGAACGGCGCCTTCATCACCGTCAACTGATCGCCCCTTTTCACGTCAAGCATAAGGATTTCCGAGATCACCTTACGCACATTTTCCGAATCCGCCGCGGGCAGATCTCGGTTTATGATCACGCTTACTGTCATCCGTTTTACGAAAGCGGAAGGATACAGCATCTGGCGGTTATAGGATCTTTTCTCCTCTCCTCCCGTGGCGGCGGCCGGGAAACCGGGCAGCAGGTAATCTCCGGACTGCGCGTCGCCGCCTGCGGCCTGCCATTTGAACATATCAGTCTTTTCCTGAGGGGCGTATTCCAGCTTCTCTGTGCGGTTAAAATCCATTAAAGTCTCAACAACGACTTTGGCCTGGTTCGGCCCCAGCAGCCGCACCAGCACATCGTCGGCCTTCTGTTCGAGGGTGCGCTCATACCTGGCTTTATCCTCGAACGGCAGCGATTGCGCAAAGAGCGTCGCAGGACGCAGAATTGGCGATACTGCAAGGATAACCGCCGCCGCAATTAATTTGATAAACACTTTTTTTGTTCGAAAGACCATAATCTTATCCTCGTCACAGAAATGATTGCAGCCGCCTTTCAACGACCAGCGGTACGCTTCCCTTCATAATTTCCAGGATGCCTTCCATTATCATGGATTTCATACGCACTTCCATCCATACCTTTGCCCGCAGTTTGCCGGCTATGGGCACGCAAATCACGTTTGCGAAAAGAATGCCGTAGAAGGCCGAGGTGATAGCCACGGCCATGGCCGGCCCTACGCTCTCGGGGTTGGCAAGGCTTTTAAGCACTTCCACAATGCCGATAAGTGTTCCCAGCAGCCCGAACATGGGCGCGAGGAGGCCCATAGTCCGATAGACGTTGGTCACTTCGTTCATATCATCCACGTTCTGGTTTATCTCCTGCTCCAGCACCTGCCTGACAAAATTAGAATCGTTGTATTCCAGCGCTGCGATAGCCGCCCTGTTCAGAAATCCCCCCGCCAGCGCGGGATCGGCGTCTTTAAGCGCGGAAAACCCGCGCAGACGGGATTGCTCGGCCAGGCTTACCAGCACGGGGATCAGTTTTTCAGGAGAGGCTTCTCCATTTTCCTTGAAGATCCAACCCAGCTCGGTCGCCGCACGGGTTATATACTTCAGGGGGGTATTTATAAGCGTGGCTATTATCGTGCCTCCGAAAACGACCACTACACCATGCATATTTATCAGGGATGAAGATATCTGGTGGCCCGCCACCCCGGCGAATATAAGCGCGGCCGCTCCGATAAATCCCGCCATTGTTGTAATATCCATTTTATTCCTCCGGCCGCAGTCCTGCCGGCGTTATGCGCTGACAGGTATTTTAAACCAGAAAGTCGATCCCTTGCCCAACCCGGCGCTGTCCGCCCCGATATCGCCTTTATGTGAACGCACTATCTCCTGCGCTATGCAAAGCCCGAGCCCCCACCCCTGCTTGCGCAGTTTTTCATCTTTCTGGTACTTAGCCTGGTAAAATTTTTCAAAGATTTTTTTTGTTTCGCTCGGGTGTATCCCTATCCCTGAATCCTTTACCAGCACCAGCATATATTTACCCTCCCGTTTAAAGGACAGCTCTACGCGCTTGCCGGCAGGCGTGAATTTTATAGCGTTATTAAGCAGGTTCATCAGCACTTGCGAAAGACGGAACTTGTCTCCATCTATGAGCGTTCCCTCCGGATAATCATGCACGACCAGGTCAACCCCTTTATTCTGGGCATTTATTGATATGCCGGGGAGCGTGTCCCTGGGCATTTCAGGGAAGTCGAACAGGCTTTTTTCCATTTTCAGCTTGCCAGCTTCTATCATGGCCAGGTCCGTAAGATCGGCAATAAGTCTGCCGAGCTGGTCCGTGGAGCTTACGATATTCTTCAGGTACATCGCCTCCCGCTCTGTCACGCTCTTTTTTATAAGCAGTTCGCTGAACCCTCTTATAGAAGCCAACGGAGTACGCACGTCATGCACCACCATGGAAAGGAACTTGGATTTCATGTCATTAAGCCGGCCCAGTTCCTGGTTTGAAAGGGAAAGCTGGGCGGACATCCCTTCCAGTTCCTGCTTACGCTGATATAGCTGTCCCTGCGCCAACGCTATACGTTCTATATACTGCTGTATCACCCTGTTCGAAAAAGTCTGCCGTTGGTTAAATACCGAAGACTGCATAAAACCTGAAACCTGGGCTACGACAAGGAAACCGGCTCCCAGAAGGAACATCGACAATACAATAATGGCGATAACGATTATTTCCATAGCCCTAACGCCAACCCTGCGCGTCCATGAACTTCCCCGTAACCTTATCATTAGGATCTATCTCAAGCGCTTTCTGATACGCTCTCTTCGCCTTTTCCTTATCGCCCAGCATGTAGTAGGCGGACCCCAGCCTGGTCCAGGCCACGGGATTCTGCTCGTCAAGCACCGCAACTTCTTCGCATTCCTTCGCCGCGGCATCGAATTGTTTTAAGTAGAACCCTTGAGCGGCTTTCCGCAGCTTCTCTTTAATAAGCGCCTCTTTAGGCATTATCTCTTCGCGCCGGACATGGATCCTGACGAGGTCGCTCATTCTATAAAGCAGTTCTTCAAACACTGCGTCGCCGCGGATATCGGCGCCAAGCGCCGCATGAGCGAGGAGCAAGCTCTTAAGGTCCTTGCCATCTATATAAGCGGCAATAGCCTCCGCGCCTGTATCAGACTGTTCCGTTCTGTTTGAAAGCAGCTGTTCCCGGGCCGGGATATCGGCAAGTTTAAGGCCGGCTATAACGGCTGCCAGCCGTTTTTCTCTGACACCCCATTCGCCATCTTTAAGCCCGGGCTCCAGATTAAAGGCCTTATTAATATTGCCAGCCGCTGCCACATACCTGCGCGCGGCGAGGTCCCTGCCGGCAAGTTCCAGGTAGCTATTCGCGAACACTTCAAGCTTTTCGATGCTTTCTTTGGGGGCCATAAGCCTGGCTTTTTCCACCCGCTGAGCCTTTCCGGAGACCTTCTGTCCGGCCGCTGGCGTGCCGAGCCTCATTGAAACTCCCAGTTTATGCATAGCGCCAAGTTCTCCATAAGGAGACATGGAATAATCAATATCCATCAAGGAAAGCCGGAACCCCACGCCTATACGCAGGCCGCTGCCCATAGCCTGCCCGGTGCGGTAGCCCGCGCGCAGAGAAATTAATTGAAAAGCCATATATTCCGCGCCGAACCCGGCATAATATTTTTCGTCATTCGAGTAGGTTTGGTCCAGACTGAATATTAAACTGGCGCTGCCTCCAGGGTGGGAATGCCAGGAGCCGCCCAGCGTAGCAGAAAGTGGTAAAGGCGAGGAACGCTTATCGAACTTCAACCCGGGACCGATATTCTTTACCGCCAATCCCACGCGGAATTCCTGCGCCGGCGCCTTGCCCAGCCAGTAATTTTCCGGCCTTATGTAGTAAACAGCGCCCAGGTCAAGGGCGACAGTATTTGCGGAAACTTTATCCAGTTTTTCGTTAATAAATTTGAGCCCCGCTCCCAGATTCAGGACAGGGCGTTCAATTTCATCTTTGATAAGGGCCCGGCCATAGGCCGCGCCGGCAGCTATATCCGAGGATTCGACCTTTCCGAGCTTCATGCCTTGGGCATCATAGCCCTGGAAAGGCGCCACACTGAGCCTGGTGATGTTAATCCCGATGGTAGACCCGTAACGCACCGGATAAACCGCTGAGAGGTACTGATTGGTTACGTCCTGCATCGAATCATTATAAGTAGCGGCAACCTGCGGACCCTCCACACTGCCCAAGCCTGCCGCATTCCACCAGGCGGAATAGCCATCCTCCGCAATAGAAGTGTACGCCTCCCCCATACTGCTCCCTCGCGGGCTGGGCGAGAATTTAAGAAAAGAAGCTGCTGATGAGCCGGCGTCCCCTGAATTTACCGCAGAAGGGAAACATACGGCCGCCAGGCAGATGGCCGCTATGACTGATTTTTTAGTTATTTCTCTCTTCATAGACTATCCCTGGTAATAGTCTATCGCAGTACTGTGAATAAATCCCGAAGAAATAACGAAAAAATTCTTTAAGGAAATCGGGGTGGAAAAAGATGACAGTTCAGGATCTGTCGCTAAGGACCTTCTCCGCTTTCTCGAGCACATGCTCGGGAGGGGTCATTTTGGCGAAGAAACATACAAAACCGCGGGCTGAAGCGAATACCTTGTTCATTTCCGCTTCCATGAAATTCTCCCCGGTCATTACCACAAAAGGGATATCATTAAGCTCTTTTTTGTTCACCGCCATCCGCTTAAGCTCAATAATGAATTCCGTACCGGACATTACAGGCATCGAGACGTCAAGCACTATAAAGTCCGGGGTAATCTCCCGCAGCACATCTACGGCCGCCCGGCCGTTGTTAGCCAGAAGGACTTCGTGTCCGGCATCTTCAAAAATATATCTAAACAGTTCCCGTATACTATTTTCGTCGTCGACAATTAGCACTTTAGCCATAGCGTCACTTCATGGGGATGGCAAAATAAAACTTGCTGCCTTTCCCCTCCTCCGACTCCAGCCAGATGCGGCCTTTATGAAGCTCCACGGCCATTTTGCACATTGCGAGCCCCAGGCCAAAACCCATATATTTATGTTCTTCCAGCTGGACATATTTTTCAAATATATCTTTCTGCTTTTCCACGGGAATCCCCGGCCCCGCATCTTCGACACAGAATACGACCTCGCCCGGAACCGCGCTGCAGGAGAGTTTCACGACCTTCTCCGCCGGAGTGAACTTAAGGGAATTTCCGACAAGATTCGTTATGACGCGCTCCAATAAAACGGTATCAGCGTTAAATATTATCTTTGCCGGAGGCGGAAGAAAGTAAAATTTTATATTCTTGCGCTCCGCCAATGGTTCATGAACCTCAAAGACGCGCGAGCACAACTCTCCCGCTTCGGCGGCGACAAGGTTAAGCGCAAGTTCTCCATTCTCAAGTTTCATTGTGGTAAGAATATCCTCTATCATGCCGTTCAGTCTGGCTGAGGCACGCCGGATCACCTGGAGGCACTTTTCGGTCTCCGGGGTCGGAGTGATATATTTTCGCATAAGATCGGCGTAACCCTGTATGCTTGTGAGCGGCGCCCGCATATCGTGCGTTATCATGTGGAAGAAAGTCTCCCTGGCGCCCTCGATCTCCCTTTCCACCGTAATATCGCGGATGCCTATAACGCGCCCGGGGCGTTTAAGCGTGGCCAGCTGGAATTGGCGCGAAGTGATACTGAAAGTTTTAACCATGAGAGGGATATCCGGCCCCAGGCGACCGCTCAAGAAAGGGTCGCCTGAAACCTGCACCTGGACTTCCACCTTAAGATAGTTTTCAGGGGAGGCCATAACCCCGCTTATGGCTCCATAAAAATCTTTCTGCTGCACGGAGACCGGCAGCGTAATGTTGGCTTCCTGTCCGGGGATACCGAGAAGTTTGAGGGCTATCTGATTTGAGTAAATAAGCTGCCCGCGGTCGTCGGCAAGCAATATCCCGTCGGTTATAGTATCTATCAGCGCCTGGGCTTTAGTGCGCTCATCCACCAGTTGGTTCAGGTGGAAAGCGCGGTAAGCGCTGAGCTCCAGCATCACACGGTTCAGCGCGGAGATCAGATTCTCCGACTCCTGCCACCCTTCTTTAGGCATCGCGGAATCAAGCCTGTAATCCGTCTTCACAAAAGACTTCACCCCGGAAACCATTTTAGACATAGGGGTTACCAGGCCCCTCGTTACCATCCGTGCCGCAAAAAAAGACGAAAGAGCGGCCGCCAATATCGCAATCGCCAGGGAGCAGAGATATCCAAAGGCAAGCCAGCCCGCGCAGGCCGCGAAAGCCAGAACCGGCACAAGGGACGCCGCGGCAATAAGCGAATTCAGTCTTAGCGTTGTTTTCATCAGGAAATTAGTGCCTTGGTTTAAGCAGGCCTTCAACCGCCAGGAGCAACTCCCCGGCTTTCACTGGTTTCTGAAAAACCCTGACCTGTGTCTGGGTGAGCGCGAAGTCTATTATCCGGTCAGGGAGCCCCGTAACGAAAATGACCGGGATATCGCTACCGAGTATCGTCCTGACCAGCCTAAATACCTTCTCGCCCCCTCCTCCAGGCATCTCAGCGTCAAGGACGATCAAATCGGGCTTAAAGTCATGATATAATTCGATTGCGGCGTCCGCATCCGGTGCGGTTTTAATCTCATAACCGGCCTCTGAGAATAAAGCGTAATAAAAATCTATCATCGGTTTATCATCATCTACGGCCAATATTTTATTCATGATTTTCTACCCTGGCCACCGCCAAAGATATCTTTTCGAAATCAAATGGTTTCGAAAGAACGGGAATCTCTCTCGGGAGCCCCATATCGGCCAGCTCCGCCTGGGTAGCCCCTGTAATTATTATCACAGGAATGCCCGCAAGTCCGGGATACATATCCAGCATGGCGATCATAGAACTCCCAGTCATTTCCGGCATATGCATATCCGTAACGATAAGGTCGGGCCGGACGCTTAAAGCCAATTTTACAAGCTCGGCCCCGTTTTCCGCCGACTCCACTTTATGCCCCATTTCGGACAAAAACTCATAGAGTAGTATCCTTAGCCCCTCATCGTCCTCTGCGATCAGTATTTTCATATATTTGCGCTGATTACGCTCCCCAAGCTTTTACGGCACATCTCTAACCCAATTATACAAAATAGAATACTTCAATTAATTATTCCCACCCTTTTCAAACGTTTAAAATCTGGCATCTTAAGAAGTCGCCCTGCAGCCCTTTTATAATCCGGACGAAGGACCTATTTTCTTATAGGCCTTAAATCTTTAAATTTACGGTATTCAGGCCCAGGCATTGCATCTAAATAGAGGCTAGAATATTTATGAAGGCAATCCGAGGAGGATAAATGAACATACTTTTCACCATAGCGACTCTGGCCATAATCTCTACTCTTAATGTTTCCGCTCAGGACTTCAGCGCGCTTGAAAGAACACGCGCGTCGGTTATAAACGCTATTCCGCTCCCAACCGCGCCAAAAGCCTCTCTCCCCGCCAAGGCTGTATTACAAGGAACGGTAAAGACAAGCTATGCGCAGGTAGATAATTGCCTGTCAAGAGAGGCCAATCCTGAAGCGGACAAACTGGGGCTTCCCGCTCAGTTCTGCATAAGCAGGATAGGCCTTGAGGTCCCTGCGGAAAACCCTAATATCCTTGACCCAAGAGCTTCTGTCCTGCTGGAAAGCAAGGACGGCTTAAAAAAAATAGTTATAACGGGATACGCAAAAAAAGGCAAGGATAGAACCGTTATCGGATCACTCTTTTCCGCCACCGGAACCGGCAGCAGGGCCTTCGCCGCCATATACCTGACTTCTTCCCTGAATGGAACAGTTCTCGGAGAAATCCCCCAGATCTGCGGGTTTATAGTAGACTCTGCTTCAAGATCGCAAGAAATTATCTACCGCCCTGCAATAAAATAGTTTCACTATATCGAACACTGAAAATAACCCGGCTGCAAAGCCGGGTGTTTTTTTATTTAAAATTTAACTGCCCAGTCCGCCCGAAACGAGCGGAAGCCGAAGGCTCTACAAGTTGTTTTTGCAGGAAATCACGTGTAAAATCCTAAAAACAATAGCTTTTCAGCAGACTGCTAGTTGTGGAGTGAGCCTTTCTTCAGGCTCTTAGCGATGAGGTCGCGCACCAGGGAAATTTTTGCGACGTCTTCCCCCCTGCCCCCGTCCTGCGGGTTAACGTGATAGACAAAGCAGCCCTGGTCTGACTGGTAGTCAAAATCCGTATCTCCGGAAACCAGTATCCCTTCTATTTCGCTTGTAATGGAGTTAAAAACAGGAGAACCTGAATTTCCATGGAAAGCGTCCAGGTCGGCCATAAAGTAGCCGTCTTTCTGGTCGGTGTTCCGGACCGAAGCGTTGCCGGCCATCTTAAAGGGCTGGCCGTTAGGGTGCCCCATTAAAAATAGCGGGGTCCTGGTTTTTATCTCGCCTTCCATATTTATCTTTAGCGGTTTTCTGCCATACACTTCTCTATCCAGCCTGATAAGAGCGTAATCCCCTCCCCTGGGATTCTGGCTGTCCACCTCGGTATCCACATACCGGGCGAGAACCTCTTTACATGAATACACATCGGCGGCGGGTATTTTATCCGGCGTAGTTCCGTCTTTTGCCAGGTCGTACCCAAAGGCTATTTTTGTGTGCGTGCAGCCGTATTCGGGGAGATCTATCAGGCAGTGACCTGCCGTAAGAACCAGGTCCTCGCCGACTAATGAGCCGGAACAGAGCGCGCCCGCTTTCTGGTTTCCGAAATTTATTCCGGGGCAGTAAGAGCTCGGGGCCTCGTTAAGCGCCTGGTGGTCCAGGGAGAAGAAATTTTTATCAGTGTCGGAAGTAATGACGCCGTCATGCCAGAGCGAAACCACGGAATCAGCAAGCTCCCTCCGCTCTTTTGGAAGTTCCCAGTAATCCAGCCTGTTATCCTCGCCGTAAATAGCTTTAACAGCCGTGGGATAAAGCTCTTGTTTACCGGGAGCGGACTTGGCGGCCGCAGTCAGCTCTTCAAATGCTCCGGCAGTAGCCTTAAGATTGCCGCCCGCCGCGAGCAGCGCCGCCATGAGTAAAATAGACTTGTTCATAATTATCTCCTTTGATTTATCTGATTTATCAATTTAACAGTTACCGGCTGTCTGTTACACCTATATATCGTAGGGATTATCTGTTACGCCAAGCAGATAAACGGCGGCTTTAATGTTCCTGGCTGCTGCGGAGTCGATGATGAAGGAACCTGGGTAAAAGCCGTCACCTTCTAGTTCAAAGGTGAAAGCGAAGATCCCTCCGGCCGCGTAAGCCCAGTCGCAGAGATCTCCGGTTGCGATATACATTTCACTTGATTTATGAGAGACATAGCCGGTAAGCTTGCCCATTTCCGCGCCCAACTTTTCAAAAACGGCCTTATCCCTGACCGGGACATCCGCATCGCTGCCACCCCATGGATAGAGTATCTCGGAGGAATAAGAATGATAGCTGATAAGTGTCTTAAGATTTTTCCTGGCCTCCATAAATCTTTTCAGGGCCCGGCTTTCAGGTTCGGAAAAAACCTTAGGGCCGCAGTAAGAGTCCGAGCCGGGGTAATCGGAAGCGCCGGCCTCACACCACCAGGAATCGAAATTGCGGTTCAGATCCACCCCCAGAGACTTGTCCTGGTTCACGCTCATGTTTTTACGATGATGTATGTACCTGCCGGTTTTTATGTTGTACTCAACCCCGTCCGGATTCGCCATCGGGACTATGTAGATATCAAGCGTATCAATATATTTTTTCACGTCGGACGAGTTTTTATGGTCCAGCAGCCAGGCCGCCAGGAGCAGCGGGACCTCGTTAGTAAGATGCTCACGCGCGTGAAGATTGCCAAGGAAGAAAGCCCCGGGTTTAGAGCTTGGGGTTTCCCACCGGGCGTTTGAATTTATCCGCAGGCACCAGATATCGCGCCCCTCGCTGGTTTTCCCGATGGAGAAGAGAGAGGCTATATCGGGATTACCTGCGGCCAGACTTTTAAGCAGGACGGTGGTCTCCTTATAATCATGATAGGCCGCGTCCGCAACAGGAAACCCCCTCCACTTTGACGCGGTGTATTCCGCCATGGTCATCTTGTTCGCAACAGGATAGCCCCTGGAAGAAAGAAGCTCCAAGGTATGCTGGTCCGCGAAGCCGGAAGAGTTCTCTCCTTTGATCTCGACTATGTCCAGCCCGGCCTCCAGCAGGCGGGTGCGCGCGCGGGAGTCGGCAGCTTTTACCGTAACCCAATACCCTCCTCCGGCGTCACGGGACAGTGCCGTATCAATTGCAGGCTCTACGGCCCGCGGAGCAGGAGGAGCAGGAGTACGTACCTGATCCGCGAGCTGGTTAAAAGAAGGGTTTCCCTCTTCCGCGCCGGCCCTGAAAGAAAACGACACCATTAAAGCGAGGAAAAGCATTAATTGTTTTATGTTAAGCAAAATTAACTTTTTCATTATCCTCCCGATTACCAGCTCTTGGCCTTTACCGGCACAGCGTTGTGCCGTATTTATATTTTACAAGTCCTCAGCCGCTTATACATGAGCCTAAAGCCTTCAGGCGCATACCCAAAATACCCATACCAATTACCCGGTTGTCTTACGAGCGCGGCGATGATCAGGATCTTATTTTGGTGACCCAAAGAGTCACCTCCTCCTGGTCAGGCTCCTGCCCGCCGGATCAGGCGCGTATCGACTATTGCTTATTTACGGGATATAATCCGCCAGCGCCGAGATCTTGGTGACGGATTCGCCCTTACCGGCGTCCTGCGGCTGGACGACGGCCACTTTGCAGCCGGCCGGCGTCGGAAGAAAGTCTTTATCGCCGCGCACCAGGATACCTTCTATCAGTTTTGTCCTGCCGTTGAATACGGCGCTGCCGGAATTACCGGCGAAGGAGTCCAGATCGGAAAGGAAGAAATACCTTGCCGAGGTATCGCGGACTTTTGCATTGCCGGAGACCTTGAGCGGCAGCCCCATGGGATGGCCAAGGATAAAAAGCGGGTTACCGGCCGAAACGGCTTTACCCCTGTTTATACCCAGCGGCTTATGGTTTGGAACTTTCCTGTCCAGCTGCACCAGCGCGTAGTCGGGACCCGGCCCGCCGTTGAACAGGTTGTGGAAAATAAGGGCCGGGGTAGTGGTGGTCAGGGCCTGTTTAACCAGCCGCTTGCAGCCGTAAACCTCACCCTTGGACGCGGTTTCGGGGAACTCGCCGCTTTTATTCAGCCTGAAGCCGAAAATAAATTTTGTATTCTGGCAGCTGGCCTCATCCTTTATACAGTGGCCCGCGGTCATGACCAGGTCTTCGCCCACCAGGGCCCCGGAGCAGGAGGCCCCGGAAGGCTGGTCAGCGAACCTCTCGCCGGGACATAGGTCCCTGACGTTCTGGAACTTAACCACGAACAGATTGTATTTGTCCCCGGCAGGCCTTACCCAGCGGGAACCCCAGAGAGAAACCACGGAATCCGACAGTTTCTGCATCTCCGCGGAGGCCTCGAAATAATCCAGACGGTCATCGCTGCCATAAATAGACTTGCCGTCTTTGGAGGTCACCTGCGGAGCCGGTGCGGGCGGAACTTCGGCCTCCGCATGCTTCGACAGGGCGTCATACGCCTCGCCGGAGGCTACCGCGTCCCTGAGGTCGGCCGGGATGGATTTATGCGGCCTCGCCCAGACGAGCAGGCCGGCTGTCACCGCTATTAAACCAAACAATATACCTTGTTTTTTCATAATTGCTTCCCCTCCTGAATCACTAATAGAATCGGACCCGACAACTGAAGCGGCATAAATTTTATCCAAAAACGAGCACTACAGGCCGTTAAAGTATTTACCGTATAATAGCGAACTTCCCTTTTTTAACAGCCTTTCCTGACG